>CAYUXM010000035.1:0-17447 GCA_964448765.1 uncultured Rhodobacterales bacterium
TCTTCGCGCCCTTCAGCGGCTTGGCCTGCCCGTATTCCTCGCGCAGGGCCATCAGGCCCGGCATCTCGGTTTCGGCGATGTCGAGTTCCTTGCGCCCGTAGTCGGCAAGATCGATGTCGCGGATGATGTAATCGGCCGGCATTTGCGTAAGCGCTCCGTTATTATTCCTTGGCCGGTCCCGTATCAGGAAAAAGAGTTTCTGAAAACCTGATCCGGCCCGCATCGCTTGACTATCCCGGCCGCAGGCGCGAGATGCTCGCCCGGCAGCCTGCCGGAGGGAACCCCGTGCCCCCTTTTCGCCCGTCATTTCGGCCGCCCTGTCGCGGTGCGGCCATGAAACGCGCCTGGCAGCGCATGCTGTCGGGCCGGCGGCTCGACCTGCTCGATCCCACGCCGGTGGATATCGAGATCGAGGACATCGCCCATGGCCTCGCCTTCGTGGCGCGCTGGAACGGCCAGACGCACGGCGATTTTCCCTATTCGGTGGCCGAACACTCGCTGCTGGTGGAGTCGCTCTTTGCCCGCGGCAATCCCGGCATCGCGCCGCGCTGGCGGCTTGCCGCGCTTCTGCACGACGCGCCGGAATACGTGATCGGCGACATGATCAGCCCGGTGAAGGCGGCGATCGGCCCCGGCTACGGCGAGCTGGACGCACGGCTGACGGCGGCGGTGCACCTGCGGTTCGGCCTGCCGGCCACGCTTCCCGCGGCGATCAAGACCGCGATCAAGGCGGCCGACAAGGTGTCTGCCTGGCTGGAAGCGGTGCAGATCGCCGGTTTCGCGCAGACGGAGGCGACGCGGTTCTTCGGCCGTCCGGCGCCGGCGCTGACCGACGGGATCGTGATCACGCCGCGCCCGCCGAAAGAGGTTCGGGCGGCCTATACCGCCCGCCACCATGCCCTGATGGCCGAGATCGACGCGGCCCGCGGCTGAGCCGCGATCAGATCGTCAGATCGTCGAGCGACTTGCCCGCTTCCTGCGCCTCGACCACCCAGCGCGGGCGGCGGCCCCGTCCCGTCCAGGTCTGCGACGGATCGGCCGGATTGGCGTATTTCGGCGCCACGGCCTTGCGCTTTTTCGCCGGAGCGCCGGTGAGTTCCGACAGCGAGAACCCGAGTTTCTTCGCCGCTTCCTCAAGCTCCGTCAGGGCGGCGGCCTTGCGCCGTTCCTCGAACGAATTGATCGCCTTTTCGACCTGATTGCGGAGTTCCTTGAGTTCCTTGAGCGAAAGCGCGTCGAGATCGATATTCATGTTGGCCCCTAAATCCAGATCGGGCGCATATTAGTAAGTAAAATCCCGATTGCAAGAGGCTGGGAAGGATGCGCGTGAAAGCGGCTATCGCGGGCTACGCTTTGCCAGAATTCTCTGCAGCGTCCGGCGGTGCATATTCAGCCGCCGCGCGGTTTCCGAAACGTTTCGGTCGCACAACTCGTAAACCCGCTGAATATGCTCCCACCGGACCCGGTCGGCGGACATCGGGTTTTCCGGTGGCGGCGGCAGGCATTCCCCGCGCGCCAGCAACGCGTTTGTCACGTCATTGGCATCGGCGGGTTTCGCGAGATAGTCGACCGCGCCGATCTTCACCGCGGCCACGGCGGTGGCGATGGCGCCGTATCCGGTGAGCACGACGACACGGCAATCGGGCCGCCGGTCGCGCAACGTCTCGACCACGTCGAGCCCGTTGCCGTCCTCCAGACGCAGGTCGACGACCGCATAGGCCGGCGGCCGGGCCGACACGATCGCCCTGCCGGCGGCGACGCTTTCCGCGGTTTCGGGTTCGAATCCGCGCTTTTCCATCGCGCGCGCCAGGCGCTTGACGAAGGCCTCGTCATCGTCGACCAGCAGAAGCGACCTGTCAGGGCCCAGTTCCGCGAACTTGTCCTCGGCCATGCCGGCCCCCTTTGTTCCGTGTTTCAAAGGTTCTAGGGCGCGCTCGCGGCCGGGTCAATTTGCCATTTGGCGGATGGCTTCGCCGGCAGGCGGCATTTCAACCGGCGGCGTCGACGAAACAGGCGACGGTATCTGCCATTTGCTCGGGCATCGTCTCGCGGCCGAAGAACTCCACGAAGCCGATTTCGGGAAACACCAGATAGGTCTGGGTGGAGTGATCGACGAGGTAGTATTCGGGGTCGCCCTCCTGTTTCCTGAAATAGGTCCGGTAGGCCTGCGAGGCCGCCTTGACCTGTTCCTCCGATCCGGTCAGGCCGATCATGCGTGGATGCATCACGTCGGTGAATTCCGCCACGACCTCGGGTGTGTCGCGTTCGGGATCGATCGAAATGAAGATCGGCGTCACCGTGTATCCGCGTTCTTCCAGGATTTCGACCGCCGCGGCATTGCGCGCGCTGTCCAGCGGGCAGACATCGGGGCAGAACGTATATCCGAAATAGATCAGGCTGGGCTCGGTGATCACCTCGGCATCGGTCACCGTCGCACCGGTTTCATCGACGAGCGTGAACGGCCCGCCGATCGCCGCGCCGCCGGCCACGCGCGAGGTGCGGCACTCCGCGAACCGGTCCGCGGGGCTCAGCACCGTGACGGCCACGGTCGCGGCAAGGCCGAGGCCGACCACGGCCGCGGCACCGATGGCATAGGCACGGGTCGGGATGGGCATGGACACCTCCTTTGGCTACGGGCCATAAATCATGCATCCGGGCCCCGTGTTCAAGCACGGCCGGGGCGAATGTGACAACTGGACCCAGATGACCGGGACATGAGCGACGTCGGCCCCATCCCTCCGGCACGGGAGGCCCGCAGCGACTGGGTGCGCCTGCGCACCCTGATCCTGATCCGCTGGATCGCGATCTTCGGCCAGATCTCGGCGATCGCCGTCGCGCAGCGCGTCTACGGGATCGATATCGACCTCGGGCTGTGCTTCATGGTCGTCGGCGCGGCGGTGATCGCCAACCTGCTGTCGACCTTCATCTATCCCGAGAACCGCAGGTTGTCGGAGACCGAGGCGACGCTGACGCTGCTGTTCGACACGGCGCAGATCGCGATGCTTCTGTTCTTGACCGGCGGGCTGAACAACCCCTTCGCGCTCCTGATCCTCGCACCGGCGACGATCGCCGCGACCGCGCTGCAGACCGGGGCGACGGTGTTTCTGGGCACCGTGGCGATCGCTCTGGTCACGCTGGTGTCGCAGGTGCACCGGCCGCTGGTGATGACCGACGGCACGCCGATGGTGGTGCCCGAGATCTTCGCCTTCGGCTTCTGGCTGGCGATCGTGATCGGGGTGATCTTCCAGGGGCTTTACGCCCGCCGCGTCGCCTCCGAGATCCATTCCATGGGCGAGGCGCTGCTGGCCACGCAGATGGCGCTGGCGCGGGAACAGAAGCTCACCGACCTCGGCGGGGTGGTGGCCGCCGCCGCGCATGAGCTGGGCACGCCGCTGGCCACGATCAAGCTGGTCAGTTCCGAACTGGCCGACGAACTGGCGCAAGCGCCCGACCTGCGCGCCGATGCCGAGCTGATCCGCGACCAGGCCGACCGCTGCCGCGACATCCTGCGTTCGATGGGCCGGGCCGGGAAGGACGATCTGCACCTGCGCCGCGCGCCGCTTTGCGCCGTGCTGCGCGAGGCGGCGGAGCCGCATGCCGGCCGCGGCAAGCAGGTGCATATCTGCGCCGGCGCGACGGCCGAGGCCGAGGCGGCGGCGCAGCCGGTGATCCGCCGACAGCCCGAGATCGTCCACGGGCTGCGCAACCTGATCCAGAACGCCGTCGATTTCTCGCGCGGCCATGTCTGGGTCGATGCCGACTGGTCCGACAGCCGGATCCGGCTGCGGATCATGGACGATGGCGCGGGCTTTCCCCCGCATCTGCTGGGCCGGATCGGCGACCCTTTCGTGCGCCGCCGCCGCGCCGAGGCCGATCCGCAGCGGCCGGGATACGAGGGCATGGGGCTGGGCCTGTTCATCGCCAAGACGCTGCTGGAGCGCACCGGGGCGGAACTGTCCTTCGCCAATGCCCGCGACCCGTTCCTGACCGCCGAGGAACAGCCCGAACGCTCCGGCGCGATCGTCGAGGTCGCCTGGCCCCGCGCCCGGATCGAGGCGCCGGACGCGCCGCTGGGCGAAAACCGCCCGATCGCATGACCGCAGGCCCTTGTCTCGGAACGGGTTCTTCGGCACCCTGAGCACAATCAGGGGTTGCATTGGGTGAACGGTGACGGCCATCGATCTTCTGCTGCTCGGCCTCGTGGCGGCCCTTGCCGGGATCGTCGCGCTCTGGGCGGTGTCGCGGTTGCCGGCGCGGCCGCATGGCGCGGCCGGGCCGGGGGCGGCGCCGCGCGACCGGGCGGTCGAACTGGTCTTCGAGGGTCGCGCCTCGGTCGGCGGCTGCCCCGCCGCCGGCCTGCTGCTTGACGCCGCGCCGGCGGGATCGGACGATCTGCACCGCCTGTGCACCCTGCTGGACGGCCGGTTCCCCGGCCTTGCCGCGCAGCTTGCCACGCTGTCCGGGGACACGGCGCTCACGCTGGACGGAGCGGGCGACATCCGGCTGCGCGCCCGGCGGGACGAGGCGCGGCTGCGCCTGACGCTCGAGCCGGCGACGGAACCGGCGGCGCGGGCGACGCCGGGCCCGGTGGCCGAGGTTCTGGCGGACGAGGTCGCGCGGATGCGCGCTGTAATCGCGGCCTGCCCGGTCCCGGCCTGGGGATCGGGCCGCGACGGCGCCGTGACCTGGGCCAATGCCGCCTATCACGATGCGCTCGGCCTCGGTTCGCAAGGCGGTGCGGGCGGCGCGCCCGGCCAGCTTCCGGCGCTGCTGCCGGAACCGGCGGCGGCATGCGGCGCGCCGCGCCGCCAGCGCAGCCGGCCCGCCGATGGTGGCCAACCGCGCTGGTTCGACCGGGTCGACCGGCCCGACGGCCGCGGCGGGCTGACCTGTTTCGCCCTGCCTGCCGAGGATCTGGTGCGCGCCGAAGCCGCGCTGCACGGCACGCTGCAAACCCTGACCTGCGCCTTTGCGCATCTGCCGATCGGCCTTGCGATCTTCGATACCGACCGGCGGCTGAGCCTGTTCAACCCGGTCCTGTCCGACCTCACCGGGCTGCCACCCGCCTTCCTTGCCCGCCGGCCGTCGCTGCACGACATGCTCGACCGGCTGCGCGACCTCAGGATGATCCCGGAACCGCGGGACTATGCCGGCTGGCGCCGCCGGCTGGCCGATATCGAACGCGCGGCGGGCGCGGGCTACTACACCGAACTCTGGCCGCTGCCCTCGGGCCAGACCTACCGGGTCACCGGCCAGCCCGATGCCGCGGGCGGCATCGCGCTGCTGTTCGAGAACATTACCGACGAAACCGCCCGCAACCGTCACCTGAAATCCCGGGCCGACCTGGTCGCGGCGGCGGTGGCCGCGCAGGACCGCGCGGTGGCAATCTTCGACGCCGGAGGCCGCGCGGTGCTGCAGACGCCGGCCTATCTCGCGCTGTGGCGGCTCGACCCCGGCGCGGCCGATCACTGCGCCGCCGCGCTGGGCCATTGGCAGGCCCGCTGCCGTCCGACGCCGGTCTGGGACGAATTGCGCCGCTCCGCCACCGCGCCGGGGCCGCGCCCGCCGCGCGACGTGGCGCTGGCGCTTCGCGACGGCCGGGCGCTGACCGGGCGGTTCCGGCCGCTGCCCGGCCGCGCCACGATGGCCGAGTTCCTGCCCGCCGCCGGGCCCCGCCGGGGATGACGGCCACCCACCCCAGCCCGCGCCGGGCCGGGCCGGCCGGCCTTGCGGCGCCCGCGCCCGCGCGCCAAGATCGCGCCATGCAGCCCGCCACCCCGGCCACCGTTCCAGCCCAGACCGCGGCGAACCGCCGGTTCCGCCTGCGCGACGAGGCGGCGACGCGGGCCTTCGCGCGGGCGCTGCGCCCGCATCTCGGCCCCGGCGACGTGATCGCGCTGTCGGGCCCGATCGGCGCGGGCAAGACCGCCTTCGCCCGCGCGCTGATCCAGGATGCCCTGGCCGTCACGGGCGAGATCGAAGACGTGCCCTCGCCCTCCTTCACGCTGGTGCAGATCTACCCGACCGCGCAGGGCGAGATCTGGCATGCCGACCTTTACCGCCTGACCGGCCCGCGCGATTGCGACGAACTGGGGCTGGAGCAGGCCTTCGCCACCGCGATCACGCTTATCGAATGGCCCGACCGGCTGGGGCCGGACCTGCCCGACCGCGCCCTGTCGCTGGCCTTCGCGCCCGGGGACGCGGGCGAGGCGCGGATCGTCGAGGCGCGGGCCTGCGATCCACGCTGGGCCGCGATTCTCGCCGCCCTGCCGGAGCCCGGCGATGACTGACCGCGCCGTCGCCATCGCGCGGTTCCTCGATGCCGCCGGCTGGGGCGGGGCGCGCCGCGCGCCGCTGGCCGGCGATGCCTCCGCCCGGCGCTACGACCGTCTGGTTCGGGGCCGGGACAGCGCGATCCTGATGGATGCCGCCGGCGACGCGGCCGGCACCGCGGCCTTCGACCGGCTGGCGCGCTGGCTTGGCGCCGCCGGCTTCTCCGCGCCCGGCGTTCTGGCCGGCGATCCCCCGGCGGGGCTCCTGCTGCTGGAAGACCTTGGCGACGACCTGTTCGCCCGCGTCCTCGACCGCGCGCCGGAGGCCACCGAACGGCTCTATTCCGGCGCGATCGACATGCTGGCGGCGCTGCAACGCCAGCCGCCGCCGCCCGGCCTGCCGGCCTGGGACGCCGCGCGGCTTGGCGCATTGACAGAACCGTTCGTGACCGATTTCGCACCCGGTGCGGGGATCGATCCGGCGCACGCCGGCCGGGTGCCCGAAACGGTGGCCGCGCTGGCCGCTGACCTGCTTGGCCCGCCGCGGGTGATCTGCCTGCGCGACGTCCATGCCGAAAACCTCGTCTGGCTGCCGGGGCGGCCGGGGGTGGCGGCCGTCGGGCTTCTGGATTTCCAGGACGCGGTGCTGGGCGATCCGGCCTATGATCTCGTCTCGCTCTTGTGCGACGCGCGGCGCGACCTGCCGCCCGGCCTCGCCGCCCGGATGACCGCGCGGTTCGCCGCCGCGACCGGGGCGGAGCCCGACGCGCTGGCCGCCGCCGCCGCGCTGCTGACCGCGCAGCGCAACCTGCGCATCCTCGGCGTCTTCGCGCGGCTGGCCAAGGCCGGCAAGCCCGGCTACCTGCGCCATGTGCCGCGCGTCGCCGCCCATGTCCGCGCCGCGCTGGCGCATCCGGCGCTGGCGCCGCTTGCCGGGGTGCTGGGGCCGTTGCCGGAAAGGCTGGCCGCCGATGCCTGAGCCGGGGCTGATGATCTTCGCCGCCGGCCTCGGCACAAGGATGCGGGCGCTGACGGCGGACCGGCCGAAACCGCTGATCGCGGTCGCGGGGAAACCGCTGGTCGATCACGCGCTGGCGCTGGCCGACGCGGCCGGGCTGGCGCGCCCGGTGATCAACCTGCATTACCGGGGCGCGATGATCCGGGCGCATCTGGCCGGGCGCGACATCCGGTTTTCCGACGAGGCCGACATGCTGCTGGACACCGGCGGCGGCCTGCGCGCCGCGCTGCCGCTTCTGCCCCCCGGCCCGGTGCTGACGCTGAACTCCGACGCGGTCTGGACCGGGCCGAACCCGCTCTCGGCGCTGAGCGGGGCGTTCGATCCGGCGCGGATGGACGCGCTTCTGGCACTGGTGCCGTGCGACCGCGCTACCGGTCATGCCGGGGCGGGGGATTTCGCCCTGGCGGCCGACGGGCGGCTGAGCCGGGGCGGCGCCTTCGTCTACACCGGCGCGCAGATGATCGACCCGGCCGGGCTTGCCGATATCCCAGAGACGGTCTTCTCGCTCAACCGCCTGTGGGACAGGGCGGCGGCGCGCGGCCGGCTTTTCGGCCTTGTCCATCCCGGCGGCTGGGCCGATGTCGGCCGGCCCGAGGGGATCGCGGCGGCCGAGGCGATGCTGACGGGGGCGACATGACGGCCAAGGTCTACGCCCTGCCGCCCGGCGCGGATTTCCCGCGCGACCTCGTCGCCGGGCTTCTGGCCCGCCACGGCGCGGGCGCGCCGGAGGACCTGGCCCGCGTCACGCTGTGGCTCAATACCCGGCGGATGCAGCGCCGGGTGCGCGAGATGCTGGAGGCGTCGGGCGCCCGGCTCTTGCCGCGGCTGCGGCTGGTGACCGATCTGGAAACCCTGCCGCTGCCCGGTCTTGCGCCGCCGGTGCCGGCCCTGCGGCGGCGGCTGGAACTGGGCCGGCTGGTCGATGGGCTGCTGGCCGCGGCGCCGGATTTCGGCCCCGGCACCGGGTCCGCCGCGCTGGCAAAAAGCCTCGCGGACCTGATGGACGAGATGCAGATGGAAGGCATCGACCCGGCTGCGCTGGAGGCACCGGGGCTGGCCGAGAACCACGCCGCGCACTGGGAACGCAGCCTTGCCTTCATCCGCCTTGTCGCCCGCTACTTCGGCCCCGAGGCCGCGCCCGATCCCGGCGCCCGCCAGCGCCGCGCGGCCGAGGCGCTGGCCGCGCTCTGGGCCCTCGACCCGCCGCCGGGGCCGGTGATCGTGGCCGGCTCCACCGGGTCGCGCGGGGCGACGGCGCTGCTGATGGCGGCGGTGGCCGGGCTGCCGCGGGGCGCGCTGGTGCTGCCGGGTTTCGATGCCGGCATGCCCGATGCGGTCTGGCGCGGGCTGACCGGTGGCCCGGTGCCGGCCGAGGATCACCCGCAATACCGCTTCGCGGCCCTGCTCGACCGGCTTGGCCTGGCCCCCGGCGATGTCCGGAACTGGACCGATGCGCCGCCCCCCGCGCCGGGCCGGAACCGGCTGATATCCCTCGCGCTGCGGCCCGCGCCGGTCACCGACCAGTGGCTGACCGAGGGCCGCGACCTGCCCGACCTGGTGGCGGCGACGGAGGACATGGCTCTGATCGAGGCCACCGATCCGCGGGCCGAGGCCAACGCGCTGGCGCTGATCCTGCGCGAGGCGGCGGAAACCGGCACCCGCGCCGCGCTGGTCACGCCCGACCGGATGCTGACCCGCCGCGTCGCCGCCGCGCTGGATCGCTGGGGCATCCGGCCCGACGATTCCGCCGGCCAGCCGCTCGACCTGACGCCGCCGGGGCGGTTCCTGCGGCAGGTGGCGGCGCTGATGGGCCGGCCGCTGACGGTGGAGGCGCTGCTGGCCTTGCTGAAGCATCCGCTGACCGCCACCGGGTCGGACCTGCGCGGCGATCACCTGCGGCTGACCCGCGACCTCGAATTGCACCTGCGCCGCCACGGGCCGGCCTTTCCCGATGCCGCGGCGCTGCACGACTGGGCCGCGGGCCGGCCGCCGCCCGCCGCCGACTGGGCCGGCTGGCTGGCCGATGTCCTGCCACCGCTGGCGGAGGATGCGGTCTGCCCGCTGGCCGACCACCTGGCCCGGTTCCGGGCGGCGGCCGGGGCGCTGGCCGCCGGGCCGGGCGGCGACGAAGCCGCCAGCGAGCTGTGGCGCGCTGACGCCGGCGACGAGGCGCGCAGGCTGATCGACGAACTGACGGCGGAGGCCGGCCACGGCGGCACGATGCCGCCCGAGGGGCTGGCGGACCTGCTGGGCAACCTGCTGGCCGCCGGTTCCGCCCGGTCGGCGGAGGCGCCGCACCCCCGGATCGCGATCTGGGGCACGATCGAGGCGCGGGTGCAGGGGGCGGACCTGGTGATCCTCGCCGGGCTGAACGACGGGATCTGGCCGCAACTGCCGCCGCCCGATCCCTGGCTGTCGCGGCAGATGCGGCTGAAAACGGGCCTGTTGCTGCCGGAACGGCGGATCGGCCTGTCGGCGCATGACTTCCAGCAGGCGGTGGCCGCGCCGCGCGTCGTGCTGTCGCGCGCCCGCCGCGATGCGGAGGCACAGACGGTGCCCTCGCGCTGGCTGAACCGGCTGATGAACCTGATGGCGGGGCTGCCCGACCGGAACGGGCCCGGGGCGCTGGACGCGATGCGAGAGCGCGGCGATCACTGGCTGGCGCTGGCCCGCGACCTCGACCGGCCCGAGGCGACTGTGCCGGCCGCCCGCCGCCCGGCGCCGCGCCCGCCGCTGGCCGCCCGGCCCCGGCAACTGCCGGTCACCGGGATCACGACGCTGGTGCGCGACCCCTACGCGATCTATGCCCGCCATATCCTGCGGCTGTCCCCGCTGGATCCGATCCGGCCGACGGCGGATGCCCGCGAACGCGGCACCACGTTGCACATGATCGTCGAGGCCTTTCTGCGCGAGGCGCCGGAGGCCGAGACGGTCGAGGCGGCGCGCGACCGGCTGGTCGCCACCACCGAACGGGTGCTGGCCGCCGAGGTCGCCTGGCCCGCCGCGCGGCGGTTCTGGCGGATGCGGATCGCGCGGATCGCCGGGCGGCTGGCCGCCGACGAGGCGCACCGCCGCGCCGCGGGCAGCCCGGTGGTGATCGAGGAGCGCGGCGGGGTCGACCTGCCCGGCCTCGGCTTCCGGCTGACGGCCAAGCCCGACCGGATCGACCTGCTGAGCGACGGCCGCGCGATGATCTACGATTACAAGTCCGGCAAGCCGCCCGGTCCGAAGGAACAGAAGCTCTTTGACAAGCAGCTGTTTCTCGAGGCAGCGATGGCCGGGCAGGGCGGTTTCGCGGCATTGGGCGGGCCGGTCGAGGTGGCCGGGGCGGCCTATATCCAGCTGGGCGGCGCGGGCGCGGAGGTGCCCGTCAACCTGGCCGACAACGCGGTGGACGAGGTCTGGCAAGGGCTGCACCGCCTGATCGCGCACTACATGGAGGCCGGGCAGGGCTATGTCGCGCGCCGCGCGCCGCGGCAGGTCGGCGACCTTGGCGATTACGACCATCTGGCCCGCTACGGCGAATGGGACATGACCGATCCGCCGGAACCGGAGGACGTGGGATGACGCCGCGCGACGAGGCCAGCGAAACCCAGGTGCGCGCCGCCGATCCGGCGGCCTCCACCTGGCTGGCGGCGAATGCCGGATCGGGCAAGACCCGGGTTCTGACCGACCGGGTGGCGCGGCTTCTGCTGTCGGGGACCGATCCGCAGCGCATCCTGTGCCTGACCTATACCAAGGCCGCGGCGGCCGAGATGCAGAACCGGCTGTTCCGGCGGCTCGGCGAATGGGCGATGCTGGAGGAGGGCGCGCTGCGCGAGGCGCTCGACGCGCTGGGCGCCGACGGGCCGATCGACGCGACGGCGATCGCCGCCGCGCGGCGGCTCTTCGCCCGCGCCATCGAAACGCCGGGCGGGCTGAAGATCCAGACGATCCATTCGTTCTGCGCCGGGCTTCTCAGGCGGTTCCCGCTGGAGGCCGGGGTGCCGCCCGACTTCACCGAGATGGACGACCGCGCCGCCGCGCTGATGCGCGAGGAGGTGTTGCAGGGCCTCGCCGACGGCGCGGATATCGGCGCGGTCGATGCGCTTGCCACTCTGGTCGGCGGCGACGAGGTCGACGGCCTTCTGGCTCTGGTCTGCCGCGCCGCGCCGGCCTTCGACCCGCCGCTCGACCCGGCCGGGGCGCGCGACCTGTTCGACCTGCCCCGCGCGATGACCCAGCGCGACCTGATCGCGCAGGCGCTCGACGGCGGCGAAGCGGGGCTCTTCGCCGCGCTGATCCCGATCCTGCGTGCCGGCAAGGCCTCCGACGTCAAGCTGGCCGACGCGCTGGCCGGCATCGACCTTGCCGATCCGGGTCTGGAAACGCTGGCCGCGCTGGAGGGGCCGCTGCTTTACGGCGCGGGGGCCAGGGCGCCCTTCGATCCGAAGATCGGTGACCTGCCGACGAAGGACGTGCGGCTGGGCCCGGCGGCGCGCCTGATGCCCGCGTTCGAGGCGCTGATGCAGCGCGTGGCCGATACCCGCCCGCGCCGCATCGCCTTCGAGGCGGCCGAGAAGACCGCCGCGCTGCACCGGTTCGCCGCCGCCTTCCTGCCGCGCTACACCGCGCGCAAGGCGCGCCGCGGCTGGCTGGATTTCGACGACCTGATCACCCGCGCCGCCGCGCTGCTGTCCGATCGCGGCGTCGCGCAATGGGTGCTGTGGCGGCTGGATGGCGGGATCGACCATATCCTCGTCGACGAGGCGCAGGACACCAGCCCGGCGCAATGGCAGGTGATCGAACGGCTGGCCGAGGAATTCACCGCCGGCGAGGGCGCCCGCGACGTGGCGCGCACGATCTTCGTCGTCGGTGACAAGAAACAGTCGATCTATTCCTTCCAGGGCGCGGACCTGACGGCCTTCGACCGGATGCGGGGCCTGTTCCGCGAACGGTTCGAGGCCGCCGGCGCGGCGCTGGTCGACCGCGCGCTGAGCCATTCCTTCCGCTCCGCCGAGGCGATCCTGCGGCTGGTGGACCTGACCTTCGACGAACGGCTGCACCGCGGCATCGGCGGGCCGACGAAGCACATCGCCTTCCATTCCGGCCTGCCCGGCCGCGTCGATCTGTGGCCGCCGGTGCCGAAGCCCGACCGGGCCGAAGACGGCGCCTGGGACGATCCGGTGGACCTGCCGGCGGAAAACGCCGCGCCGGTGGTGCTGGCCCGGCAGATCGCGGGGGTGCTCAAGGGCCTGATCGACACCGGCACGATGCTGCCCACCGCGACGGGCAAGCCGCGGCCGCTGACGCCGGGCGACATCCTGATCCTCGTGCAGCGCCGGTCGGACCTGTTCGCCGAGATCATCCGCGCCTGCAAGGCCGCGGGCCTTGCCGTCGCGGGGGCGGACAGGCTGAAGCTGGGCGCGGAACTGGCGGTGCGCGACCTTGCCGCGCTCCTGTCCTTCCTCGCCACGCCCGAGGATGACCTGTCGCTGGCCGCCGCCCTGCGCTCGCCGCTTTTCGGCTGGTCGGAGGACGATCTTTACCGCCTCGCCCAGCCGCGCCCGGCGCGCGGCTACCTGTGGACCGCGCTGCGCGAGACCCAGGCGCATGCGGCGACGCGCGCGGTGCTGACCGACCTGCGCGACGCGGCGGATTTCCTGCGCCCCTTCGAACTGATCGAGCGGATCCTCACCCGCCACGACGGCCGCCGCCGGCTGATCGCGCGGCTGGGGCAGGAGGCCGAGGACGGGGTCGACGCCTTCCTCGCGCAGGCGCTGGCCTACGAGCGGATGGAGGTGCCCAGCCTCACCGGCTTTCTCGTCTGGCTGGAAACCGACGAGGTGGAGGTCAAGCGCCAGCTCGACAGCGGCGGCGGCGCGATCCGGGTGATGACGGTGCATGGCGCCAAGGGGCTGGAAGCGCCGGTGGTGATCCTGCCGGACACCGGCAAGCGCCGGGTCGATGTCAGGGACCAGGTGCTGACGCTGCCGCAGGGGCCGGCGGTGTGGAAGGCGGCGAAGGATGCCAGCCCGCCGGCCGTCGCCGCGCTGCGCGATGCCGAAGCCGCGCGGCAGGAAGAGGAACGCATGCGGCTGCTCTACGTCGCGATGACGCGGGCCGAGGTCTGGCTGATCGTCGCCGCCGCGGGCGATGTGGGCAAGGGTACCGACAGTTGGCACGCCCTTGTCGATGACGGGATGGCGCGGGCCGGCGCGGTGCTGCACGAAGACCCGGTTCTGGCCGCGGCCGGTATCGGCCCGGTGCTGCGCCACGCCAATGGCGACTGGCCCGCGCCGGGGCCGCCGCCCGATACCGGGGGGGAAGCGGCGGCGCCGGTCCTGCCCGGCTGGGCCCGAACCCCGGCACCGCCGCTGGCCTTGGCGCCGCTGCCGCTGTCGCCCTCAGATCTCGGCGGCGCCAAGGCGCTGCCGGGCGAGGCCGGCGCGGAAACCGAGGTCGCGCTGCGACAGGGCCGGCAGCTGCACCTGCTGCTGGAACACCTGCCCGACTGGCCCGAGGCGGACTGGCCGGGGCTGGCCGAACACCTGCTCGCCACCGGCGCGGACGCGGCCGACACGCTCGAGGCGGCGGCGCGGCTGGCCGAGGCGCGGCGGGTGCTGACCGCACCCGACCTCGCCGGCCTGTTCGGGCCCGGGGCGCTGGCCGAGGTGGAGATTGCCGCCGCCCTGCCGGACCTGGGCGGCCGCCGCATCCGCGGCACGATCGACCGGCTGCTGCCGGGGCCGGGCCGGGTGCTGGCCGTCGATTTCAAGACCAACGCGATGGTTCCCGACCGGCCGGAGACGGTGCCGGACGGGATATTGCGGCAGATGGGCGCCTATGCCGCCGCGCTGGCGCAGGTCTATCCCGGCCGCCGGATCGAAACCGCGATCCTGTGGACGCGCGGCCCGCGGTTGATGCCGCTGCCTGACGATCTCGTCATGGCCGCCTTGCATGGCACGGCGCTGCCTTGACGCCCCCCCGCACGCTCCATACCCTCTGCAGCCGATGAATTCCCGCCAAGGAGAGCGACCATGGCCACCGTAGCCGTCACCGATGACACGTTCGACGCCGAAGTGAAGCAGTCCGACGTTCCCGTCGTCGTCGATTTCTGGGCCGAGTGGTGCGGCCCCTGCAAGATGATCGGCCCGGCGCTGGAGGAGCTTGCCACGGAATACGGCGGCAAGATCAAGATCGCCAAGGTCAATGTCGACGACAACCCGAACTCGCCCGCGCAGCTTGGCGTGCGCGGCATCCCGGCGCTGTTCCTGTTCAAGGACGGGCAGGTCGTGTCGAACAAGGTCGGCGCCGCGCCGAAGGCCGCGCTGAAGGACTGGATCGACGGCAACGTCTGATCCGGCCCGATCCCGGATCGAGGGGCGGCCCCGCCGGGCCGCCCCTTCGCATGTCCGGCCCCGATTTTCGCCGAAACCGCGCCGCATGCTTGAGCCGCGCGCGCCCGGCGGCCATATAGCGGCAGGATGATGGAGGGCGCGATGGCGGACAACGGTTTCCCGAACTGGCACGGCACCACGATCGTCGGCGTACGCCGCGGCGGCCGTGTGGTGGTGGCGGGCGACGGGCAGGTGAGCCTGGGCCAGACCGTGATCAAGGGCGGCGCGCGCAAGGTGCGGCGGCTGAACCCCGGCGGGCACACGGTGGTCGCGGGCTTCGCCGGGTCCACCGCCGACGCGTTCACCCTGCTGGAACGGCTGGAGACCAAGCTGGAGGCCGCGCCGGGCCAGTTGCAGCGCGCCTGCGTGGACCTCGCGAAGGACTGGCGCACCGACAAGTACCTGCAGAAGCTGGAGGCGATGCTGATCGTCACCGATGGCGCACAGCTTTACGTCGTCACCGGCGCGGGCGACGTGCTGGAGCCCGAACATGACGTCGCCGCCATCGGCTCGGGCGGGATGTATGCGCTGGCCGCCGCGCGCGGCCTGATGGAAACCGATGCCGATGCCGAGACGATCGCGCGCAAGGCGATGGCGATCGCCGCCGAGATCTGCGTCTACACCAACGGCAACCTGACGGTGGAGAGTATCGGTGGCGATTGAGTTCCGCCCGGTCACGGCCGCGGACCTGCCGATGCTGGCCGCCTGGATCGCCCGGCCGCACTGGCAGGAATGGTGGGGCGATCCGGCCGAGGAGGTCGCGCATATCCGCGACATGGTCGAAGGCCGCGACACGACGCGGCCCTACCTCTTCGGCGAGGCCGGCGCGGAGCTTGGCTACATCCAGGCCTGGCACATCGCCGACCAGCGCATCGAACCCTGGCTGACAATCGCGCCCTGGCTGACGGCCCTGCCCGACGACGCGGTGGGCGTGGACCTGTCGATCGCCGAGGCCGGGCGGCTGGGCCGGGGCCTTGGCAGCCGCGCGCTGGCGGCCTTCGTGGCGATGCTGCGGGCCGAGGGGCACGCGACCATCGTGATCGACCCGGACCCGGCCAATACCCGCGCCGTCCGCGCCTACGAAAAGGCCGGGTTCCGGCCGATCCCGGCGCTGCTGGGCCAGACCGGCGACAGCCTGCTGATGCAGTTCGGCGGCGACGGGGCGGCGGCATGACGACACCGACGGGACAGGCCGGGATCGAGGCCGAGCTTGACCGGTTCTTCCCCGGCCAGCCGGAGGCGCGCCGCGCCGCCGCCGCCGCGCTCGAGGGTGGCTGGTGGCGCGGCCGGTTCGGGGCCGAGTTGCGCGCCGCCGTCGCGGCCGGGATGATCACCGAGGCGCAGGCGGCCTCGATCCGCGCGCTCTCGGAACAGCGGCAGGGGCTGCGCGACCGCGCCGCGCGGATCGACGAACCCTTCGAACTGTTCAAGGGATTCAACGAGATCTTCATCGTCGTCGGCCTCGTGATCCTGTTCGCGGGATGGAGCGGCGTGGCCGGCCTTTCGGCAATGGGCGCGGTCGGGCCGACCTCGCCGCGTTTCGCGGCGCTGGGCGGTGTCACCATGGCCGCGCTGGGCCTGCTTGCCGTCTATTTCACCCGGCGCCGGCGGATGATCGCGCCCTCGATCGCGCTGACGGTGATGTTCGCGCTGGCCGCGCTGCAGACCGGCGCGAGCCTTGGCTGGCAATGGGGGCTGCCGTTCCAGGAACGGGCGGTCGCCACCGCCGCGCTGGCGACCGTGGCGCTGCTTGGCTGGTATGCGGTCTTTCGCATTCCCTTCGCGATGGCGCTGGTGGCGCTGGGCGTCTTCGCCACCGCCGGCGCGGCCCTGATCCTGCGCGGCGCGGCGCTGCCCGACCCGCGCGAGATCTTCCTGCTGTCGGCCGACGGGCCCTTCGCGGTGCTGACGATCGTTCTGGGCCTTGTCGGGCTTGCCGCGGCGCTGGCCTTCGACATGTCCGATCCGCACCGGGTGACGCGCCGGGCGCAGACCGGGTTCTGGCTGCATGTCGTGGCGGCGCCGGCGATCGTGAACACGGTGGCGCTGACGCTGTTCTCCGACGGGTCGGCGGCATCGCAACTGCTGCTGGTGGCCTTCCTGTCGTTCCTCGCGCTGTTCGCGGTGGTGATCGACCGCCGGTCGTTCCTGATCGCCGGGGTGGGCTATGTCGTGGCGCTGTCGCTGGGGGTGCTGGAGGATGCCGCGATGCTGGCGATCCTGTCGCTGGGCCTTGGCCTGGTGCTGCTGGGCGCGTTCTGGGAACGGCTGCGCGCGGGGGTGATGCGCGCGCTGCCGGCGTTCCCCGGCAAGGCGCGGCTGCCGCCCTGGGGGCTGATCGGGCCGGCGGCCGGCTAGCGGCGCTGCCGGGTCTTCTGCGCCTCCATATAGGCGCGCAAGACCGCGTTGATCCGGGTCTGGTAGCCCTTGCCCTGCGCCTTGAAGAAGGCCAGCACATCCGGATCGAGCCGAAGCGAGATCATCCGCTTCGGTTCGGGAATGACCAGTTCCGCCCGCGCCCAGTCGACCTCGAACTCCGCCTCGCCCTCGTAATCGCCGTCGCGGGCAAGGCGGTCCCGGTCGGTCTGACCCTCAAGCTTGCGGATCTCCGCGATGGACATGCGTTTGATAGTGCTCTCGTTCAAAGCCGGGGCATCCTCGTTCACCGTTCGACCCGCAAACTCTTCAACACGAAATGTATATACAATGCCCGCCGTCTTGTCCAACCCCTTGGACTTCGCCCCCCGAATGCGTAGATCACCCGAAACCCGGAGGACG
>CAYUXM010000036.1:0-17376 GCA_964448765.1 uncultured Rhodobacterales bacterium
GGGTGATGGACATGAACGACCGCGCGCTGCGCGACATCGTCGTGTCGCTGGGCGGGGTCGCCAACGGCTTCCCGCGCCAGACCGGGTTCGACATCACCGTGGCCTCCGAGGTGATGGCGATCCTGTGCCTCGCCACCGATCTTGCCGATCTGCAGAAGCGGCTGGGCGACATCGTGGTGGCCTATACCCGCGCGAAGGAGCCGATCTACGCGCGCGACATCAAGGCCGACGGCGCTATGACCGTTCTGCTGAAGGACGCGATGCAGCCCAACCTCGTGCAGACGCTGGAAAACAACCCCGCCTTCGTGCACGGCGGGCCGTTCGCCAATATCGCGCATGGCTGCAACTCGGTCATCGCCACCAAGACCGCGCTGAAACTGGGTGACTACGTGGTGACCGAGGCGGGCTTCGGCGCCGATCTCGGCGCCGAGAAGTTCTTCGACATCAAGTGCCGCAAGGCGGGGCTGAAACCCGCCGCCGCGGTGATCGTCGCCACCGTGCGCGCGATGAAGATGAACGGCGGCGTCGCCAAGGCCGATCTTGGCCCCGAGAATGTCGAGGCGGTGCAGAAGGGCTGCCCGAACCTCGGCCGCCATATCGCCAACGTCAAGAGCTTCGGCGTGCCGGTGGTGGTCGCGATCAACCATTTCCATTCCGACACCGAGGCCGAGGTCGAGGCGGTCAAGGCCTATGTCGCCGAACAGGGGGCCGAGGCGATCCTGTGCAAGCACTGGGCGCACGGCTCGGCCGGGGTCGAGGATCTTGCGCACAAGGTCGTGCAGCTGGCGGAATCCGGCAGCGCGAATTTCGCGCCGCTCTATCCCGACGACATGCCGCTGTTCCAGAAGATCGAGACGGTGGCCAAGCGCATCTACCACGCCGACGAGGTGCTGGCCGACAAGTCGGTGCGCGCCCAGCTCAAGGCCTGGGAAGACGCGGGCTACGGCCACCTGCCGGTCTGCATGGCCAAGACGCAATACAGCTTCTCGACCGATCCGAACCTGCGCGGCGCGCCGACGGGCCATTCGGTGCCGGTGCGCGAGGTGCGGCTGTCGGCCGGCGCCGGCTTCATCGTGGTGATCTGCGGAGAGATCATGACGATGCCGGGCCTGCCGCGGGTGCCCTCGGCCGAGGTCATCCGGCTGAACGACGCGGGCCAGGTCGAAGGCCTGTTCTGAAACCAGCGGCGCCCGGCCGGGGCATCGAGCCCCGGCCGGGCGCGCATCCGGCCCAGGCCGGATGCGGCAACAGCCCCGATGGCGGGGTCAGCGGGAGAACGCGGCAATGAGCGCCACGATCATCGACGGCAAGGCCTTTGCGGCCGATGTGCGCGCCCGGGTGGCGGAACATGTCGCCCGGCTGAAGGCCGATCACGGCATCACCCCCGGCCTCGCGGTCGTGCTGGTGGGCGAAGATCCCGCCAGCCAGGTCTATGTGCGCAACAAGGGCCGGCAGACCGTCGAGACCGGCATGGCGAGTTTCGAGCACAAGCTCGACCCCGACACGCCGGAGGCCGACCTGCTGGCGCTGATCGACCGGCTCAATGCCGATCCGGCGGTGCATGGCATCCTCGTGCAACTGCCTCTGCCGGCGCATCTCGACGCCGATCTGGTGATCAACGCGATCGATCCGGCCAAGGATGTCGACGGGTTCCACATCTCGAACGTCGGGCTTCTGGGCACCGGGCAGAAGGCGATGGTGCCCTGCACGCCGCTGGGCTGCCTGATGATGCTGCGGGCCCATCACGGCAGCCTGTCGGGGATGGAGGCGGTCGTCGTCGGCCGGTCGAACATCGTCGGCAAGCCGATGGCGCAGCTGCTGCTGGGCGACAGCTGCACGGTGACGATCGCGCACAGCCGCACCCGCGACCTCGCCGCGGTCTGCCGCCGCGCCGATATCCTCGTCGCCGCCGTCGGCCGGCCCGAGATGATCCCCGGCGACTGGGTCAGGCCCGGCGCGACGGTGATCGACGTCGGCATCAACAGGGTGGAACGCGACGGCAAGACCAGGCTGGTGGGCGATGTCGATTTCGCCTCGGCCGCCGAGGTCGCGGGCGCCATCACGCCGGTGCCGGGCGGGGTGGGGCCGATGACCATCGCCTGCCTTCTGGCCAACACCGTGACCGCCTGCTGCCGGGCGCATGGGCTGGCGGAGCCGGAGGGCCTGACGGCCTGACCGGTCAGCCGGCCCCGGCGGGTGCCGCCTCGACCGGGATCATCGTGCCCTGCAACAGCGCCACGATGCGGCGCCTGCCGTCCTCGGCCTCGGCCTCGACCTCGGCGGTGACCACGGTCAGGCGCCGACCCGGTTTCATCACCCGGCCGGTCGCGATCAGCCGCTTGCCGGCGGCCGGGGCCATCAGGTTGATCTTCATCTCGACCGTCAGAACCTCCATCCCCCGGGGCATCAGGCCAAGCGCGGCATAGCCCGCCGCCGTGTCGCCCAGCGCGAAGGTCAGCCCGGCATGGCCGAAACCCTGCTGCTGGCGCGCGCCTGGCAGGATCGGCGCGGCCACGACGCACAGCCCCGGCGCGAGGTCGACAAGCGTGGCCCCGAAGGTCGTCATCAGGCTTTGCGCCGCGAAGCTCTCGCGGATCGCCGTGGCCCGTTCGGGCGGAAGCGTGGTATCGGACATGCGGATGTCCCCGGGCCGGTTTGCCGCGGCAAGCCTAGTGACTTGCCCAAGCGCGGTGCAAGGATTACCTACAGCGGGGAGGAATACGGTGTCCTGCAATTGCCGATGACGAATTTTTCCAGCGAATTCAAGACAGCGCTGCGGTCTCCGCTGCCCTATATCCTGTGGGCCGTGCTGTCGATCATGCTGGTGCTGGGCGGGCCGTTCGGCACCGTCGAGGTTCCGGTCGCGGAGCGGACGATCTACTGGTCGGTCGTGGTGGCCGGGTCGATCCTGATCGGCAAGGCGGTGCGGCTGGCGATCGAGACCTGGCTGGAACCCGCCCATCCGCTGCTTGAAAAGGCCGTCGTGGCGATCGTGATGGCGGTCGCGCTGTCGCCGCCGATCTGGGTCTACTCGGCCGCCTTCTTCGGCGCGGATGTCGTGCCGTCGTTGCGCGATTTCTTCATCTTCGTGCTGACCGTCACCTTCGGGGTGCAGCTGATCCGTTGGGCGATCGACGAACATCTCCTGCGGTTCGGCAGCCTCGACGGGCGTGCCGCGGCGGCGACGGACGAGGAGGCCGCGCCCGCCGCTGCGCCGGCGGCCGCGCCGCGGCTGCTGGAGCGGATCGAGACCGATCTGCGGGGCAGCATCCTGCGGATTTCCGCGCGCGATCATTACCTTGACGTGTTCACCGACAAGGGGCGGGCGGAACTGCTGTTGCGGTTTTCCGATGCGCTGGCCGAGATCGACGGGCTGGACGGCGCGCAGGTGCACCGCTCGCACTGGGTCGCCTGGGCGGCGGTGGTCGGATCAGAACGCGACGGCGCGCGGCTGTTCCTGCGGCTGGCAGATGGCGACCGGGTGCCGGTCAGCCGGCGGTTCCACGATGTCGTGGTGCGGCGCGGGCTGGTGTAGCGATCACAGCGCCCGCAGCGGTACCGCCAGCGCCGTGCCGCCGGTCACGATCGCCAGCGCATCCGCGGCCATGATCCCGCGCAGCGCCGGCGCGGTGCAGGACAGCCCGCCGGTATAGCTGCCGAAGGCCGGCATCACGATCCGCGCGGCATCGACGAGGAAACAGGGCCGCGAGCGGCCGCCGAGCCGCGCCTTGGGATGGAAATGGCCGGAAATCTCGGCCACGGCGCCGGGCCGCGCCTCGTGCCGGAACAGCAGCCCGTCCATGGCCAGTTCGGCGACATGGCTGCCGCCGATCTCGACCGGGCCGGGATCGTGGTTGCCGGCGATCCAGATCCAGTGCCGCCCGGCCATCAGCCGCGCCAGCCACAGCGCCTGGGTCTCGGGCAGGGCGGCGGCGGCGAGATCGTCGAAACTGTCGCCGAGGCAGATCACCGTCGCGGGATCGAGCGCGGCAAGCTCCGCATCGAGCCGCATCAGCGTTTCGACACTGTCATAGGGCGGCAGCAGCGGGCCGCCGCGCCGCGCCAGCCGTTCGGCCTTGCCCAGATGCAGGTCGGAGACGACGAGCGTGCGCCGGCCCGGCCACCACAGCGCGCCCGAGGCCCGGGCGGTCAGCTGGATGCCGTTCAGGGTCAGCGGATGGCTGGACATGCGCCGCGAGTTAGGGGCTCGCGCCCGGCTCCGCAAGCCCCGCCTCGGCCATCAGCCGCGCCGCTTCCGCCGCCGCCAGCCGTTCCCGGCCCTGCCCCTCGACCGGGATGCGCCCGGCCTCCAGCAGAAGCGGCGCGGCCAGCGGGGTCACCCGGTTCAGCCGCACCGCGTCGATCCGGCCGCCGGTGCGGGCCAGCATCGCCTCGATCCGGCCGAAATCGACCAGCCCGCGCATCGCCTCTTCCCGCGTGATCCGCAACAGCAGGTGGCCGGGATCGTGCCGCGCCAGCGTGTCGTATAGGATATCGGTCGAGAATGTCGCCTGGCGGCCGGTCTTGCGCAGGCCGGGCAGGTTGCGCTCGATCAGCCCGGCGATCTGGGCGGTGGCGCGGAAGGTGCGTTTCATCACCGCGTTGCCGGCCAGCCAGGTCTCGAAGCCCTCGCGCAGGCGGGCCGGGTCGAACAGGGCGGCCGCGTCGGCCGCCGCCTCCAGCCCCCAGATCAGCACCGCGTAATCGGTCGATACGAAGCCCAGCGGCGCCAGCCCCTCCTCCTCCATCCGGCGGGTCAGCAGAAGTCCCAGCGTCTGCATCGCGTTGCGGCCGGCGAACCCGTAGGCGCACAGGTGCTCGCGCCCGTCATGCGGGAAGCTTTCCACCAGCAGCCGGCCGGGTTCCGGCAGCCGGCTGAGCCGGCGCTGGGTGGCCAGCCAGTCGCGCGTGTGGCGTGGCAGGCCGGGCCAGTCGGCCTGCCCGAACATCGCGAGAATGCGGTCGGAAAGCTGCGTTGAGGTGGCGAACTTGGTGCCGGAAAACACCGCGATCTTCGGTTGGCGGCCGCGCTCGCGGCTGACCTCGACGGTCATCTCGCGCAGGCCCTCGTAGCGCACCACCTCGCCGCCGATCAGGAACGTGTCGCCGGGGCTGAGGGTGGCGGCGAAGGCTTCTTCGATCTCGCCCAGCGGCGCGCCGCCACGGCCCCGCATCCGCACCTTCACCAGTTCGCTGTCGACGATGGTGCCAAGGTTCATGCGGATGCGCTGCGCCGCGCGCGGGTCGCGCAACTGCCACAGACCGCCGCGGCACATCAGCCGCTGCCAGCGGTCGTAGGCGCGCAGCGCGTAGCCGCCGGTGGCGACGAAATCGAGGCAGGCGTCGAACTCGGGCCGGGTGAGGGCGGCATAGGGGCCGGCCCCGGTGACCTCGGCAAAGAGATCGTCGGCCGCGAAGGGCCCGGCGCAGGCGGCGACCAGGATCTGCTGGCACAGCACGTCGCGGGGCCCCGGCCCGCGCGGTTCGCCGTCGAGGTCGCGGGCGCGCACGGCCTCCAGCGCGGCGCGGCATTCGATCACCTCGAAGCGGTTCGCGGGCACCAGCAAGGCCTTCGAGGGCGCGTTGTAGCGGTGGTTGGCGCGCCCGATCCGCTGCACCAGCCGCTTGACGTTCTTCGGCGCGCCGACCTGGATCACCAGGTCGACATCGCCCCAGTCGATGCCGAGATCGAGCGAGCCGGTGCAGACCACCGCGCGCAGCATGCCCTCGGCCATCGCGGCCTCGACCTTCCTGCGCTGCTCGCGCGCGAGGCTGCCGTGATGGATGCCGATCGGCAGGCCATCGTCATTGGCCAGCCACAGGTCGCGGAAGAACAGTTCCGCCTGGGCGCGGGTGTTGTGAAAGATCAGCGTGGTGCGGTGCCGGCGCACCTGGTCGAGGATCGCGGGGATCGCGTGGCGCCCGCCGCCGCCGGCCCAGGGCGGCGGGTCTTCGGTTTCCAGCATCGCGATATCCGGGTCGGGCCCCGGATCGGCCTGCAGGATCTCCGCCGCAGTGCCCGCCGGGGCGAGAAACCGCGCGATCGCGGCGGGGTCTTCCACCGTGGCCGACAGGCCGACGCGGCGCAGGCCGGGGCACAGCCGGTCGAGCCGCGCGAGGCACAGCATCAACTGGTCGCCGCGCTTCGATTCGGCCAGCGCATGCACCTCGTCGACGATCACCCGGCCGAGGCCCGCGAAGATCCGCGGCGCGTCGGGATAGCTCAGCAGCAGGGCGAGGCTTTCGGGCGTGGTCAGCAGGATATGCGGCGGATCGGCGCGCTGGCGGCGCTTCTGCCCGGCCCCGGTATCGCCCGATCGGTCCTCGATCCGGATCGGCAGCGCCATCTCCTCCACCGGGCGGGTGAGGTTGCGGCGGATGTCGGCGGCCAGCGCCTTCAATGGCGAAATGTAGAGTGTGTGCAGCCCGGATTGCGACTTTTCGGCAATTTCGATCAGGCTTGGCAGGAATCCTGCAAGTGTCTTGCCGCCTCCGGTCGGCGCGACCAACAGGGTGGCCGGTGCGCCGGCGCGGTCCAGCAGGGCCAGCTGATGCGGATGCGGCGCCCAGCCGCGGGCGGCGAACCAGGTGTCGAACGGGGCGGGCAGGGCCTGGGCCATGCCCGGCAATCTAGGCCGCCCGCGCGCGGGCGAACAGGGCCCGTCAGTGCGTGATCTGCTCGTCGCGCACGAACATGTTGGCCCAGGCCCGGTCGATCAGGTCCGGCGTCATCTGGTAGGGCAGGCCCTCGAACTCGCAGATCGCCATCATCTGGTCGATCAGGAACACCGGCTGGTAGTTGGCATAGACATTGTCGATCGCCGGATATTTCGTCTTCAGCAGGTGCAGAAGCGAGCCCTCGTCCAGCGGTATGCCCTTCTTCTTCGCTACCAGCGCGAAGATCTTCAGGAAATCCTCCTGGCACGGCCCGTCGATCTTGATCTTGAAGAAGATCCGCCGCAGCGCCGCCTTGTCGAAGATCTCGTTGGGGTGGAAGTTGGTCGAGAAGATCACCAGCGTGTCGAACGGCACCTCGAACTTCTCGCCCGATTGCAGGGCGAGGATGTCCTTCGATTCCTCCAGCGGCACGATCCAGCGGTTGATCAGCTTCTGCGGCGGTTCGGCCTGGCGGCCGAGGTCGTCGACGATGAACACGCCGCCGGTGGATTTCATCTGCAACGGCGCGGTGTAGGTGCGGGCCGTGGGGTTGTAGGTCAGGTCGAGCATGTCGATCGACAGTTCGCCCCCGGTGATCACGGTGGGCCTTTCGCAATGCACGTAGCGGCCGTCGAACCGGTTCGAGGCGCGGCGCAGGCTCAGCGGATTGTCCTCGCCCGAAGAAACCGCGGTGTGCACGATCGGGTCGTAGACGGTGATCACCTGGCCGGAATATTCCACCGCGCGCGGCACGTAGATCCGGTCGCCCAGCGCGTCGCGGATGCCGTTCGAGATCGACGACTTGCCGTTGCCGGGCGGGCCGTACATCAGGATCGACCGGCCCGATCCCACGGCGGGGCCGAGATGGTCGATCAGCGCGTCGGGCAGGACCAGGTGGCCCATCGCCGCCATCAGCTGCGTCCGGGTCATCCTGATGTTGCGGATCGACTGGCGCTTCACCTGTTCGCCGTAATCGGCCAGCGGCACCGGCATCGCGCCGTAGTATTCCGACTGGCTGAGCGCGTCGAGCGCCCGCGCCTTGCCGGCATCGGCCAGCTGGTAGCCCATCTCGTTGCCCGAGGTCGCGTGCAGCGTGCCGGTCGCCTCCACCAGTTTCTGGCTGCGGCACAGGTCGATCAGTTCCTGCGTCAGCGGGATCGGCAGGCAGATCATCCGTGCGATTTCCGAGGCCTGTTCGAGGTTCATGCGAAACATCGTCTTGAGAAGGATGTCGCGCATCATCACCGTCGAGAGCCCGGTCTCGTCCAGCGTCCGCGGCGGTGGCGGCGGCTGCACGGCGGTGATCTGCTCGATCGCGTCGGCGGCATGCATCGTCATGTCGGAATTCCCCGGGTCTGCATCGTCTTTGCACTAAATCCACCGAATCGGTGCCATCGTTTCCCCCGAAGGCCGATCCGGCGGCGGTGCAGATACAACCGTGACCGGGCAATGTGGCCAAAAGATGAACCGCGCGCGGACAGGAATGGACGAATGACGGATTTGCGCTGGCTGCGCCTGACGCTGGTGCTGGGGCTCGGCCTTGCGGCCTGGGCGGCCGCGCTTCTGGCCAAGGGCGGCTTCTTCATCGACATGCATGAAGGCGACACGCTGCACCTTCTGGACATGATCATGCGGATGACGGCCGGCGAATGGCCGCATCTGGATTTCATGACCCCGATCGGGGTGCTGGCGATCGCGCCGATCGCGGCGTTCGTGGCCCTGGGGGCCAGCGCGGGGCAGGCGATCCTGCTGGCGCAGGTCGCGGTGGCTGCGGTGCTTCTGCCGGCGGTGATTCGGGTCGCGGCCAGCCGGATTCCGGGTATCTGGGGCCATTTCTACGGGCTTTACGTGCTCGCGCTGGTGCTGGCGGTGATCCACGGCGACGCGGCGCGTGTCGTGTCGATCTCGATGCATTACAACCGCTGGGCCTGGGCACTGGCCTATGTCGCGCTGCCGCTGGTCCTGTTGCCGCCGCGCGGGCCGGCGCGGCCGGTGCTGGACGGTGCGATCGTCGGGCTGGCGCTGGCCGGCATGGCATTGACCAAGATGACCTATTTCATCGCCTTCCTGCCGCCGGTGGCGCTGGCGCTGCTGGTCGCGCGCGACGGCCGGGCAATCGTCGCCGCCGCCGTGGCCGGGCTGGCGGTGGCCGGTGCGGTGACGATCCTCGCCGGGCCGGCCTTCTGGCCGGCCTATGCGGCCGATCTCCTGACCGTCGCCGGGTCGGAGTTCCGCGCGATGCCGGGCGATTCCGTCGATCTGGTGATCTCGGGGCCGGCGCATCTGACGGCCTCGCTGGCGCTCAGCATGGCGGTGGTGCTGTTGCGCCAGACCGCGGCGAAGACCGCCGGGCTGATCCTGCTCGTCCTGCTGCCCGGCTTCGTCTACGTCACCTGGCAGAACTGGGGCAACGATCCGCAGTGGATCTACCTGCTGGCCTTCGTGGCGCTGGCGCTCAGGCCGGGGCCGGAGGTTGTGAACCGGCTGGGCTGGAACCTGCGCCAGGCGCTGACGCTGGTGGCGGTGGTGGCGCTTGCCAATGGCGCGCCCTCGGCGATCAACGTCGTGTCCAGCCCGCTGCATCACCTGTCGCGCGATACCGAGGACATGGTGCCACTGGTCACCGAAAACCCGGCCCTCGCCGATGTGCTGGGCGACAAGGAGCGTTACTGGCGGCGCTACATCCGGGTGCCCGGCGACGGGCCGGGCACCGGGCTGGAGGCCTTCGCCGACCGGGTCGAAACCGACGAACCGGTGACGCTGGCCGGCGCGCCGGTCGCGGATTGCGGCACCGAAGCCGGTTATACCGCGATCTTCACCACCATCGCCCGCGACCTCGAAGCGGCGGGATATGGCGGCACGGCGATCTTCGGGGCGGACCTTCTGTCGGGCTTCTGGCTTTACGGCGATTTCCGGCCGCTCAAGGGGGGCGCGCCGTGGCACTACGACGGCCTGCCGGGCCTGGCGAATGCCGATTACCTGCTTGTTCCGCATTGCCCGATGTCGCAGGACGTGCGCGACAGGGTCGCCAGGGCCCTTATCGAGGCCGGGGTGGGCCTGACGCAAGTGCGCGACACGCCGCTCTACGCGCTCTACCGGCCGCAGCGCTAGAGAAAGGCGGGGATCGCGAGGTAGATCGCCAGCGCCGGGCCCAGCGCGATGCCCATCGGGAAATCGCGCCGCTCCCAGGACACCCAGTCCGGCGTGGCCCGCCGGATCGCCGGCACCCGCCGGGCAAGGCGATGCGTCGCCCAGGCCGACAGCAAGAGCCCCGCGAACAGGTAGATCACGAAGGTCGCGTCCGACAGCGGCACGAAGGCCGCCATCGCCGCGGCGAATTTCGCGTCGCCCGCGCCGAAGCCGCCGGTCAGGTTCAGCACGAAACCGACCGCCAGCACCACGGCGACATGGACGAACCGCCAGGCATAGTCGCCAAGGTCAAGGACGAAGGGGCCGATCAGCGCGAAACCCGCCAGCAGCGCCAGCACCGCGAGGTTCGGGATCCGCATGAACTTCAGGTCGGTCCAGACGATGTAGAAACAGATCGGCAGCGCGACGGGCAGGAAGGCGAGGTTCGCCGGCGAAAGCTCGGGTGTCATGGCCCGGTCAGCCGCCCGCTGCCGCGCCGGAATCGAGCGCGGCGATGGCGCGCGCGGCCTCTTCGAAATACTGCGGATGGGTGTCGAGCGCTTCCTGCAAAAGCCCGCGCCCGATCGTCAGGTCGCCCTGTTTCACGGCCGCCAGCCCGGCGGTGTAGTACAGCATCGCGCGTTCCGTCTGGGTCATCGAGACCACGGGCAGATCGTATTTGCGCTGCGCCGAACGGGCGAGGACGAGATTGTTCTTGGTCGTGAAGGAGGCGGGATCGAAGCGCAGCGACTCCGTGAACAACCGCTCCGCCCCGGCGGCATCGCCGCGGCTGAGCTTGGAAAAGCCCCAGTTGTTCAGCACGCCCGAGGGCCGCGTGGTCAGCCCCGCGGCGGTCTCGTAATAGGAATCGGCCTTCGACCATTCCTTCTTGCTGTCGGCGACCATCGCCTCAAGCCGGTAGCGCTGGTAGGTCTCGTAGGTCGGCGGCGTGGCGGCCAGCGCGGCCTCGGCCCCGTTCCAGTCGTTGGTGCGGATCAGCGCGTCGGCATAGTCGACCCGGTCGGCATTGGTCACGCCGGGCGAGCCGACGACCTGGGCCCAGACCGGCACCGCATCCGCCGGCCGCTGCGCGCGGATCAGCGACTTGGCCAGCCCGCGCTTGAAATCGATCCGGTCGGGTTGCTCCGTGCTGGCCTTGCGGAAGTAGTTCACCGCCTCTTCGGGGTCGGCGACCGTCAGCATGATGTCGTTGAGGTTCGACTCGTCGATGACGTTGACCGCGTCGAGTGTGCGGCGTGCCTCTTCGTCTTCGGGGGTGTCGCAGGCTGCCAAGAGGCCGGTCGCGGCGAGGCAGAAAAGCAGGGGAAATGTCTGTCGCATGGGTGCTGGTGCCTGTCGAACTGGTCGTCGCTGCCTGTTGTTCGCCCGGTTCTGCGCGGGCCTGATCGGGATCGCCCGAAAACCGCCGGGCTCAGGGCGTGGTCAGGAGCAGGTATTCCCCCGGGCCGCGCCGGAACAAACGCAATTCACTCGCCTCCGCGCCATCATACTCGGCTTCGTCGCGCTTTGCGAGCGCCAGCCGCAGGTTCTGGCGGATCTCTTCCGACCGGCCGGCATCGAGCGCGTAGGCGCGGCGAAACACCTCGCCGGCCTCGCCGTACTGGCCGCGTTCCATCAGCACGACGCCCAGATTGTTCCAGGCCGGGACGAACCGTTCGTCGAGCTCGATGGCGCGGCGCAGGATATCCTCGGCCTGGCCCAGCCGCCCCAGCTTGAGATTGGCCGAGCCGATGGCCGACAGCACATCGACCGTCATCCCGCGTTCGGCGCCGGCGCGCAGATAGGCCTTCAGCGCCAGTTCGTATTGCCCCGCGTCCATCAGCCGGTGGCCCACGGTCAGCCCGTCGATCGCCTCGCCGGGATCTAGCCGTCCGGCGGGCGGGAAGGGCGAATTCGATGCGCCAAGGCCGCCCGCGGGGTCGCAGGCGGCCAGCAAAAGAAGGGCCAGGGCAGCGCCCGGCACCGGGCGATGGATCATGCGGTCAACGGATGGCCTGTGCGAACAGCTGCATCATATCGTAAACCGACGGGCCGACAAGGATGATCAGGAGCGGCGGCACCGTGAACATCATCGTGCCCAGCGTCATCTTCGTGGGCAACTTGTTGGCCTTTTCCTCGGCCCGCATCACCCGCTTGTCGCGCATCTCGGCCGCGTAGACGCGCAGCGCCTCGGCGATCGAGGTGCCGAAGGTCTGCGACTGGATCATCACCGTGACGAAGGAGGACACATCGGCCACCCCGGCCCGTTCGGCGAAGCCGCGCAGCACCGTGGGCTTGTCCTTGCCGGCCTTGATCTCGGCCGAGATCGTCTCGAATTCCTCGGCCAGCGCCGGGAAGCCGGCGCGCAGCTCCTTGGCGACCCGGACGATCCCCTGGTCGAGCGACTGGCCGGCCTCGACGCAGACCAGCAGCATGTCGAGCGCGTCGGGAAACCCGTCCTGGATCTCCTGCTGCCGGGTCTGAAGCCGGCGTTCCACCCAGTAGCGCGGCAGGTAGTAGCCGATCGCGCCGGGGATGATCACCGACAGGATCAGGTTCGTGGTGTCCAGCGGCTTGCCCGCGGCCGAGACGATCGCATAGCCCACCCCGATGACGAGAAACCCGATCCCAAGCGCGAACTGCACCGCGTGGAAGGTGCGCACCGCGTTGCGGCTGCGGTAGCCGGCCTGCAGCATCTTCAGCCGGGCCGAGCTCATTTCCTCCTCGGTCTTGGGTTCGAGGAAATGCGCGAACCGCTCCAGCTTGTCGCCGCCGGCCGCGTCGTGGCGCAGCCCCTTGCGCTGGCCCGGCCCGCCCGGCTGCCTGCGCATCGCGCTGTTGGACTGTTCGCCGCGCGGCTGCTTGAGTTTCGACAGCGGGTCGATCTGCCGGCGCATCAGCGCGGGCAGCACGACCGCCATCAGCACGATGCCAAGGCCGAAGACCGCCGCGAGCGGGCCGAGCGGGCCGAACTCGGCCACCAGCCAGTCGTTGATCGGTTGCAGGAATTCCATCGCGCCGCCCTCAGACCTTGATGTTGACCATCATCTTCATGAACAACATGTTGATGCCCAGCATCACGAACACGACCAGCGCTGCCGGGATGAAATAGGGCGTGTCCTTGACCGTGTCGTAATAGTCCGGCTTCGTGACCTGGATCACCCCCAGGACGACGAGCGGGAAGCCCGACAGGAACGCGCCCGACCATTTCGCCTCGGCCGTGATCGCCTTCACGCGGCGGAACAGCCGGAACCGGGCCCGGATCACCTTGGCCAGACCGTCGAGGATCTCGGCGAGGTTGCCGCCCGACTGCTGCTGGATCGTCACCGCCACGGCGAGGAAGCGCAGATCCTGCATGTCCATCCGCTCGGCGAGATGCTTGAGGCTGTCGGAGACGTCGCGGCCATAGGCCGCCTCGTCCGCGATCAGGCCGAATTCGGTGCCCAGCGGGTCCGACACCTCCTTGGCGACGATCTGGATCGCCGAGGAAAACGGATGCCCGACCCGGAGCGAGCGGACCATCAGTTCCACCGCGTCGGGCAGCTGTTCCTCGATCATCCCCATCCGCTTCTTGGCCTTGCGGTTGATCCAGAAATAGACGCCGCCGAAGCCCATCGCGAGGCCCAGCGCGATCCGCACGCCAAGCGAGGCCTGGGTGCCGATCGACAGCGCGAGGAAGGCCAGCACCGACAGCGCCACCATCACCATGATCAGCTGCCTGGGCGAAAACGCGATGTTGGCGCGCTGCGCCTTGGTCGCGAGGATCGAATAAAGCGGGATGCCCCGCGCGTGCATGTGCTGGCTCATCTCCTTGCGGAGCTGTTCCAGCACCTGTTCGCGCTGGCCGCCCTTTTCCAGCAGTTCGAGCCGGCGGTTGACCTTGGCGTTCAGGCTGATCGACTTGCCGAACACCGCGAGGTAAAGCGCCTCGACCAGCAGCAGGACGGCGATGAAGATCAGACCGTAGATGATCGGGGTCGGCGAGATTTCCATGCTCTACTCCGTGGCGGGCTCGTAGATCGAGGCGGGCAGGTCGTAGCCCCACTGGCGGAACCGGTCCGAGAAGTTCGAGCGGATGCCCGTCGCCGTGAACCGGCCGATGATCTTGCCGTCCGGCGCGAGGCCGAGCCGTTCGTAGCGGAAGATCTCCTGCATCGAGATCACCTCGCCCTCCATGCCGGTGATCTCGGTGATCGACACCATCCGGCGCGAGCCGTCCTGCAGGCGGCTGGCCTGCACGATCAGGTTGACGGCGCTGGCGATCTGCGCGCGGATCGCCTTGATCGGCATCTCGATCCCGGCCATCGAGATCATGTTCTCAAGCCGGCTGACGCCGTCGCGGGCGGAGTTGGCGTGGATCGTGGTCATCGAGCCGTCGTGGCCGGTGTTCATCGCCTGCAGCATGTCGATGACTTCCTCGCCGCGCGTCTCGCCGACGATGATCCTGTCGGGCCGCATCCTGAGCGCGTTGCGCAGACAGTCGCGCTGGGTCACCGCGCCCTTGCCCTCCACGTTCGGCGGCCGGCTTTCCATCCGGCCGACATGGGTTTGCTGCAGCTGAAGTTCCGCGGTGTCCTCGATCGTCAGGATCCGTTCGGAATTGTCGATGAAGGACGACAGCGCGTTGAGCGTGGTCGTCTTGCCCGAACCGGTGCCGCCCGAGACGATGATGTTGAGCCGCGTGGCCACCGCCGCCTGAAGATAGGCGGCCATCTCCTCGGAAAACGCGCCGAAGCGCACGAGATCGTCGATCCCGAGCTTTTCCTTCTTGAACTTCCGCACCGACACCAGCGAGCCGTCGACCGCGATCGGCGGCACCATCGCGTTGAACCGCGACCCGTCGCCGAGGCGCGCGTCGACATAGGGGTTGGATTCGTCCACCCGCCGGCCCACGGCGGAAACGATCTTGTCGATGATCCGCAGCAGGTGACGTTCGTCCTTGAAGGTGACGTCGGTCAGTTCCAGCTTGCCGTCGCGCTCGACGAAGATCTGCTGCGGCCCGTTCACGAGGATGTCGTTGACCGTGTCGTCCTTCAGCAGCGGTTCCAGCGGGCCGAGGCCCATGACCTCGTCGTAAAGTTCCTGGTGCAGGGTGCCGCGTTCTTCCTTGTTCAGGACGACGCCCATCTCCTCCAGCGCCTCGCCGGTGATCGCCACGATCTCCTGGCGCAGGTCGCCTTCCGAGGCATGTTCCAGCGCGGACAGGTTGAGGTTGTCCAGAAGCCGCTTGTGCAGCTCCACCTTCAACTCGCTCATCTTCTCCTTGCGCTTGCGCTCCCGGTCCGCGGCGGCCTGCGCCGGCGTGGGCGGCGTCGCGGGCTTGCGCGCGACCACGGTCTTCGCGGCCGCGCCGGGCTTCGGCGCCGCCTCGGCGGCCGGCGGGGCCTCGGGCGGGGCGCCGGCGCCGGGCTTCACCGGCGTGCCTTCCGGCTTCTTGAAGCGCGAGAACATGCGTCAGGCCTCCTTGATCAGGTCTTGGCCGCTTCGGCCGCGCGGTTGATATCGTGCAGCGACTTGGCGAGTTTCTGGATTTCGCGCCGGAGCGGGTTCTTGCCCGCGGTCTCGGCCAGCGGCAGGCCGTGATCGTTCGACTGGGTGACCTGCCGCGAGCCGTCCGGCAACTGCACCTCGAGATCGATGTCGAGGCTCTCGGCCAGCCGTTTGACGCGGCCGCGCGCCGACAGTTCGGTGAATTTCGGCGCCCGGTTCAGCACGAAGCGCAGCTTCTCGACCGGAAGTTCCTCGGATTTCAGGGCCCGGATCATCCGCAGCGTGTTCTGCGCCGAGCGCATGTCCAGTTCCAGCGGCACGAAGTAGACATGCGCGGCATGCAGCACCGTCTCGGTCCATTGCACCACGGTCGAGGGCATGTCGATCACGATGAAATCGAAGGTCGCGCGGGCCAGATCGACCAGCCGGGCGATGTCTTCGGGCGTGACGATGTCCAGCGGCAGCATCTCCGACGGGGCGGTGAGTACGTGCAGCCGCTCCTGGAAGGTCAGCATCGCCTGGGCCAGCGCGTCGGGATCGGCCGAGGCGGTATCCGACAACAGTTCGTAGACTGCCTCGCGCCGCGGCAGGTCGAGATAGGTGGCGACCGAGCCGTGCTGGAAATCGAGATCGATCAGGCACACGCGGGGCCCGTCCTTCTTCGTCGCCGTCGCCAGTTCCCAGGCGAGGTTGACCGCGAAGGTCGTCGCGCCCACGCCGCCGGCCATCCCGTGCACCGGGATCACCACGCCGTCGCGGTCGCCGCCCTTGGCGAAGGCCGGGCTTTGCGGCGCGTCCGCCGCCTCGCCCGGCGGCGGTGCGCGGTGCAGCCGCTCGATCGCGTCGTGCAGCGCGTTCTCGGGCAGCGGATAGGGCACGAAATCGTCGGCCCCGAGCCGGAGCAGCTGGTGCAGCGCCATCGGGCTGATTTCCTCGGTGATCAGGATCACCTTCAGCCCCATGTCCTTGCACAGCGTCACGACGCCGGAGATCCGCGGCAGGTCGCCCTCGTCGTCGGAATCCACCGCGATGGCGACGAATTCCAGCGCGCTGGCCTCGGGCTGGCCAAGGAATTGCGCGGCGTCGTCGAAGGTCAGATCGCCCCAGCTCTCGCCAAGCTCCGCCTCCATGTCCTCGATCAGCAGATCGAAGTTGGACACGTCCCGCGCGATCGTGCAGGCCACGATCGGTGCGGGTTCGGGCTGAAGCACTGCTGCGCTACCACTCATGCCTGTCATTCCTCGACTTGGGGGTCGGCGGTCCACCAGCCCATTCTGGGCTGTCATCCTTGGTCACAGGTAAACGCCACCCCGATCGCACGGCAAAAATCCCGTGCATTGTCCACGTTCCGCACCCCGCGGAGAGGACCATGGCGATGGAAGCCGAAAGTCGTAAGCATTCCGTTTCCAGCCGCGCTGAATCGCCGGAAAATCCGTAAGATGCGGCGTTTTGCCCGGATTGGACCACCGGAACGGAAACGGGGGCCCGAAGGCCCCCGCTGTCGTCCGTCGTGTCAGTCGGCGCTGTCTTGCGTCACTCGCCGCTGACGTTGAGCGCCGGCGCGCCCACCGGGTGCGGCGCGATCGCGCTGGCCACGTATTCGCGGTAGATCAACTCGGCATACTTGCCATCCAGCGGCGCCGGGCGCCGGGTGACGAGGCCCGAGACCTCGGTGACGGTCCGGCGGTTGGCGCGTTCCGGCCCGTCGGTCGGAACCAGGGGCCGGGTCTCGCCGTAGGAGGCGACGGCCTCCAGCCGCGCGCGGCTCACGCCCTGGCTGGCGAGGTAGGCGACCACCGCGTTGGCGCGGCGCTGGCCCAGGTGCTTGTTGTAGGCGTTCGATCCCACCAGATCGGTATGACCGTAGACCCGGAAGCGGATCTCGGGGAACTGCTTGATCCAGTGGGCCTGGCGGCGCAGGATCTGCTGCGCCTCGGCATCGAGCACGGCGGAGTCGAACTCGAAGTTCACCGTGTTCTGGACGTCGGCCGCGAATTTCTCGGTCAGCGCCACCATGTAGCTCAACTCGCCGGACTGGATCAGCGTGTTGTTCATGGTCGCGTCGCCGAAGGTGCCGCGGTCGAGGCTGGCCCCGGCTTC
>CAYUXM010000037.1:0-17235 GCA_964448765.1 uncultured Rhodobacterales bacterium
GAAGACCGCGCGGGTGCGGCAGGGCGATGCCACGGTCGACCGGCCGGTGGCCGAGCTCAGGCCCGGCGACCTGATCGAGATCCGGCCGGGCGAACGGATTCCGGCCGATGGCACGGTCGCCGAGGGCGCAAGCTGGGTCGACGAATCGATGATCACCGGCGAGCCGGTGCCGGTGGAAAAGGCCGCCGGCGCCGCGGTCACCGGCGGCACGGTGAACCAGACCGGCGCGCTGACGATCCGCGCCACCGCCGTGGGGCGCGAGACGGTGCTGGCGCAGATCATCCGCATGGTCGAACAGGCACAGGCGGCGAAACTCCCGATCCAGGCGCTGGTGGACCGGGTGACGATGGTGTTCGTTCCCGTGGTGATGGGGCTGGCGGGCCTGACCTTTCTTGCCTGGCTGGCGTTCGGGCCGGAACCGGCGCTGACCTTCGCGCTGGTCAACGCGGTGGCGGTGCTGATCATCGCCTGCCCCTGCGCGATGGGTCTGGCGACGCCGGTGTCGATCATGGTCGGCACCGGGCGGGCGGCGGAACTGGGCGTGCTGTTTCGCAAGGGCGAGGCGCTGCAACGGCTGCGCGACGCGCGGATCGTGGCCTTCGACAAGACCGGCACGCTGACCGAGGGCCGCCCGGCGCTGACCGATCTGGTCCCGGCGGCGGGGGTTGATCGCGCAACACTCCTGTCGGCCGTTGCGGCGGTCGAGGCGAAATCCGAACATCCCGTGGCCCGCGCCATCGTCGCGGCGGCCGCGGCCGAGGGGCTGGCGGTGGCCCCGGTCGAGGGTTTCGCGGCGCTGGCGGGGCGCGGCGTTCGGGGCCGTGTCGCCGGGCAGGACGTGACCATCGGGTCCGCCCGGCTGATGGCCGAGATCGGCGCCGCGCCCGATGCCGGGGCCGAGGCGCAGGCGGCGCGGCTGGCGGCGGAGGGGCGCACGGTGCTCTTCGCCGCGCTCGACGGGCGCTTCGCCGGGCTTCTGGCCGTGGCCGACCGGGTCAAGGACACCTCGGCCGCCGCGGTGGCGCGGCTGCAGGCGATGGGGCTGACCGTGGCGATGATCACCGGCGACGGCCGCGCCACGGCCGAGGCGGTGGCGGCACGGTTGGGAATCGACGCGGTGGTGGCCGAGGTTCTGCCGGCGGGCAAGGTCGAGGCGGTGCGCGCGCTCAGGGCCGAGCATGGCGCGCTGGCCTTCGTCGGCGACGGGATCAACGACGCGCCGGCGCTGGCCGAGGCCGATGTCGGGATTGCCGTGGGCAGCGGCACCGATGTGGCGATCGAGGCCGCCGACGTGGTGCTGATGTCGGGCAACATGGCCGGGGTGCCCGCGGCGCTGGCGCTGAGCCGGGCGACGATCCACAACATCCGCGAGAACCTGTTCTGGGCCTTCGCCTACAATACCGCGCTGATCCCGGTCGCGGCGGGCGTGCTGTGGCCCGCCTTCGGGCTGCTCTTATCGCCGATGCTGGCGGCCGGGGCGATGGCGCTTTCGTCGGTCTTCGTGGTCGGCAACGCGCTGCGCCTGCGGCGCTTCGCGCCGGCGTCCTAGCCCAGCAGCGTCGCCATCCGCCGCAGCGCCGCCTGGTAGCCCTCGGTCCCGAGCCCGGCGATCACGCCGTCGGCGCGCTGGCTGACGTAGGAGTGGTGGCGAAAGCTCTCGCGCCTGTGGATGTTGGAGATATGCACCTCGATCACCGGGCCGTCGAAGGCGTTCAGCGCGTCGAGGATCGCGATCGAGCTATGGCTGTAGGCGCCGGGGTTGATGATGATTCCCTGTGCTTCGATCCGGGCGCGGTGGATCATCTCGACGATCTCGCCCTCGTGGTTGGATTGCGCGTGGTCCACCGTCAGGCCCAGCGTCGCGCCCAGCGCCCGGCAGGCCGCCGCGACGTCGTCGAGCGTTTCGCGGCCGTAGATCTCCGGCTGGCGATGGCCCAGCAGGTTCAGGTTCGGGCCGTTCAGGATCTGGATCGTGGTCATCGCGCCTCGGGCCTTTCCGGGGCAAGACATCCGCGCCCCCGGTCAGTCCTAGCGGCGCCGGCCCGGCCGGGCAAGCGGCGCGCGTGGTCAGTGCCGCCGGGTCGCGCGGTAAAGCGCAAGGGTGCGCCGGGCCAGGTCGCCCAGCCCGTCGGCGGCGCCCCCGGTTTCCGCCGCCACCGCCTCGGTCAGCGCAAGCGCGACCTCCAGCGTGCCGCCATAGTTGCGCAGCCCGGCGGCATAGGCCTGCCCGCGCGCGATATCCGACATGACGGTAACCCCGCAGATCCGGGTGGCGCGCTCCGGGTCATGGCTGTCGAGCGTGTCCAGAAACAGCATGTCGTGATCGGCCACGAAAATGGCGCAGGCCTCGGCCTCGATCCCGGTGATCTCGCGCACGATGCTGGCACACCGGCTGAGCATCATGGACCTTTCGGTTGTCATGATCGACATTGCCATTCCATTGCGACGGGTTCGAAGAAACGGTTAACCGAAGCGGCATGCCCGGCAAGCCCCTGACAGGCATCGCGATACCATTGCGCGCGCGCACCACCCCTTGCGCAATGCCTAACCCTTGGGCGGGTCAGGATGCGCAAAGGTCGGGTCGCGGGCCGTCACCCGTCGGGCGTGGCGGGCGTGACCAGCGGGGCGCGCGACAGGGCGTTGCCGGCCGCCGCGGCCTTTTCCAGAAGTTCGAGAAGCCGGGCCCGTTCGCCCGCGTCGAGGCCGCCGAGGATGTCGTCCTGCAGGCCGATGACGATCGGCGCGAGATCGGCGGCCAGCGCCGCGCCCGCCCCGGTCAGCTTCAGGACGCGCGAGCGGCGGTCGCGGTCGTTGACCGCGCGTTCGATCAGCCCTTTCGCCTCCAGCCGGTCGACGACGCCGCCGATCGTCACCCTGTCATAGGCGATGAGCCCGGCGAGCGTGGCCTGGTCGATGCCCGGGTGATCGGCCAGCGTGGCCAGCGCGGCATATTGCACCGGCGTCACGTCATGCCCGGCGGCGGCCATCCGTTCGGCGAAGACCGAGGTGGAGATCTGGTGCAGGCGCCGGACAAGGTGGCCCGGCATTCCGTGGATCGACGACATCGGCGACGCTTCCAAGGCGAAGACGCGCCCATGTAGCGGGCCGGGCGGGTGGTTGACAAGCCGGATATGATAAGCATACTAATCGTTGTCCCGATCGGAGGAGGAGATCGCCATGGCGACTGCGCTGGGAACGCTGGAGGAACTGCCGGAGGACTACCGCGCCGCGATGGCCGAGGCGGGGGTGGCCCCGCTTTGGCCGATGATGCGCAACGTGCTGCCGCACGGCGCGCCGAAGCCGGTGACGGCCTCGGGGCACTGGTCCTACCCGGCGCTGCGACCGCTGCTGCTGCGCGCGGGCGACCTGACGCCGGTGGAAAAGGCCGAGCGCCGGGTGCTGGTGCTGTCCGATCCGGGCCGTGGCGCGGGGGCGATGCTGGCCACGCCGTCGATCTACGTCGGCATGCAGCTTCTGCTGCCGGGAGAGACCGCGCCCGCCCATGTCCACACGCCGTCCGCGGTGCGGATCGTGGTGGAGGGGCAGGGCGGCTATACCGTGGTCGATGGCGAGAAACTGCCGATGGAAGAGGGCGACCTTGTGCTGACGCCGGGCGGCGAATGGCACGATCACGGCCACGAGGGGACCGAGCCGGTCGTCTGGCTGGACGCGCTGGACCTGCCGCTGTTCGTCTATCTCGAAGGCTCCTACGCCACAGAGGGGCCGCTGCAGGCGCAGCGCAACCGGCCCGATGCCAGCCAGGTGGAATACCTGTCCGCCGGGCTCGCCCCGGCGCGGCGTCGCGGCGGCGGGCCGCGGCGCTACCCGATGATGCGCTATCCCTGGGCCCGGACGGAGGCCGCGCTGCGCGAGATGGCGCGCTGGGCCGGCGACGGGCCGGGGAACGGGCCGGTGGAAATGGATTACGTCAATCCCGAAACCGGGGAGGACGTGCTGCCCACGATGGGCTTCACCGCGATGATGCTGCGGCCGGGCGAGGCGCAATCGCCGCCGCGCCTGTCCACCTCGGCGGTGTTTCACGTCGTGCGCGGCCGCGGCCGGAGCGTGATCGACGGCGTCACCCATGCCTGGGGGCCGAAGGACGTGTTCACCGCCCCCTGTTTCGCCGAGATCGATCACCTGGCCGAGGAGGAATGCTTCCTCGTCCGCATCCATGACCGGCCGTTGCAGGACAAGCTGGGCTATTACGAGGAGCGCGCGCGATGACCGATTACCTGTTCCCGCCGGCCCCGGTGCCGGCCCTGCCCGTCGCCGGCAAGGCCGCGCTCTACCCGGTGCGGCGGATCTTCTGCGTCGGCCGCAACTACGTCGAACACGCCAGGGAGATGGGCCAGGAGGTCGACCGCGAGGCGCCGTTCTACTTCACCAAGTCGCCCTCGACCCTGACCCTGTCCGGTGCCACGGTTCCCTATCCGCCGGGGACGGAGAATTTCCACTACGAGATGGAACTGGTGGTCGCGCTGGGCGCGCCGGCTTTCCGGGTCGCGGCGGAGGCGGCCGGGGCGGCGATCTACGGCTATGCCTGCGGCCTCGACATGACACGGCGCGACCTGCAACTGAAGGAACGCGCCAAGCAGCGGCCCTGGGACACGGGCAAGGATGTCGAGCATTCCGCCGTGGTGGCGCCGATCACCCGCAAGGCCGACATGGCGGCGATCGGATCGCAGCGCATCCACCTGTCGGTCAATGGCGAGGTTCGGCAGGATGCGCATCTTTCCGATCTGGTCTGGTCGGTGCCGGAAATCGTCGCGCATCTGTCGACGCTCTATCACCTCGGGCCGGGTGACCTGATCTTCACCGGCACGCCCGCCGGCGTCGGCCCGGTGGTGGCCGGCGACGTGATCGAGGGCGGGATCGACGGGCTGGCGCCGGTCCTTCTGACGCTGGGCGCGGCGGAGTGACGGCGATGGGCGGGCCGGTGATCATCGCGGGCGGCGGCATCGGCGGGCTTGCCGCCGCGATCGGGCTGGCGCGGCAGGGCCATGCCTCGATCGTGCTGGAAAAGGCGCGGGACCTGGGCGAGATCGGCGCGGGCATCCAGCTTGGTCCCAACGCCTTCCATGCCTTCGACTGGCTCGGCGTCGGCGACGCGGCCCGCGCGATGGCCGTCTATATCGACAGCCTGCGGCTGATGGATGCCCTCACCGGCGACGAGATCACGCGCATTCCGCTGGATGACGCATTCCGCGCGCGCTTCGGCAATCCCTACGCGGTCGTTCATCGCGGCGAGTTGCACGGCGTTTTCCTGCGCGCCTGCATGGATCACCCGCTGGTGGAATTGCGGACCTCGGCCGAGGTCGTCGATTACGACCAGGACGGCGCATCCGTCACCGCGATCCTCGCCGATGGCGGCCGGGTGACCGGCAGCGCGCTGATCGGGGCCGACGGGCTTTGGTCGAACATCCGCAAGCGGCTGGTCGGCGACGGCGCGCCGCGGGTGTCGGGCCACACCACCTACCGCAGCGTGATCCCGGTGGAGGACATGCCGGAGGATCTGCGCTGGAACGCGGCGACGCTGTGGGCCGGGCCGAAATGCCATATCGTGCACTACCCGCTGTCGGGCTGGAAGCTGTTCAACCTCGTCGTGACCTATCACAACGACGCGCCCGAACCGGTCGCCGGCCAGCCCGTGGGCCATGACGAGGTGCGCCGCGGCTTCGAACATGTCGCGCCGGTGGCGCGGCAGGTGATCGAGCGCGGCCGCGACTGGAAGCTGTGGGTGCTGTGCGACCGCGATCCGGTGATGGACTGGGTCGACGGCCGCGTGGCGCTGCTCGGCGACGCGGCGCATCCGATGCTGCAATACTTCGCGCAGGGCGCCTGCATGGCGATGGAGGATGCCGTGGCGCTGGCGCACGAGATCGCCGCCGCCGGGGGCGACGCGGCGGCCGCGCTGCCCGCCTATGCCGCCCGGCGCCGGCTGCGCACCGCGCGGGTGCAGCTGCAATCGCGCGAGATCGGCCAGCACATCTACCATCCCGCCGGCGCCCATGCCGCGCTGCGCAACGCCGTCATGCGGGCGAAGTCGCCGGCGGAGTGGTACGACGCGGTGGACTGGCTTTACGGCTCCAGCGGGGTCGAGGGGGCGATTTCGGCGCAGACGCGCGGGCGGGTGGCCGGTTAGGTCGCCGGCACCTCGGCCGCGGCCCTGATCGCCGCCTCGGTTTCGGCCCAGGCGGCGGCGATCTCCTCGACCCGCGCGGCGAGGGCCCCGGCCCCGTCCGAGCGCACGCGGCTCTCGCAGTCCCGCATCAGGCCGGCGAGGCGCGCGGCGCCCATCACCGCGCTCGAACCGGCGACGATATGGATCGTTTCGGCCAGCCCGTCCGCCGCATTCCGGTGCACCTGGTCGAGGATCGTCGCGATCCGGTCCTCGGTTTCGTCGAGATAGTGTTGCGCGAGGCCGGCGAAGCCATCCGGCCCCAGCATCTCGCGCGCCTCCTCCAGCACCTCGTGGTCGAGCGCCGAGGCCGGCGCGGCGGCTTCGGCCACCGTCTCCCCGGCCGCCGCGGTCGCATCGGGCCCGGTCGGGGCGATGGTGCGCACCAGCGCATCGTAGGTCACCGGCTTGGTCAGCACCGTATCCAGCCCGCTTTGCTCGAATTCCTCGATATCCTCCTTCAGCGCATGCGCGGTCACCGCCACCAGCCGGGCCCGGGCCGAGGGGCCGCCCGAGGTGCGGATCCGTTCCGCGGCCTCGATCCCGTCCATCTCGGGCATCGAGATATCCATCAGGATCAGATCGAAGGCGTGCTGCGCGGCATGCTGCACGGCCTGGCGGCCGTTCTCGGCGATCACCACCCGGTGGCCGAGGGTCTGCAACATCTCGCGCAGGACGATGCGGTTGATCTCGTTATCCTCGGCGATCAGAACGTCGAGCGGCTCGCCGGAGGATTTCCGAACCGGCAGCAGGCGCTTGCCCGGCCGGTCTGCCGGGTGCTCGCCGGCGCCCGGTTCCACCGGTCCGGCCGGGCGGAACCGGGCGGTGAACCAGAAGGTGCTGCCCTTGCCGACGGAACTGACCACGCCGATCTCGCCGCCCATCGCCTCGACCGCGCGGCGCGCGATGCCAAGGCCAAGCCCGGTGCCCTCGGCGGTGCGGGCGTAGGAATCGTCGATCTGTTCGAAATTCTCGAAGATCCGCGTCTGCTTGTCGAACGGGATGCCGATGCCGGTATCGGTCACCTCGAAGCGCAGCGTGAGCGTGTCTGCCTCTTCCGCCTCGATCAGGGCGCGCACCGTGACCCGGCCGTGTTCGGTGAACTTGATCGCGTTGCCGATCAGGTTGATCAGCACCCGCGACAGAAGCCGCTGGTAGCCGTTCAGCCGCCGGCCCTCGAGATCGGGCGCGAGCCGGAACGCCAGCACGTTGTCGCGGGCCTTGGCCAAGGGCTGGCTTTGCGCCACGATCTCGCCGGTGACGGTGGCAAGGTCGAAGGCGACGGCGCGGTCGATCTGCTGGCCGTCCTCCAGCCGCGTGAGTTCCAGCACGTCGCCGATCTGGTCCAGCGCGGTGGACGAGCACGAGCGCGCGATGGTCAGGAATTGCGCCTGCTTGGCCGACAGCCGCGTCGTGCGCTCGATCACGTCGAGCGCGGCGATCACCCCGTTCAGCGGCGTGCGCATCTCGTGGCTCATCACCGCGAGGAACCGGGACTTCGCGCGCGCGCTCTGCATCGCGTCGTCGCGGGCCTGGCGCAGCGAGTTCTCGATCCGCATCCGGTCGGACACGTCGCGCACGAAGCCGATGAAGATCGGGTCGCCATCGGCGTTGCGATCGGACACGACCGCGGCCTCCACCGGGAATTCGCGCCCGTCCTGGCGCATCGCGGTCAGCAGCACCCGGCCCTTGTTGGCCACATTGCCCTGCCCGGTCCTCAGGAACCGCTGCATGGCGTTGCGATGATCCGCACGGAACCGTTCGGGCAGGCACATCCCGCCCATGTCGCGGCCCAGCGCCTCGTCGGGCGTGTAGCCGAAGATCATCGCCGCGGCGGAATTGAAATGCGTCACCCGCCCCTCGGCATCGAGCACGATCACCGCGTCGAGCGAGGCCTCGATCATCGTCTGCAGGTTCGAGATCGCGCGTTCGGCCATTTGCGCGCGTCGCTCCAGCCCGCGGTAGAGCAGCGCCAGCACCCAGACGATCCCGACCAGCACGAGGATCATCACCACCGCGATCAGCGAGAAGTTCGACAGAAGCTGCTTGAGATCGACGCGATCCTCGGTCGACCGGCGGATCATCTCCTGCAGGCCGGAAACCGCGAAATAGCGCACCTGCACCTGGTTGTTGGCCAGTTCGGCCTTGAGCATGCCGAGGTCGCCGCGCAGCGCGTCATCGTCCTGGTCGATCGTCGCGGCCCTGTCCGTGACGTAACCGCGCATCCAGTCCCAGGCCGCGATGAGCCGGTCGTCGCCCGCCGCATCGAGCCCGAAGTCGCGGCCCTCGATCACGGCGACGCGGCTGTAGGCGATGTCGAAGGCGCGGCGCACTTCGGCCAGTTCCTCCGCCGCGGCCTCGCCCGCCGGCACCGAGATCGCGTCCGACAGGGCCGAGCGCAGGCGCAGGAAATCGACCTCGGTCTGGCTGATGATCCAGGTGGTGTTGTCCGCCTGCGCGGTCTGCAGGCGTTCGAGCTGCGCGTTGACGCGGCGCGAGTAGTCGGACATCACCGAGATGCCGACGATCATCAGCACCAGCAGCGGCAGGATGCCAAGAAGCACCGGCCGGTCGCGCAGCCGGTGGCGCAGGGCGGCCCAGTGCCCGCCGGTGGCCGTGCGCGGCGTCACTCCGCCTCGACGGTCAGTTCGACGAGCTGCCAGATGCTGCGGGCGAAGACCAGTTCGGTCCGGTATTCCGGCGCCGTGTCATAGGGATAGACGACCCAGAGCGGCCCGTTTTCGCGGATCCCGAAGGGTGCGCCATCGATCAGCCGGGCGACGATCGGCGCCTCCTGGGTCAAGTCCGCGCGGTCGAATTCGACGATGTAGTCGTTGATCGCCCGGGCCATCACCACGTCGCCCGCGGCGCCGACGGCATCGAGGACCGAGGCCAGCGTGGGGCCGGTGAAGGCGACCTCGCGGTCTTTGGTCCAGATCGTGGTGGTGGTGAAGCTGACCTGCGGCAGCGCCGCCAGCATCGCGTCGTCGAAGACGGCGCCGGCGGGTGTGTTCGTCTCTTCGATCGCGCCCGTGACGGTCAGCAGGACGGGGCCCGCGGGCTCGGCCAGGTCGGCGGCCCGCGCCGCGACGGGCAGCGCGGCTGCAAGCGCCAGCAGCAATCCGGCAAGGGCCGGTGTGATCCGGAGGCGTGTGACAAGGTGCATTCGTTCATCTCCCGCTGGAACCCTGGTAACCTCGACAAAATACGGTCTGGCCTCTACCGTAAGAATATAATCCAAAGTATGATTCGAGATCATTGGGATAAATGAATTCAAATTCGGTGAATTGAATCTTGCCAGAGTCAAGGATGCGTTTCAGAAGTTGGGTGAACTTTCGGATGTATTCTCGGCCCGGGATTGTGGGCCGCGTGCAATCCGCAGGCCCGATCCGCGGGCGGCGGGCTACGGAGAAGGCAGAGGAATGAACGATTCGAACACGGACGGGGCCCTGAGCGTTTTGATCGCGGACGATCATCAACTGATCCGCGAGATGGTCGAGATGTATCTCAGATCCCAGCCCGACATCGAGGTTTCGCTGGCCGACAGCCTTGCCTCGACCCTGGCCGCCTGCAGCGAACGAAGCGGGTTCGACGTGATCATGCTGGATCTCGCGATGCCAGGCATGGCCGGGTTGACCGGGGTCGAGAAGGTGATCGAGGCAAATCACGGCAAGCCGGTCGTGCTGTTTTCCGGCAACGCCTCGCGCGAGACGGTGAACCAGGCGATCGCGATGGGGGCGAAGGGCTACATTCCCAAGACGCTGCCGGCGAAATCGCTGACCAACGCGATCCGCTTCGTCGCGGCGGGCGAGACGTTCCTGCCAATGAGCTACGTGATGGACGACCAGCCGACGCCGGAACAACAGGGCTGGAACCTGTCCGCGCAGGAGACGCGGGTGCTCAAGAAGCTGTGCGAGGGCAAGACGAACAAGGAAATCGCGCGCGAGATGGAGCTTTCGGAAGTCACCATCAAGATGTACATGCGCTCGATCTGCTCGCGGCTTGGCGCCAAGAACCGCACCCATGCCGCGATGATCGCCAACCAGCACTGCCTGGTCTGACCGCGCCGAGGTTCGCCACGCTCACGGCTCTGCCGGCCGCCCTGTCCTTGCGGGATGGTTCCGCGCCTGCCACAGCAGGTTGTTGACCGCCGCTTCGGCAAGCGCCAGCTCCAGCGCCGGGGCCGAAACCGGGGCGCGCAGCGTGACGTCGCAAAGCGTCAGCCGCTCGGTCGTGAAATCGTTGAACCGGACCTCGCCCGAGATCACGATCACCGGCAGCGACGGGTGCTTGCGCCGCAGGTCGAGCAGCCGGTCGGCGACAAGGCCGGGCCCGCCGAAACCGTCGATATCGACGATCAGCATCGTGAAGGCGGCGCGATGCGCCATCAACTCGCCGATGGCCAGGCCGAAGCCCTCGACCGGGACGATCCGGTAGCCCGCCGCGCGCAGCCAGTCGCCGATCGGTGACGCTGCCCCGGCATCGGCCGCCGCGTAAAGAACCGGGCGCCGCTCGGCCCGGGTCGTCGGCCGCGGCACTTGCAGCGGCGCGCGCGGCACCGGCGGCGTGCGATCCTCCGGGCGGCGGCGGACGAACCGGGCGAGGCGTTGCAGCAAGGTCGGGCGGCGGGTACGGGTGTCGGCCTGCATGCCCGGATCCCCGTCAGGCGCGCCGCGGGGGAATCGCGATCACGTCGCAGGCCCCGTCGACCGGTTCCGTATCGTCCAACCCGTCCAGCATCGGGGCGATGCGGTCGGCCGTTCGGCTCAATTCCCCGCGGATCTCCGCAAGGTCGTTGCGCAGCGCATAGTCGATCATGTCGTCCAGCACAGCGGAAATCCAGGCATGTTGGTTCATGCGGATGTCTCTCTGCTCGATTGTAAAAACCTGCCACCGGCTCAGTGTTTTGGAAGCGTTTGTTGATGCCGGATATGGTTAAGAATTACATAATTCGAACCTGGACGGACACATCCATTAGTATGTTTAGAGATATCAAAGGTATGTATGATACATACTAACAATATTGATGTGCCATGGGCCGGGCCGATGCGCCGCGCTCCGCCCCTCAGGCCGTGGTGTGCCGCCGGTGCGCGCCGTCCGGCGCCCCGGCCTGGGCGCCGGTCTCCAGCATGCGGTCGATGCGCACCGCGGTCGCTGTCAGTTCGCGGCAGATGTCCGGCCGGGCGTTGCGTTCCGCGTAAAGCGCGATCTCGTCCAGGATCGCGGAGATCCATTCTTGATTCTGCATTTCGCCGGCTCCCCGATCGATCGTTACCGCAACGGCGCGGACGCGCCCCGTTGGTATCCGTGCCAGCGCCGGCGCCCGGCGTCGCGCGGGAAATCGCATGGCCGGCACCTGCCTGCGGTTATCCTGCCTGACCGAAAGTCTGTCCGCCGCGCGCCACTCCGGCCCTTGATCCGTGCCGTTCGCGGCCCTATACACCCGGTTTCGCGGCGGCGGGGGCAGGCATGATTCAGACACCCTACTACCTGATCGACATCGCCCGGCTGCAGGCCAACATGGCCAGGGTCGCGCGGCTGCGGGATCTGTCCGGCGCGAAGGCGCTGCTGGCGCTGAAATGCTTCGCCACCTGGTCGGTATTCGACCGGATGCGCCCGTACATGGATGGCACGACCTCGTCCTCGCTTTACGAATTGCGGCTGGGGCGCGAGAAGTTCGGCGGCGAGACGCATGCCTATTCGGTGGCCTGGGCCGATCACGAGATCGACGAGGCGGTGGGATATGCCGACAAGATCATCTTCAACACCATCGGCCAGCTCGACCGGTTCGAGGCCCGCGCGCAGGGCATCCAGCGCGGGTTGCGGCTCAATCCGGGCATCTCCACCTCGGGCTTCGACCTCGCCGATCCGGCGCGGCCGTTCTCGCGGCTGGGGGAATGGGATACCGCGCGGATCGCGGAGGTGATCGACCGGATTTCCGGCTTCATGATCCATTACAACTGCGAGAACGCCGATTTCGACCTGTTCGACCGCCAGCTTTCGGATATCGAGAACCGGTTCGGCAACCTGTTGGGGCAGGTGCAATGGGTCAGCCTGGGCGGCGGCATCCATTTCACCGGCGAGGGCTATCCGCTCGACGCGCTGGCCGCGCGGCTGCGCGCCTTCGCCGACCGCTTCGGCGTGCAGGTCTATCTCGAACCCGGCGAGGCGGCGATCACGAAGGCCGCGACGCTGGAGGTGACGGTGCTCGACACGCTCGACAACGGCAAGCAGCTTGCCATCGTCGACAGCTCGATCGAGGCGCATATGCTGGACCTGCTGATCTATCGCGAACCGGCCAGCGTTCTGCCGAACGCGGGCCCGCACCGGTTCATGGTCTGCGGCAAGTCCTGCCTTGCCGGTGACATCTTCGGCGAGTTCGACTTTCCCGAACCGCTGAAACCGGGCGACCGGCTGTCGATCCAGGACGCGGCCGGTTACACGATGGTCAAGAAAAACTGGTTCAACGGCGTGAAGATGCCGTCGATCGCGATCCGCGAGACGGACGGAACGGAGCGGCTGGTCAGGTCGTTCGGCTACGAGGATTTCGCCGCGGCCCTGTCCTGAGGTCCGCCCCGCCAGCCCCAGGCATAGGAGACTGACGTGAAAAGGAACGTGCTCATCATCGGCGCCGGCGGCGTCGCCCAGGTCACCGCGCACAAATGCGCGCAGAACAACGACATCCTCGGCGATCTGCACATCGCCTCGCGCACGAAGGCGAAATGCGACGCGATCATCGAGAGCGTGCATGCCAAGGGCGCGATGAAGCGGCCCGGCGTGTTCGAGGCGCATCAGCTCGACGCGATGGACACCGAGGCCGTCGCCTCGCTGATCCGCCGCACCGGAACGCAGATCGTGATCAACGTCGGCTCCGCCTTCGTCAACATGTATGTGCTCGAGGCCTGCCTGCAGACCGGCGCGGCCTACATGGATACCGCGATCCACGAGGAACCCGACAAGATCTGCGAGGATCCGCCGTGGTATGCCAATCACGAATGGAAGCGCCGCGACCGCTGCAAGGAGGCCGGCGTGACCGCGATCCTCGGCGTCGGCTTCGATCCCGGCGTGGTCAACGCCTTCGCCCGGCTGGCGGAGGACGAGTATCTCGACACCATCGCCTCGATCGACATCGTCGATATCAACGCCGGGTCGCACGGGCGCTACTTCGCCACCAATTTCGATCCAGAGATCAATTTCCGCGAGTTCACCGGCACCGTCTGGTCGTGGCAGAACGGCGCCTGGCAGGCCAACAAGATGTTCGAGATCGGCCGCGACTGGGATCTGCCGGTCGTCGGCACCCAGCGCGCCTACATGACCGGCCATGACGAGATCCACTCGCTTTCCGCCCGCTACCCGCAGGCCGACGTGCGGTTCTGGATGGGCTTCGGCGAGCACTACATCAACGTCTTCACGGTGCTGAAGAACCTCGGGCTTCTGTCCGAACAGCCGGTGACCACGGCCGAGGGGCTGGAGGTCGTGCCGCTGAAGGTGGTGAAGGCGGTGCTGCCCGATCCGGCCTCGCTCGCGCCCGGCTACACCGGCAAGACCTGCATCGGCGATCTGGTGACGGGCACGAAGGACGGCCAGCCCGCCGAGGTCTTCGTCTACAACGTCGCCGATCACAAGGCCGCCTACGAGGAGGTCGGCAGCCAGGGGATTTCCTACACCGCCGGTGTGCCCCCGGTCGCCGCCGCGATCCTGATCGCCGATGGCACCTGGGACGTGGGCGAGATGAAGAACGTCGAGGACATGCCGCCCAAGCCGTTCCTCGAGGTGCTCGACCGGATCGGCCTGCCGACGCGGGTGAAGGATGCGGCCGGGGACCGGCCGGTGACCTACGACTGACCGGGTCCGCCGGCCGGCGGCCGCTTCGGCAACGCCGGCGCGGCGGATCGAGGTCTCGCAAAACCGGCCGGGGCATGGCGAAGACCCGAAGGGCGGCGCGCCGCCGCCCTCTGCGGCCCCTCGCCCCTTGCGCGCCGCCGGTCCTCAGCCCTTTTTCTTCTTCTTTTTCTTCTTCTTCTCGCCGCCGGCCCCGGTGGCCTCGTCCTCGCCCGCGATCTCGGCGCGCAGCGTGGCCGGGTCGAGATGGCCCAGCCCCTCCATCCACTCGCCGACCGCGCCCAGCATCGCGGCAAGATCGACGGCGCGCGGATCGTCGCCCAGCGCCGCCAGCCGGTCGCGCGCCGGGGCGATGTCGCGCCGGGCGCGTTCGGCCAGCAGCGTGGCAAGGATCTGCCAGGGATCGGACGGCGCCGAGAAATACTCCTTCCGGTCGCCCGGCGCGCGCAGAACGCTCACGAGCCCCCACAGCCGAAGCTCCTTCAACGCGGTCGAGACGTTGGAGCGCGAGATCCCGACCTGATCGACCAGATCGTCGGCGCAGGGCGCGCTGGCCGAGCGCCAGATCGCGGCGAAACACTGGCCCGCCGGCCGGCTCAGGCCGAAACGGCCGGCGAATTCCGCGAATACCGTCTCGATCCCGTCGTGCGTCACGTCCATCACCACCTCCGCCGGGCCATGTGGCCGGCGACGACAGAGTAGCGGCGCGCGCGGGCCCCGTCACCCTGTCCGATTTCCCGTTCTTCAGGCGGCCGAGACCCCCGCGTCGAGCGCGGCGAGGATCACGTCGACCTCGTCGGCCGTGATCGTCAGCGGCGGCGACATCAGGATGTTGTGCGCGCCAAGCCGCACCATCGCGCCGGCCTCGTAGGCGGCCTTGTGAATCCGCTTCATTGTCGCGGCGTCCATCGGCGTCTTGGCTGCGCGGTCCGACACGATCTCGATCCCGGTCATCAGCCCGTGGCCGCCGCGCACGTCGCCGATGATGTCGTGCTTCTCCGCGAGTTTCAGGACGCCCTCGAAAAGCTGGGTGCCGCGGGCGGCGGCATTCTCGTTCAGCTTGAGCCGCTGAAGCTCGGAGACGTTGGCAATCGCCGCCGCGGCGCAGACCGGATGCGCGGAATAGGTGTAACCGTGCCAGATCGCGGCCTCGGCGGCCGGCGCGGTCTCGAACACCTCGGCCACGTGATCGGCGATCATCGCCGCCCCGAACGGCAGGTAGCCCGAGGTGATGCCCTTGGCCGTGGACATCAGGTCGGGCCGCACCCCCCAGTGCCGCGAGCCGGTCCAGTCGCCCGAGCGGCCGAAACCGGTGATCACCTCGTCGGCGATCATCAGGATGCCGTGGCGGGTGCAGATCTCGCGCAGCTTCGGCATGAAGCTGTCATGCGGCACGATCACCCCGCCGGCGCCGAGGATCGGTTCCATGATGAAGGCGGCGATGGTGTTCGCGCCCTGGAACTCGATCTCGTCGACCATCTGCGCGGCGATCCGGTCGGCCAGCCGCGCCGGGTCGGTCTCGTCGTAGGGATTGCGGTAGGGGTAGGGCGCGGGCAGGTGAAAACAGCCGGGCAGCAAGGGTTCGTAGCCGATGCGGAAGCGGTTGTTGCCGTTCACGCTGGCGCCGCCGAAATGGGTGCCGTGATAGCCCTTTTTCAGGCTGAGAAACTTGGTGCGCCCCGGTTCGCCCTTGATCCGGTGGTATTGCCGCGCCAGCCGCAGGCAGGTTTCCACGCTGTCGGACCCGCCCGAGGTGAAGAAGGCGCGCGCCATCCCGTCGGGTTCGAAGAACTCGCGCAGCATCCAGCTGAGTTCGATCGCCTTGTCGTTCGACGAGCCGGCGAAGGCGGAATAATAGGGCAGTTCCGCCAGTTGCGCCGCGATCGCCTGTTTCACCCTGTCGTTGGAATAGCCGACATTGACGCACCACAGCCCGCCCACCGCGTCGACGGTGGAATGGCCATCGATGTCGAAGATCCGCACCCCCTCGGCCCGGGTGATGATCGCCGGCGCGTCGGCCATCACCTCGCCCGGCGCGCCCATCGGGTGCCACATGTGGCGGGCATTGTTTTCCTTGAGGAAATTGGAATCCTTCATGGCGGGCCTCGGGCTGGTCGGGAATGCCGGCGCAGCCTACTGCCGGCCCCGTGGCCTGCCAAGGGGCATTCGGTTCAGCCCGCCTCGATCGTCCAGGGTTCGGCCAGCGGATACTCTTCGAGGTTGGCGCCCGGCCCGATCCGGTCGACGACCGCGAACAGGCCCGGCGCGGCCAGCGGCGTCAGCACCCCGTGCCAGGTGCCGCGCAACAGGTTGATCCCCTGTCCCGGCGCGGTCAGGAAGGCGCGCGGGGTGCCGGGCCGGCCGCCGTCATCCGGGGCCACGGTGACAAGGTAGGGATGGCCGTGCATCGGCAGGAAGGCCTGCGATCCGTCGGGGTGGCGTTCGAGAAGGTCGAGCCGGTAGGGCAGGCGCCGCGGTTCGGCGCGGAAGATCGAGATCCCGGCCCGGCCCGCGGCGTCGAACGCCAGCCGCGCGCGGTCGTGCCAGCGCCCGCACAGGCCCCGGTTGATGATCCGGTCGGGGCTGCCGGAGGCATCGAGCACGTCGCCGAAGCGGACGAAGGCCTCGGGGGTCAGCGGTTCGGTGCGGATCGTGCGGGACATTCCTGCCTCCGGTGTCGGCGTGGTGGCGGAGGCGCGGGGGGCTGTCTGCCCCCCGGCCGGCTGCGCCGGCGCCCCCCGAGGATATTTGACGACCAAAATCGATCAGGCGGCGGGGCCGAAGGCGCCGGGGCCGCGCAGCCGGGCGTGGCGGTTGACGTCCTTGTAAAGCAGGTAGCGAAACCGGCCCGGCCCGGCGGCGATGCAGGCCTGCGGGCAGAAGGCGCGCAGCCACATGAAATCGCCCGCCTCGACCTCGTGCCAGTCGCGGTTGAGCTTGTAGGCGGCCCGGCCTTCCAGCACGTAAAGCCCGTGCTCCATCACGTGGGTTTCCTCGAACGGGATGCGGCCGCCGGGTTCGAAGCTGACGATGTTGACATGCATGTCATGGGCGAGGTCGGCGGGGTCGGCGAAGCGGGTGGTGGCCCAGCGGCCCTCGGTGCCCCGCATTGGGGTGGGCGGGATGCCGGCCTCGTGGGTGACGAAGGCCGCGGGCGGGGCGAGGCCCGGCGCGGGTTCCCAGAGCTTGCGGATCCAGTGGAACCGCGCCGG
>CAYUXM010000038.1:0-17087 GCA_964448765.1 uncultured Rhodobacterales bacterium
CGCGGTCTACAAGCGCGAGGTCGACCGGCTGGGGATCGAGACGGTGGCGCCCTGCGTCAACCGCTCCGCCGCCAGCTTCACGGTGGCCGAGGGCCGCGTGGTCTATGCGCTGGGCGCGCTGAAGAACGTCGGCGTCGAGGCGATGCGGATGATCGTCGAGGCGCGCGGCGACCGGCCCTTCGTCTCGCTCTTCGACCTGGCCCGGCGGGTGGACCTCAAGCGCGTCGGCAAACGGTCGCTGGAGATGCTGGCGCGGGCCGGGGCCTTCGACGTGCTGGACACCAACCGCGCCCGCGCCTTCGGCGCGCTCGACGCGCTGGTGGCCTATTCCGCCGCGATCCACGAGGCGCGGGGCTCGAACCAGGTCTCGCTTTTCGGCGAGGCGGGCGAGGACATACCCGAACCGCGGCTGCCGCGGGTCGACGACTGGGCGCCGACGGAACGGCTGACCGAGGAACACCAGGCGGTCGGCTTCTACCTGTCGGGTCATCCGCTGGACGATTACCTGCCCGCGCTGAAGCGGCGCGGCGTGATGACCCTGGCCGAGATCACCCGCGCGGCGGATCGCGGGCCCATGGTGGGCCGGATCGCCGGCCATGTCTCGGCCCGGCAGGAACGCAAGTCGGCGAAGGGCAACCGCTTCGCCTTCGTGGCGATGTCGGACCCGACCGGGCTTTTCGAGGTCACGGTGTTTTCCGAAACGCTGGAGGCCGCGCGGCACCTGCTGGAACCGGGCAGCGCGGTGGTGCTGACTGTCGAGGCGACGCTGGAGGGCGAGACGCTGAAGTTGCTGGCGCGCGCCGCGCAACCGGTCGACGAGATCGCCGCGGCCGCCGGCAGCGCCGGGCTGCGCATCCACCTCGCCGAGGCCGCGGCGGCCGAGGCGGTGGCGGCGCTCTTTGCCCGCGTGGCGGAGGACGCCGCGCAGGGCCGGACCCGCGGCCCGGTGGTGATCTGCGTGGCCGACCGCGACAGCGGTGCGGAGATCGACGTGACGGTGGGCGAAACCCTTCCCGTGGGCCCGCAGGTGCGCGGCGCGATCAAGGCGCTGCAGGGCGTCGCGGCGGTGGAGGAGCTTTAGCCGCGCCAATATCTTTCGGCCGAAAGATATTGGCGCCGGTGGCCGCCCGAGCGCGCCGAAAACTTTCGCACGAGAGTTTTCACCGGCCTGTTGCGGGGACGAAAATCCTTCGTCCGAAGGATTTTCTTGGTCACGCCCGGGTGCGGCGGACCTCGGCGTGCAACTCGTCCATCAGTTCGGTCAGCGCGGCGAGGTTGCGCGCATTCGTCAGCCGGCCCTCGGCGTCGAACTGCGCCTCGGTATCGCCGACCAGAACCTCCGGCCCGGGCAGGAGCCTGGGGCGGAACGGGACGAGGCAGAGGCGCAGCGAATACTGCGCGCGTTCGCCGCCGGCACGGCCGCCGGTGGCCGAGACGATGGCGACGGGCTTGCCTTTCCACGGGCCGAGTTTCGTGCGGCTGATCCAGTCCAGCGCGTTCTTCATCACCCCCGACAGGGCCTTGTTGTATTCCGGGCAGGCGATGACCACGGCATCGGCCGCCGCGATCTGCCGGGCGAGGTGCATCGCGGCCTCGGGCACGCCCTCGGCGTCCTCCAGGTCGCCGTCGTAGAGCGGCAGGCGCAGATCGCCCTCGGCATAGTCCGCCGGATCGAACAGGCGCACGGCCTCGGCAAGAAGCTTGCGGTTGAAGGAACCCTTGCGGAGCGAGCCGCACAGGCCGACGAGGGAATGGCTGGGCATCGGTCACCTTTCATGGACGTTTCGTGCCGACCTATGCCGCGCCGCGGTGCCGGCAAGGGCCGGGCTTGCCCTTGCCGCAGGCCTGCCGCAAGGTCCGCGCGTCAGGCGGGAGGGGACGATGCGGCACGGCGGCGGGATTGTGGTCGATCAACTGGCGATCCGGGGGGTGGAGCGGGTGTTTTCCGTCCCCGGCGAGAGCTTTCTTGCGGTGCTGGACGGGCTTCATGACAGCGGCATCGGCAATGTCGTGTGCCGGCACGAGGGCGGCGCGGCGATGATGGCCGAGGCCACGGGCAAGCTGACCGGCCGGCCCGGTGTGGCCTTCGTCACCCGCGGCCCCGGCGCGTCCAATGCCGCCGCCGGGGTGCATGTGGCGCGGCAGGATTCGACGCCGATGATCCTGTTCGTCGGCCAGATCGCGCGCGGCGACCGCGACCGCGAGGCGTTCCAGGAGGTCGATTACCGGCAGATGTTCGGCGGTCTGGCGAAATGGGTGGCCGAGATCGACGACACGGCGCGAATCCCCGAATATGTCTCCCGGGCGTTCCATGTCGCGATGTCCGGGCGGCCGGGGCCGGTGGTGCTGGCCCTGCCCGAGGACATGCTGGCGGCCCGCGCCGAGGTGGCCGACATTCCCGCCCGCGCGCCGGTGCCGCCGACGGTGAGCGCGGCCGAGGTCGCGGCGCTGGCCGCGGCGCTGGGCCGGGCCGAGCGGCCGCTGGTGGTGGCCGGCGGCAGCCTTTGGACGAAGGCCGCCGCGGCCGACCTGGCGCGGTTCGCGGAAAGCTGGGGCCTGCCGGTCGCGGTGCCGTTCCGCCGGCAGGATCATCTCGACAACCGCCATCCGTGCTACGCGGGCGACCTTGGCGTGGGCATGAACCCGGCGCTGGGCCGGCGGCTGCGCGCGGCCGATTGCCTGCTGGTTCTGGGCGCCCGGATCGGCGACACGATGACCGGCGGCTACACGCTGATCGACCCGGCCGCGCCGGGAAAGACGATCCTGCATGTCTATCCCGACGCGTCCGAGCTTGGCCGGGTCTACCGGCCCGATCTCGGCATCGTCGCGCCGGCGGGCGAGGTCGTCGCGGCGCTGGCCGACCATCCCGCGCCGCGGCGCTGGGACGCGTGGCGGGCGGCGGCGCGGGCCGACTACGAGGCCTGGCAGCGGCCGAAGGACACGCCCGGCACGGTGCAGATGGAACGGATCGTCGCCTGGCTGTCCGAACACCTGCCCGAGGATGCGGTGGTGACCAACGGCGCGGGCAACTACGCGGCCTTCCTGCATCGCTATTTCCGCTTCAAGCGCCGGGGCACGCAGCTTGCGCCGACCTCGGGCAGCATGGGCTACGGCTTTCCCGCCGCGATCGCCGCGAAGCTCGACGATCCGCGCCGCACCGTCGTCTGCCTTGCCGGCGACGGCTGTTTCCAGATGACGCTGAACGAGATGTCGACCGCGGCGCAGCACGGCGCGGCGGTGGTCACGGTGGTGGCCAACAACGGCCAGTACGGCACGATCCGGATGCACCAGGAGCGGCACTATCCCGGCCGGGTGTCGGGCACGGCGCTGGCCAATCCCGATTTCGCGGCGCTGGCGCGGGCCTATGGCGGCCATGGCGAGACGGTGGCGCGGACCGAGGAATTTGCAGGCGCCTTCGCCCGTGCCGTGGCCGCCGGCGTGCCCGCGGTGATCGAGTTGCGGCTGGACCCGGAGGCGCTGTCGACCGGGATGACGCTGGCCGAGACACGGGCGGCGGGCATGGCCGGTCGCTAGGCCCGCCGGATCAGCCGAACCAGCCCAGCACCCAGGGCGCGATCAGCGCGGTCAGCACCGCGTTCAGCCCCATGCCGATCCCGGCGAAGGCGCCCGCCGTCTCGTGGACCTGGAAGGCCCGCGCGGTGCCGATCCCGTGCGCGGCGACGCCGACCGCGAAGCCGCGCGCGCGCCAGTCGCCGATCCGCAACAGGTTCAGAAGCGGGGTCGCGACCACCGCGCCGACGATCCCGGTCAAGAGCACCAGCACCGCGGTCAGGGTGGGCTGGCCGCCCAGCGCCTCGGCGATGCCGATCGCCACCGGCGCGGTCGTCGATTTCGGCGCGAGGCTGGCCAGCACGGGCGCGGGAACGCCCAGCGCCGCGGCGATGGCCAGCGCCGAGGCAACGGCGGTGACCGAGCCGACCATGAGCGCCGCCAGCATCGGCAGGGCCGAGCGCCGCACGCGCGCGAGATTGCCGTGAAGCGGCGCGGCCAGCGCCACGGTGGCGGGGCCGAGCATGAAATGGACGAATTGCGCGCCCTCGAAATAGGTCGCGTAGGGCGTGCCGGTCGCGCCCAGAAGCAGCGCGAGCAGGACCACCGCGATCAGCACCGGGTTGGCCAGCGGCGCCCGGCCGGTGGCCCGGCTGACCGCGTCGGCGATCGTGTAGGCCACCAAGGTGGCGGTCAGCCACAATAGCGGCTCGCGGCTGAGGTAGGACCAGATCGGCGCCGGATCAGTCATCGCCGCTGTCCCCGGTCAGCCGCGCGACGGCGGCGAAGGTCAGCGCGCCGGCGGCGATGGCGAGGAGGGTGGACAGCACCAGAGCGGCCAGCAGCGCCCCGCCCGCCTCGCGCAAGAGCGGCAGATGCGCCACGACGCCGACGCCGGCGGGCACGAACAGAAGCGACAGATGCGCCAGAAGTCCCTGCGCCACCGGCCGCACCAGCGCGGCAAGCCGCGGCGTAGCGGCGAAGGCCGCGACCAGCGCGACCATGCCGATCACCGGGCCCGGCACCGGCAGGCCCAGCCCGCGCGACAGCGCTTCGCCGCCCAGCTGGAACAGGAGGATGACGGCAAGGGCGGGGATCATCGGCGCCTCCTTCGGCTTCGGGTGCCGGGCAGACTGGCCCGGCCCGGCGGCCCGCACAAGCGAAAGGGCGGCCCGGTCGCCCGCGCCGCCCCCCGCGATGCCGATCAGGCCCGGATCATTCGGCCGGCACGGCCTCGGCCCGCGTTTCGCCGAAATGGCGGCGGTTGAGGTGGAACACCAGCCAGATCATCGCCAGCTGCAGCGCGATCGCGATCGCCGTCAGCCCCCAGTAGGCGATGCCGAACTTGGCGATCAGCCCGGCGCCGACGAGGCCCTTGTTGATCCAGAAGAACAGCATCACGTTCAGCGCCACGCCGGGGCAGACCAGCGCGTAGCTCGACACCGAATGCTCGGTGGCGAAGAGGAACCGGCGCGCATAGCCCTGCCGGCGCAGGATCGCCAGGCCGAACAGACCGAAGAGCAGTTGCACCGACAGGAACTTGGTCAGCAGCGCCAGCGTCTCGCCCGCCGATTCATGCGCGCCGAAATGCACGTGCAGCCCGTGGTTCTGGCGCATGACGAGGATGCCCAGCACGGTGATCAGCGGGATCACGATCAGCAGCGTCGGCGCGGCTTCGGGCGCAACGCCGTTCACGCTCATCGAATGGACGGCCAGCACGATGGCGACCAGCGCGATGGTCACGGCGGCCATCAGGAAGAAGGTCGACAGCACCAGCGCGATGCCCGAGGTCAGCGGCACGGTCGACAGCGCCGCCGGCGCGGCGAGGCCGACGCCCACCATCGACAGCGCGAAGGCCGGCAGCACCTGCGCGAAGGAGTTGTTGGCCGCCCAGTCGAAGCCGCCCTCGGTCTTGATCCGGCCGAGGAAGGCGCCGATCTGCCACAGCGCCAGCACGCCGACGGCAAGGAACCCGGCCAGTGCCATCGGGAACAGGTATTCCACCACCGACCACAGGCCGGGAACGAAGACCATGCCGAGGATGAAGCCCACGTTGATCGTCATCGCCAGCGCCAGCGGCATCGCGGTGATCTGGGTCTCGGCGTTCGAGCGGCGGAGTTTCGCGTAGGCCTCGGTGCGCCGGAACCGCGCGTAGGAGGCGAGGTTCCAGGCCAGAAGGCGGATGTTGTGGAAGGCGAAGACCGCGATCCCCAGCGCGGCGGCGACGATCACGGCCTGTTGCAGCGGGTCGCCCGCCCCGAAGGCGGCGGCGATATCCTCGAACACCGGCACCGGCTGGTCGGGATGCGGAATCCAGAAGTAAAGCCACATGAAGAAGGTCACGGCGAGCCCGCCGGCCCCCAGCGAGGCGAGGAAGTAAAGCGGCGAATAGCGATCCGCCGGGCGTTTGAGGATGTCGGCCATGTCTGCCTCCTGTCACATTCCATTTAATGAATATGATAGGCGCCTTGGCCGGCCGGCACACCGTGGCAAGGTGTAGCAGGCATCGGGGCCACCGCGCGATATCTTGTGGATAAGACCGGCTGTCACGCCAGATGAAGGGGCGGCCTGTTGACTCTGGCGGACGAGGTGCCGGACGATGTGCGCCCTGAGGGAATCAAACCGGACGGTGGCTTTGCGTTTCAACCGGCTGCGCCTGAACGGGTTCAAGAGTTTCGTGGACCCGACCGACCTGCTCATCCACGACGGGCTCACCGGCATCGTCGGGCCGAACGGCTGCGGCAAGTCGAACCTGCTGGAGGCGCTGCGCTGGGTGATGGGCGAAAACCGCCCCTCGGCGATGCGCGGCGACGGGATGGAGGACGTGATCTTCGCCGGGGCCGCCAGCCGCCCGGCGCGGAACTTCGCCGAGGTCGCCGTCGCGATCGACAATTCCGACCGCCGCGCGCCCTCGGGCTTCAACGACAGCGACCAGATCGACATCGTGCGCCGGATCACCCGCGACGCGGGCTCGGCCTACAAGCTCAACGGCAAGGACGTCCGGGCGCGCGACGTGCAGATGCTGTTCGCCGATGCCTCGACCGGCAGCCATTCGCCGGCGCTGGTGCGGCAGGGCCAGATCGCGGAACTGATCAACGCCCGGCCGAAGAACCGCCGCCGGGTGCTGGAGGAGGCCGCCGGCATCTCCGGCCTCTACCAGCGCCGGCACGAGGCGGAACTGAAGCTGGCCGGGACGGAACAGAACCTCGCGCGGGTCGACGACGTGATCGACCAGCTGGACCAGCAGTTGCAGCAGTTGCAACGGCAGGCGAAACAGGCGGCGCGCTACCGCGAGATCGGCGAGGAATTGCGCCGCAGCGAGGGGTTGCTTCTGTATCGCCGCTGGCGCGAGGCGGAAGAGGCCCGCGCCGTCGCCGAAGCGGCGCTGCGCGAGGCGCTGGCGCTTGCCGCGCGGGCGGAGGCCGGCGCGCTGGAGGCGACGCGGGCGCGCGAGGCGCGCGAGGCCGAGCTGCCGCCGCTGCGCGAGGAAGAGGCGATCGCCTCGGCGATCCTGCAACGGCTGGGCCACCAGCGCGACGCGCTGGCCGATGAAGAGGCCGCGGCGCTGGCCGCGATCGACACCCTGCGCACCCGGATCGCGCAGATCGTCAAGGACCTGGACCGCGAGGCGGCGCTGAACCACGATGCCGGCGAATCGATCGCCCGGCTGGACTGGGAACAGGCGCAGATCGAGAAGGCATCCGAGGGCCACGACGACAGGCTGGAGGCGGCGGTGGAGGCGGCGCGCGCGGCCTCGGCCGCGCTGGCGGAGGCCGAGTCGCACCTCGCCGGGCAGACCGAGGATGTCGCCCGCCTGTCGGCCCGCCACCAGTCGGCGCAGCGGATGCAGGCCGAGGCCCGTACCGGGCGCGACCGCAGCCTCGCCGAGGCCGACCGCGCCCGCGCGGCGGCCGCCGCGGCGGAAGAGGCGCTGGCCCGCGCCGGCCGCGACCAGGCGCAGGCGGCCACCGCGCAGGTCGAGGCGCAGGCCGCCGCCGAGGCCGCCGAGGCGGCGCTGGTTACCGCCGACGGCGCGCGGACCGAGGCGCAATCGCGCGAGGCCGAGGCCCGCGCCGCGCGCTCCGGCGCCGAGGGCGAGGCCAGCGCGCTGAAGGCCGAGGTCGCGGCGCTGGCCCGGCTGGTGGAGCGCGAGGCATCGACCGGCCGGCAGATCCTCGACCGGCTGCGCGTCGATCCGGGCTACGAACGCGCGCTGGGCGCGGCGCTGGCCGACGATCTGCGGGCGCCGGAAGTCGGCGACGACGGCGGATCGGGCTGGGCGCATCTGCCGGCCTACGATGCGCCGCCGGCGCTGCCCGCCGGGGCCCGGCCGCTGGCGGCCCATGTCGCCGCGCCGGGGGTGCTGGCGCGCCGGCTGGGCCAGATCGGCGTGGTGGATCAGGACGAGGGGGCGCGGCTGCAATCCGCCCTCGGACCCGGACAGCGGCTGGTGTCGGTAGAGGGCGATCTCTGGCGCTGGGACGGGTTTCGCGCGGCGGCCGAGGACGCGCCCTCGGCCGCCGCGCTCCGGCTGCAACAGCTCAACCGCCTGGTCGAACTCAAGCGCGACCTCGAAGAGGCCGCGGCCCGCGCCGACGGCGCGCGGCAGGCGCATGAGCACCTGACCCGGCAACTGGCCGAGACCACCGAGGCCGACCGCGCCGCGCGAGAGGTCCGGCGCGAGGCCGACCGGCGGCTGGCCGAGGCCGGCCGCGCGCTGAGCCGGGCGGAGGCCGACAGCTCGATGGCGCAGGGCCGGCTGGAAACCGCGAAGCTGTCGCTGGCCCGCCACGAGGAAGAGGCGACGGCGGCGGCCCGGAGGCTGGCCGAGGCGGAGGCCGCGGCGGCCGACCTGCCCGATCTCGACACCGCGCGCGCCGCGACCGAGGAGGTCAAGCAGGCGGTGGAGGCCGCGCGGCTGGCGATGATCGCGCGCCGGGCCGCGCAGGACGAGTTGCGCCGCGAGGGCGAGGCCCGCGTGAAGCGCCGGCAGGAGATCGTCAAGGAACTGTCGGGCTGGCGGCACCGGCTCGCCACCGCCGAAACCCGCACCGCCGAATTGCAGGAGCGGCGCACGGCCAGCGAGGAAGACCTCGCCCGGGCCGAGGCGCAGCCCGCCAGCCTTGCCGCGAAACGCGCCGAACTGGCCGGGGCGCTGGAGGCTGCCGAAACCCGCCGCCGCGCCGGTGCCGACCGGCTGGCCGAGGCCGAGGCGGCGCTGCGCGCGGCGCAGATGGCCGAACGCGAGGCCGAGCGCGCGGCGGGCGAGGCGCGCGAGGCCCGCGCCGCGGCCGAGGCCCGCGCCGAGGCGGGGCGCGCGGGCGCGTCGCTGGCCGCGCACCGGATCCTCGAAGAGGCGGAGGCGACGCCCGAAGACCTGCTGTCCCGCCTCGATGCCGACCCCGACGCGATGCCGCCGGCCGAGACGCTGGAACACGATGTCACGCGGTTGCGCCGGCAGCGCGACGCGCTGGGCGCGGTGAACCTGCGCGCCGAGGAAGACGCGCAGGAGGTCACGGCCGAGCACGACATGCTGACCGCCGAGAAGGCCGATCTGGAAGAGGCGATCCGCAAGCTGCGCGCCGGGATCGCCGGGCTGAACCGCGAGGGCCGCGAACGGCTGCTGACCGCCTTCGAACAGGTCAACGCCAATTTCCGCACGCTCTTCACCCATCTCTTCGGTGGCGGCGAGGCGAACCTCGTGCTGGTGGAAAGCGACGATCCGCTGGAGGCGGGGCTGGAGATCATGTGCCAGCCGCCGGGCAAGAAGCTGGCCACCCTGTCGCTCCTGTCGGGGGGCGAGCAGACACTGACCGCGCTGGCGCTGATCTTCGCGGTGTTCCTGACAAACCCGGCGCCGATCTGTGTGCTCGACGAGGTCGACGCGCCGCTGGACGACGCCAACGTCAACCGGTTCTGCGACCTGCTGGACGAGATGACGCGCCGCACCGAGACGCGGTTCCTGATCATCACCCACCACGCGGTGACGATGAGCCGGATGGACAGGCTGTTCGGCGTCACCATGGCCGAACAGGGCGTCAGCCAGCTGGTCAGCGTCGACCTGAAGAAGGCCGAGGCGCTGGTGGCCTGAGGCGCCTGCCGGCCCACGGTGACCCACCTCCGAACCGGATTCACGCGGCATAAACTCGACACAACTTAGTGTCCTTCCGGTGCGAGTGGCCTGCCGGAGAGTGACCAGTGGCAATCCATGACCTTGTCATGTACGGGCTCGATTGCTTCACGCCCACGGGCGGGTCGACCTCGCTTGGCGAATTCGCCGAAGGCGGCCCCACTCTCCTCGACATCGGCGACCAGTTCACCTTCGATACCGGGCCCGGCCATGTCTACGCCGTGCAGTACGAAGACAACGACGACCCGGATACCCATCCCGACGACGACCCGGACAAGCATCTCAACGAGGGTGGTCTTCAGTTCCTCCTGAACGATGTCACCCTGCATTCGCCCTACGCGCCGCGCCTCGGCGGCAGTGATCCGACCGTTCTGACCCCTGGCCCCGAGGGGCTGACCATGCCGGCCGGCAACCGGATCGGGGGCTTGTATCGCGCGACCTTCAGCGGCAGCGACGGTGAAACCTATACGCTTGCCGGCGTCACTCTCGATTTCGATGACAAGTCGCCGATCCACCAAGCTGTTGAAACCACGCATGTCGTCTACTGGATCGGCGCAGTGCCGCCCGATGGCACCACGCTGACGGTGACGGGCACCGAGAACAACACGGGCGGAAGCCCGGTCTGTTTCGTGGCTGGCACCCGGATTCTGACCCCAAGCGGCCCGGTCCCGGTGGAGACGCTGCGCGCGGGCGATCCCGTCATCACGCTGGATCATGGCGCCCGGACCGTGCGCTGGGCGGGGGGCTGGCGCTGTTCGGCCGCGCAAATGGCCCGTAACCCCGGTGCGGTGCCGATCCGGTTCGAGGCAGGAGCACTGGGCAACGGTTTTCCGGCGCCGCCGCTTCTGGTATCGCGCCAGCACAGGGTGATGGTCGCCTCGCCCATCGTGCAGCGAATGTTCGGTGTGCCTCGTTGCCTCGTGCCGGCACTGGCCTTTCTGGAGGCCGGCGGCGCGGCATTTGCCCCGCAGGCAGAGGGGGTGCGCTACCATCACCTGCTGCTTGACCGGCACGCGGTCATCCTCGCGAACGGCCTGCCCAGCGAAACCCTTTGGCTGGGGCCCAACGCGCTGGCGATGCTGTCGCCCGGCAACCGGGCCGAGATCGCGGCGCTGGGCGCGACGTTTCGGGCGGCCCATATCGCGGCCGGGCCGGCATTGACGATCCCGCGCAACCGGGCATGCAAGAGACTTGTGCGCCGTCATATCGACAACGCGCGCGCCTTCCTGCCACCGAACCTTTGCCCGCCCGTGGCCGCCGCAACAGCGGCCTGCGGCTGACGCCGTTGCCCCTCAGCGCAGCCGGTTCAGCAAGTCCGGCGTCGGCCAGGCATCGGCGGGCAGGCCCAGCCGGGCCTGTTCGGCCTGCACGGCGGCGCGGGTGCCGGCGCCCAGGATACCGTCGATCCCGCCCACGTCATGGCCGCGCGCGGCCAGCCGTTGCTGCAACTCCTTCATCGCCGCGCCGCCCAGCCCCGGATCGGGATTGCCGGGGTCGTAGACCGGCGCGCCTTCCAGCCGGGTGGCGAAATAGGCCGCGGTGGTGACATAGGTGAAGGACCGGTTCCATTCGAACAGAACCTTGAAGTTCGGATAGGCGAGGAAGGCCGGCCCCTTGTGCCCCATCGGGATCACGACCGAGGCCGAAAGCCCGCGCGGCAATTGCCCCTGCCGCGCCCGCACCCCCATCCGCTCCCAGTCAGAGACGGGCAGGGCCGTGTCGATCCCGGTCTTCGACCAGTCGAGACCGGCCGGCAGAACGACCTCCTGCAACCACGGTTCGTTCGGCCGCCAGCCCAGCGCGCGCAGCATCCGCGCGCCTGACAGAAGGGCGTCGGGCGCCGAGGTCTTGAGGTAGACATGCCCGTCGCCGTCGCCATCCGCGCCGTGTTCGAGGATGTCGCCGGGCAGCATCTGCACCATGCCGATCTCGCCCGCCCAGGCACCGGTGGTGCGCGCCGGGTCGAAATCGCCGCGGCGGAACAGTTCCACCGCCGCCAGCACCTGCGGTCGGAACAGGCCGGGCCGGCGGCAATCATGCGCCAGCGTCACCAGCGCGTCGCGGGTGTTGTAATCGCCCTGGAAGCCGCCGTAATCCGTCTCGAAGGCCCAGAACGCCAGCAGGATGCCGCGCGACACGCCGATCTCGGCCTCGATCCGGTCGAAGACGCGGGCCTGCGCCTCGGCCTGCCGGCGGCCGTTGACCAGCCGGTTCTCGCTGATCAGGGCGCGCGAGAACTCGATGAAATCCTTCTGGAAAAACCCCTGCGCCCGGTCGGCGCGGATCACCTTGGGATCCTGCCGCACCCCGGCGAAGAAGGCGTCGACGGTGCCGCGTGATTGGCCGCGCGAGACCGCTTCGGCCTTGAGCCGGTTCACGAAGCCGGCGAAATCGCCGCCGCAATCGACGGCCCCGGCCGGGCCGGCGAGGCCAAGGGCAAGGGACAGGGCAAGACAACGACCAAATCGCATGAAGACCTCCGGCAATGCCGGCCGATCATGCCGCGCCCGGGCGGATTCGCCCAGCCCCGGATCTCGCCTTCCGGCGTTCAGCCCTTCGCGCGGGCGGGTTTGAACGGTGCCATCCCGGCGCGGGCGAGTTCGTCGGCGCGCTCGTTTTCCGGGTGGCCGGCATGGCCCTTGATCCACTCCCAGCGCACGTCGTGGCGGGCCTGCGCGGTATCCAGCCGCTGCCACAGGTCGATGTTCTTCACCGGCTTGCGACCCGCCGTCTTCCAGCCGTTGCGCTTCCAGCCGTGGATCCAGCCGGTGACGCCGTTCTTCACATAGGCGCTGTCGGTCACGATCGTGATCTGCGACGGGCGCGCGAGGGTTTCGAGCGCGGTGATCGCGGCCAGAAGTTCCATGCGGTTGTTCGTCGTCTCCGCCTCGCCGCCCGAAAGCTCGCGTTCGCGCAGCAGCGTGTCGCCGTCGAAGGCCTGCATAAGAACCCCCCAGCCGCCGGGGCCGGGATTGCCCGAACAGGCGCCATCGGTATGCGCGACGATCCGCACCCTCCTCAGCCCAGAAGCCCGAGCCCGAGGCAGACCACCACCACCGCGCTGACCGGCACGCGCAGCCGCAGCCACCATGCGGGCGCAAGGCCGGCGCGGACGAAGCCCCAGTCGAAGGCCAGAAGCCCGGCGAAGCCGAAGGCCAGCACCAGCAGGTCGGCGGTGCGCCCGTCGCCCAGCATGAAGAACGGCCACAGCGCGGGCACCACGCTGGCCGCGTAGCCCGCCGCCGCAACCGCGCCGCGCGCCTTCGCCGCGAACCCCCAAAGCACACCCGCCATGAAACACAGGATGATCGTGCCGTAGTTGACCAGCAGATCGGGGTCCGACAACGCGCGGGGCATCAGCTGTGCGTTCCGCCAGTCCGCCGGCAGAAGGTTCAGCGCCGCCCCGGCGCCCCACAGGAACGGCAGCAGCCCGGCCAGCGCCAGCGCCAGCGCCACGAGCGGCACGCCCCTCATGCCGCCGCCCCCGGCAGCGGTTTGATCGCCGCGATCGCCATGCAGCGGATCGGCCGGCCGTCATAGCCGCGGTCGTCGGCGAAGCGCAGCCCGGTGACGGTCAGCCCGGCCCCGGCCAGCAGCGCGGTGATCTCCGCCTCGGTATAGTGGCAGTAAAGCCGGCCGAGCCGGTCGCGCAGCGTCTCGGCGCCTTCGTGCAGGCCGATCGCGACGATCCCGCCGGGGTTCAGCGCCGCGGCGAGCCGGCCAAGGATCGCCGGCATCTCCGCCCGCGGCGCATGCTGAAGCGAGAAACTGGCCCAGACCCCGTCGAACCGCGCCGTCTCCGGCAGGTCGAGGAAGCCGCCGTGGATGACCGCGATCCCCGGCTCGTCCGCCAGCCCGGCCAGAAGCCCGGCGGAGGCGTCGAGCGCGGTGACCGCATGGCCCCGGTCGCGCAGCGCCCGCGCCGCCCAGCCGCCGCCGCAGCCGTAATCCAGAACCGCGGCCCCGGCGGGCAGCGCCGCGGCGAAGTCGTGAAAGCTTTTCGGCAGGTCCGCCCGCTCCGACCAGCCGGCATAGGTCGCGGCCTCGCGGTCGTAGAAGGCGATGGTTTCGGGGTCCGGCCCGGTCATGCCGGTTCGCGCAGGACGCGGGGCACCTTGAATTCCACCCGCTCCTGCGCGGTTTCCACCGTTTCCAAGGTGACATCCCAGCGGGCGCGGAAGGCGTTCACCACCTCCTCGACCAGAACCTCCGGGGCCGAGGCGCCGGCGGTGAGGCCGACCGCGCGGCTGCCCTCAAGCGCGCGCCAGTCGATATCCTCCGCGCGCTGGACAAGCTGGGCATGGCCGCAGCCCGCGCCCTGGCCGACCTCGACAAGCCGCCGCGAGTTCGAGGAATTCGGCGCGCCGATCACCAGCAGCGCGTCGACTTTCGGCGCGATCGCCTTGACGGCGGCCTGCCGGTTGGTCGTGGCGTAGCAGATGTCTTCCTTCGCGGGGCCGACGATGCCGGGGAACCGCGCCACCAGCGCCGCGACGATCTCGGCGGTGTCGTCGACAGACAGGGTGGTCTGGGTGATGTAGGCCAGCCTGTCGGGATCGCGCGGCACAAGGCGGGCGACATCGGCCACCGTCTCGACCAGCAAAACCTCGCCCTCGGGCAACTGGCCCATCGTGCCCAGCGTTTCGGGATGGCCCTCGTGGCCGATCATCACCATCTGCAGCCCGGCCTCGTGATGCCGCGCCGCCTCGATATGCACCTTGGAGACCAGCGGGCAGGTCGCGTCGACATAGATCATGTTGCGCCGCGCGGCCTCGGCCGGCACCGCCTTGGGCACGCCATGCGCGGAAAAGATCACCGGCCGGTCGTCGGGGCAGTCGTCAAGTTCCTCGACGAAGACGGCGCCGCGGGCACGCAGCCCGTCGACCACATAGCGGTTGTGCACGATCTCGTGGCGCACGTAGACCGGCGCGCCCCATTTCTCCAGCGCCATCTCGACGATCTTGATCGCACGATCGACGCCGGCGCAGAACCCGCGCGGCGCGGCGAGATAGAGGGTGAGCGGGGGCAGGGGCGGCGACATGCAGACATCCTTCGGCTTCCGGCCCAAGACCTAGGCCGGAAGCCCGCCCCGGTAAAGGCCCGGCGGGCCGGCCCTAGGATGCGCCGTTCTGCGCCGGGACCGTTTCCTGCGCTTCGCCGGCCCGTTCGCCGCGCGGCTCGCGCGGTTCGCGCGGCTCCCGCGGCGGCCGGCCGATGACCTCCTTGAGCTCCTCGAGCTCGATGAAATTGTCGGCCTGGCGGCGCAGCTCGTCGGCGATCATCGGCGGGTGCGACCGGATCGTCGAGACGACCGAGACCCGCACCCCCTGCCGCTGCAGGCTTTCGACCAGCGGCTTGAAGTCCCCGTCGCCGGAGAACAGGACGATGTGGTCGACCCTCGGCGCCAGTTCCATGGCATCGACGGCAAGCTCGATGTCCATGTTGCCTTTCACCTTCCGACGGCCCTGGCTGTCGGTGTATTCTTTCGCGGGTTTGGTCACCATCGTGAAGCCGTTGTAGTGCAGCCAGTCCACCAGCGGCCGGATCGGCGAATAATCGTCGTTCTCCAGCAGCGCGGTGTAATAGAAGGCCCGCACCAGCTTGCCCCGGCGTATGAACTCGTTGCGCAGAAGCTTGTAGTCGATATCGAAACCAAGCGCCTTTGCCGCGGCGTAGAGATTCGACCCGTCTATGAACAACGCCAGGCGTTCGTCCTTGTAAAACATCCAAAGTCCTTTCGAAATCGGCTCTTCGGCAGGTGGCCCGATCAGCGTGGGGTGCTAGGATCGAAGCAAATCAACCTGCGGGCAAAATAAGAGAAACTAATTTTGACACAATACGGGCGTGACGCGGATTTGTCATCCATGGCGGCGATCGGCGCAGGAAGCAATCTTGCGTCTTCGTTTGGCAATCCAAAATCGACCATTCTGTCCGCGATTTCGTCACTGGACAGCGAATCCACGCGGATTTGCGCGGTCAGCCGGCTGTTTCGGACGCCGGCATGGCCGCCGGGGTCGGGCCCCGATTTCGTCAACGCCGCGATCCTGGTGGCCAGCCGACTCGATCCGGCGGCGCTGCTCGACCGGCTGCATGGAATCGAGGCCGGATTCGACCGCCGCCGCGAGTCGCGCTGGGGTGCGCGGACGGTCGACCTCGACCTGCTGTTCTTCGGCGGGACCGTCCTGCCGGATCCGGCGACGCAGACCGCCTGGCGACGCCTCGCGCCGGACCGGCAGCGCCGCGAGGCGCCGGCCGAACTGATCCTGCCGCATCCGCGACTCGAGGATCGCGGATTCGTTCTCGTCCCGCTGGCCGAGATCGCGCCGGGCTGGCGCCACCCGCTGACCGGCCGCACGGTGGCCGGGATGGCCGCGGCGCTGCCGGAAGCGGACCGCGCCGCGATCGTGCCGGCGGATGCGCCGCCGCAAACCCGATCGTGACTTGTCAAGTCCCTTCATTCGGCCTAAATGAGGCCTTCAACTCTCCTGTACGGATTGGAGTCGCCCATGGCCCGCGTGACGGTCGAAGATTGCGTTGACAAGGTTCCCAACCGGTTCGAACTGGTGATGCTCGCCTCCCACCGGGCGCGCGAGATCACGGCCGGGTCGCCGCTGTCGATCAGCCGCGACAACGACAAGAACCCGGTCGTGGCGCTGCGCGAGATCGCCGAGGAGACCCAGGGCGCCGAAGACCTGCGCGAGCGGATGATCGAAAGCTACCAGACCCAGATCGAGGTCGATGAGCCCGAGGCCGACGCGATGGCGCTTCTGATGGGCGCCGAACAGGATCGCCCGGCGGTGGACGACATGTCCGAAGAGCGCCTGCTGCGCGCGCTGATGGAAGCCCAGGGGCAGGGCTGAGGGGCAGGGGGCGCTTCGGCCGCGGATGATCGATGTCGAAGACCTCATTGCGCTGGTCCGCAACTACAATCCACGCACCAACGAGGCCCTGATCCGCGACGCCTACGACTACGGGCGCGCGATGCACGAGGGCCAGTCGCGGCATTCGGGCGAACCCTATTTCACCCATCCCGTCGCCGTCGCGGCGATCCTGACCGAACAGCGGCTGGACGATGCCACCATCGTCACCGCGCTGCTGCACGACACGATCGAGGACACCAAGTCCACCTACGGCGAGATCACGGCGCGGTTCGGCAAGGAGATCGCCGAACTGGTCGATGGCGTGACGAAGCTGACCAACCTGCAGCTTGGCACCACCGAGAACCGGCAGTCGGAAAACTTCCGCAAACTGTTCATGGCGATGTCGAAGGATCTGCGGGTGATCCTCGTCAAGCTCGCCGACCGGCTGCACAACATGCGCACGATCAGGTCGCTGCCGGCGGAGAAACAGGCCCGCAAGGCCCGCGAGACGATGGACATCTTCGCCCCGCTCGCCGGCCGGATGGGCATGCAGTGGATGCGCGAGGAGCTTGAGGACCTGTCGTTCA
>CAYUXM010000039.1:0-16963 GCA_964448765.1 uncultured Rhodobacterales bacterium
CGGAACTGCGCCGCGCCATGGCCCGCGACCTGGGGCTGAAATTCGCGCCCGACCTCAGGTTCCGCATCGACGAGACCTTCGACAGGCTCGACGACGCGCGGCGCATCTTCTCCGACGAGCGGGTGCGCCGGGATGTCGAGGCGGGGGCCGAGGATGATGCTTCCGAGGACGATCACCGCTAGCGTCGCGGCGCTGCTGCTCGCCGCCCCGGCCGCGGCGGCCGACACGTGCCGGACGACACGGTTCGAGGGCGCGGGCTACGCGGTCTGCGAGGTTCCGGCCGGCGCCGATCTGCGGCTGTGGCAGACGGCGCCCGATGGCCGGCCGGTGGCCACCTTCGACCGGCTGGCGGCACTGGCCCGGGCCGAGGGCCGCACCCTGGTCTTCGCGATGAACGCCGGGATGTATCACCCCGACCGCCGCCCCGTGGGCCTGTTCGTCAAGGACGGCCGGCAGGCGGCGCCGATCGTGACCCGCGCCGGGCCGGGCAATTTCGGGATGCTGCCGAACGGTGTGTTCTGCATCCGGCTCGACGGCGCCTTCGCGGTGATCGAAAGCCGCGCCTATGCAGACGGCGCGCCCGGCTGCCGCGATGCCAGCCAGTCCGGCCCGATGCTGGTGATCGGCGGCGCGCTGCATCCGCGCTTCATCCCCGGATCGGACTCGCGCCACATCCGCAACGGCGTGGGCGTTGCCGCCGACGGGCGCCGGGCAGTCTTCGCGATCTCGGACCGGCCGGTGAATTTCCACGATTTCGCGCGGCTGTTCCGCGACCATCTCGGCCTGCCCGACGCGCTGTATTTCGACGGCCGGATCTCGCGGCTGCACGCGCCGGGGATCGGGCGCGACGACGGCGGCTTCCCGATGGGGCCGATCGTCGGCCTGCTGGCGCCCGCGGGCGGGTGACGGGCGGTTGACGGGCGGTTGACGGCCGCGCCCCGCGGGGCTAGCACGCCCGCCTCGAAGCAAGGGAACGGTGCATGGCACGCAGGAAAGGGCGCGACATTTCCGGCTGGCTGGTGGTCGACAAGCCCGCGGGGCTGACCTCCACCGCCGTGGTCAACAAGGTCCGCTGGGCCTTCGGCGCGAAGAAGGCCGGCCATGCCGGCACGCTCGACCCGGCGGCGACCGGGGTGCTGGCGGTGGCGCTGGGCGAGGCCACGAAGACCGTGCCCTTCGTCACCGATGCGCTCAAGGCCTACCGTTTCACCGTGCGCTGGGGCGCGGCCACCACGACCGACGACGCCGAGGGCACGGTGACCGAAACCTCCGACCTGCGCCCCGACCGCGCCGCGATCGAGGCCGCGCTGCCCGCCTTCATCGGCGAGATCGAGCAGGTGCCGCCGCAATTCTCGGCGGTGAAGGTCGCGGGCGAACGCGCCTACGACCTCGCCCGCGAGGGCGAGCGGCTGGACCTTGCGCCGCGCCCGCTTTGGGTGGAGCGCCTGACGCTGATCGCGCAGCCCGATGCCGATCACGCGGAATTCGAGATGGTCTGCGGCAAGGGCGGCTACGTGCGCGCCGTCGCGCGCGACCTGGGCCGGGCGCTGGGCTGTCTTGGCCATGTCACCACGCTGCGCCGCATCTGGTCGGGGCCGTTCGAGGCCACCGACGGGGTGGATATCGACACGCTCGACCGGCTGGCGAAGACGCCGGAGATCGACGCGCTGCTGAAACCGCTGGAGGTTGGCCTCGCCGATCTGCCCGAGGTGAAGGCCACGGCCGAGGGCGCGGCGCGGCTGCGAAACGGCAATCCCGGCGCGGTCTTCGCCGCGGAAGCCGAGTTCGGCGACGAGGCCTGGGCCAGTTTCGAGGGCCGCGCGGTGGCGGTGGGCACCTACATGGCCGGCATGCTGCACCCGGCCCGGGTGTTCGTGGCGTGACTGCGCCGGTCACCCGCACCCACCAGAAGGGCGACGCCTGGTCAGAGGCGGTCTATTCCCCCTGCGAGGCCTTCCGCTACCTGCTGACGCGGACATGGGACGCCGGCGGGCGGCGCGCGCTGTTCGTGATGCTGAACCCCTCGACCGCGACCGAGCTGCAGAACGATCCCACGGTGGAACGCTGCGAACGCCGGGCGCGGGTGCTGGGCTATGGCGCGTTCCGGGTCTGCAACATCTTCGCCTTCCGCGCCACCGATCCGAAGGTGATGCGCGCGGCGGCCGATCCTGTCGGGCCGGCGAACGACGCGGCCATCGCCGACAGCGCGCCCTGGGCCGACACGATCGTCTGCGCCTGGGGCAGCCACGGCGATTTCCTCGACCGGGGCCGGACGGTCGAAGCGCTGCTGCGCGCCACGGGCCGGCCGCTCTACCACCTCGGCCTGACGAAGGGCGGCCAGCCCCGCCACCCGCTCTACATCGGCTACGACCGGCAGCCGGAACCCTGGCCGGACGGCTGACCCGGACGGCCGGGAGTGCTAGAAGGGGCGCATGGCAGATCCCGACACGCAAGACGACCTGAAGGCCGAGATCGCGGCGCTGCGCGGCGAGGTCGCGCGGCTGAACGCGCATCGGTTCATCCGAAACCTGAACTCGCCCTGGCGGATGCTGGGCTGGACCTTCGCGCGGGGGCTGGCGATGGGGCTGGGCACCGTGGCCGGGGCCACGCTGCTGGTCTCGATCGCCGCCTACCTGCTGTCGCAGGTCGACTGGATCCCGATCCTCGGCGACTGGGCCGCGCAGATCGCCGAGCAAATCCAGCGGGATCGCTAGCCCGCGAACAGCGGGAAGGTCACGCCCAGCGCCCAGGCCAGGTGCAGGCCAAGGCCGAGCCCGGGGGCCAGCGGCCGCCCCGTGGCGCGGCCGACCCAGCCGCCGATCGTGCCGAACAGCAGGAAGTACAGCAGGATCACCGGCACGATCATCGCCAGGAAGAACAGCCGGCCGGGATCGAGCGCCACGGCAAGGCCCAGCGAGGCCAGCGCCGCGCCGCGCACCGCGATCACCCGAAGCGCGCCGGCGCGGCCCGCCTCGGTCAGCAGCGCGTCGGCCAGCATGAACGGCACGCTGCCCGCCGCGATCGCCGCGATCAGCGGCAGGCGCGCGGGGATCGGCATGAATTCGGCCACGTAGCGATCCATCACCATGCCGAAGACGGCGATCCCGAAACCGGCGAGCGCAAGGCCCGGCCAGAGCCCGCCGCGCGGAAGTGCCACGCCGAAGGTGTGCAGCGCCACAAGGCCCAGCGCCCCCATGACAAGGAAATGCACCGCGAGGTAATCGGCCACCAGCACCGGCAGGAAGGCAATGCCGAGCGGCCAGAGCAGAAGCGGCGTTGCCAGCGCCGGCCCCAGCACCGCCAGCGCGAACCGGCCCGGCGACAGGCGCGGCACCGGCGCGGCCCGGTCGGCGGGCCGCAGCAGCCCCGCCAGCGGCCAGGCCAGCGCCACCGTCGCGACCAGCACCAGCGCCACCCAGCCGCCGCGCGCCGCCACCGGCGCGTCGCCGCCGTCATGGCCGAAGGCCACGTCCAGCCAGCCGCGCGCCTCGGCAAGCGCGGTGGCCGAGAACAGCACGCCGACATGCTCGACCCCCGGCGCCAGCGCCGCGCGCCGCCCGGTACCCGCCACCGGGTCGCCCACCGTCTCGCCGATCCGGGCCGCCGGGTCGGCCAGGTGCAGCGCCGCCAGCGCCTCTTCGGCCAGCCAGCCCTCCCACGCGCCGGTCACGACGAGCAGGTTGCGCGGCTCGCGCGCCGTCACCGCCTCGGAAAACATCGACAGCGCCACCACCGCGCCGGTGCGCGGATCGGCGATCGCCTGCCGCACGACGATGTCGGAGGCCATCGAATGGCCAAGGAAGGCCAGCCGCCCGTCGGCGCCCGGCAGCGCCAGCGCGGCATCGGCCACGCGGCCCAGTTCGTCCATCAACAGCTGCGTCGTGCCGTCGATCCGGTTCACGTCGCCGGACATCGGCACCGGGTTGGCGCCGTGGCCTTCCAGATCGTAGCTGACGACAAGGTAGCCCGCCCGCGCCAGCGTCAGCGCGAAAGGCTCCATCAGCGGCCGCGACCCGGCGAAGCCATGCGCGATCACGACGACGGGCGCGGGGCCGGGTGCATCGGCACGGGCGTAAACGGTGGCCGGCGTTTCGCCCACCGCAAGCGGCGTGACGATCAGCCCGGCGCGGTCACGCTCCAGCATCCAGATCGACAGCGCGGCGGCGGCCAGCGCCAGCACCAGAACGATGGCGCGGGCCGGCCGCACGCCGGGTCAGCCCCAGGTCGGGTGGAACGTGCCCGCGGGCGAGGGCGTGAAGATCTCGTAGCCCGTCGCGGTCACCCCGATCGAATGCTCGAACTGCGCCGAGAGCGACTTGTCGCGGGTCACCGCCGTCCAGTCGTCGGCCAGCACCTTGGTTTCCGGCCGGCCGAGGTTCACCATCGGCTCGATGGTGAAGAACATGCCCTCCTCCAGCACCGGGCCGCTGCCGGGGCGGCCGAAATGCAGCACGTTCGGCGGGGCGTGAAAGACCCGGCCAAGGCCGTGGCCGCAGAAATCGCGCACCACGCTCATCCTCTGCGCCTCCACGTAGGTCTGGATCGCGTGGCCGATGTCGCCGAAGGTATTGCCGGGCCGCACCGCCTCGATCCCCCTGAACAGCGCGTCATGGGTCACGTCGATCAGCCGCGCCGCCTTGCGCGAGGGCTGGCCGGCCACGTACATCCGGCTTGTGTCGCCGTACCAGCCGTCGACCACCACGGTGACGTCGATGTTCAGGATGTCGCCGTCCTTGAGCACCTTCGGCCCCGGAATCCCGTGGCAGACCACGTGGTTGACCGAGATGCACGAGGCATGCCGGTAGCCGCGGTAGCCGATCGTCGCCGAGGTCGCGCCCAGTTCCGTCACGCGGGCGGTGATCGCATCGTCGATCGCGGCGGTGGTCGCGCCCGGCACGACAAGGCCGGCCACCTCGTCGAGGATGCGCGCGGCCACGGCGCCGGCCCGGCGCATGCCCGCGAAATCGCCCGGATCGTGGATCCTGATCCCGTCCTTCGTCACCCGGCCCTGCGTGTCGTCCACCGTTCCCGTCCTCGTCGCACCCGCCCGTCACCGACCCGGCGCTGGCCGTCCGGCCGGCACGGCGCCGATTTGGCCCTAGATAGTCGTCACGCCCCGGCTTGGCCAGAGGCGGTGCCCGCGGGGCCGTCGCGGCCGGGCTTTTCGCCGCCCGCCCGGCGTCCTATAGCTGTGGCCAGTCAAGGAGGCCGCAATGCCCAATCCCACAGCCGCGATCCTGATCATCGGCGACGAGATCCTCTCGGGCCGGACCCGCGATTCGAACATGCATTTCCTTGCCGGAGAGTTGACGCGGGTGGGGATCGACCTGTCCGAGGTCCGCGTCGTGCCCGATGAACAGGCCCGGATCGTCGCCGCGCTGAACGATCTGCGGGCGGCCTGGGACCATGTCTTCACCTCCGGCGGGATCGGGCCGACGCATGACGACATCACCGCCGATGCCGTGGCCGCCGCCTTCGGCGCGGCGCTGGACATCCGGCAGGATGCCCATGACATCCTCGCCGCGCATTACGCGGCCACCGGGCTGGAGTACAACGCGGCGCGGCAGCGGATGGCGCGGATTCCCGAAGGCGCGGCGCTGATCGAGAACCCGATCTCGGCCGCGCCGGGGTTCAGCCTTGGCAACGTGCACGTGATGGCCGGGGTGCCCGCGATCTTCCAGGCGATGGTCGCCTCGGTGCTGCCCGGCCTGACCGGCGGCGACCCGCTGATGAGCCAAAGCTACCGGATCGACCGGGGCGAGGGCGTGATCGCCGAACCGCTGGGCGCGCTGGCGGCGGAGTTTCCGGACCTGTCCTTCGGCTCCTACCCGTTCATCCGCAACGGCGCGCATGGCGCGAACGTGGTGATCCGCGGCCATGACGCGGCGCGGATCGACGCCGCGATGACCCGGCTCGCCGCGCTGTTTCCCGGCGACGGCGGATGACGCCGGCTGACCTCTCGGCGCTGATCGACGCGACATGGCCGCCGGCCGCGACCCGTCGCGCGGGGCCGTTTCGCCTGCGCGAGGGGCAGGGCGGCGGCCAGCGGGTTTCGGCCGCCACGGCAGAGGCCGAATGGCAACAGGCCGACATCGCCGCCGCCGAGGCCGCGCAGCGCGATCTTGGCCAGGTGCCGCTGTTCATGATCCGCGCCGGCGAGGAGGCGCTGGACGCCGCGTTGGCGGCGCGCGGCTACCGGGTGGTGGACCCGGTGGTGCTCTACCGCGCGCCGGTCGCCGATCTCGCCACCGAACCGCCGCCGCCGATCACCACCTTCTGCCTGTGGCCGATGCTGCAGATCATGCGCGAGCTTTGGGCCGAGGGCGGGATCGGGCCGGGCCGGATCGCGGTGATGGAACGGGCAGGGCCGCCGAAAACCGCGATCCTCGGCCGGGTGAACGACCGCGCCGCCGGCGTCGCCTTTGTCGCCGGGCATGGTGCGTCGGCGATGCTGCATGCCCTGCACGTCATTCCCGGTCAGCGTCGGCAAGGAATCGCCGTCAAGATGATGCGTGCGACGGCCTTCTGGGCCCTAGATCATGGGCTTTCGGAGCTTTTCGTCGCCGTGACCGAGGCCAATGCCCCGGCCCGCGCACTCTACGCTTCTCTGGGGATGTCGATTGTGGGAAAATACCACTATCGGAAAGGTCAGGCCTGAACGGCCTGGAAGAGGCGAGCGAAGCGAGCAGGTGACCGACGACGGCCAGAGCCCCACGGCACTCGACCTGCCGATGGTCGCGCCGTTGCCCGAGGCGACGGCGAAGTATTTCGCGATCTGCGAGGACAAGCTCGGGCTCGTGCCCAACGTGCTGCGCGCCTATGCCTTCGACATCGCCAAGCTCAACGCCTTCACCGCGCTTTACAACGACCTGATGCTGGCCGACAGCGGCCTGACGAAGCTGGAGCGCGAGATGATCGCGGTCGCGGTCTCGTCGCTGAACCGCTGCTGGTACTGCCAGGTCGCGCATGGCGCGGCGGTGCGGGAACTGTCGGGCGACCCGGTGCTGGGCGAGGCGCTGGTGATGAACTGGCGGATGGCCGATCTTTCCCCCCGCCAGCGCGCGATGCTGGAGTTCGCCGAGAAGCTGACGCTGGCCTCCTCGAAGGTCGAGGAGGCCGACCGGCAGGCGCTGCGCGATGCCGGGTTTTCCGACCGCGACATCTGGGACATCGCCGCGGTCGCGGGGTTCTTCAACATGACCAACCGCGTCGCCTCGGCCACCGCGATGCAGCCCAATCCCGACTATCACGGGGCGCACCGGTGAGGGGCTGGGCGGCATATCTCCTGTCGCTGGCCGCCGCGCCGGCGCTGGCGGCCGAACTGCCGCTGCCCGAGGCCGCGGAACTGACGGCGGAGGTCAGCGAGCGGCTGGGCAGCTTCCAGCTGCCCGTCGGCCCGGCCCGGCCCGAGGGCGTGGCGTTGCTCGCGATCGAGGGGCAGGTCAGCCACCAGGCCTTCAGGATCGAGGGCGCGGCGACGACGCTGGAACTGATCGCCCCGCTCAGGACCACCCTTCAGGCCGAGGGCTTCTCGATCCTCTACGAATGCGAGGCGCGCAGCTGCGGCGGCTTCGATTTCCGCTACGAGGCGGAATTCCTGCCCGAACCGGACATGCATGTGGACCTCGGCGACTACCGCTACATCGCCGCCGCGCGCGAGGCCGAAACCGGCACCGACCACGCGATGATCCTCGTCAGCCGGTCGGCGGCGGCGGGCTTCGTGCAGGTCAGCCGGATCGGCCCGCCGGGCGAGGGCCCGCTGAGCCTTGTCGTCTCCACCAAGTCGCCTGCGGCCGATGGCGACGTGATGGCCGAAACCGTGGCCAAGGCTGTGGCCGCCGCGCCGCGGCTGGCGCCCGACGTGATCGGCACGCTGACGGCGACCGGCGCCGTCGCGCTCGACGACCTCGATTTCGCCTCGGGATCGACCGATCTTGGCGAGGGCCCGTTTCCCTCGCTGGCGCTGCTGGCCGACTGGCTGAAGGCCGATCCGGCGCGCGCGGTCACCCTCGTCGGCCACAGCGACGCCGAGGGCGCGCTGGACACCAACGTGCGGCTGTCACGGGCGCGGGCCGAAGAGGTCAGGGCCCGGCTGCTGTCGGAATTCGGCGTCGCGCCGGCGCAGGTCGCAGCCGAGGGCGTGGGCTTTCTCGCGCCGCGCGCGGCCAATGACGATCCCGCCGGGCGGATGCTCAACCGCCGGGTCGAGGCGGTGCTGCGCTAGTCAGCCGGCAGGTATCACCAGTTGTCCGGCCCCTTGTCGACATAGGACGAGGCGAGGAAATCGATGAAGGCGCGGACCTTGGGCTGGGTGAACCGGCCCGGCGGATAGACCGCGTAGATGCCCAGGCTTTCCTTCGGCAGGTCGGGAATCGCGTCTTCGACGAGACCCTTGCGCATCGCCTCGGCGTAAAGGAACGAGGGCAGGTAGGCGATGCCCAGCCCCGAAATCGCCGCGTTCAAGAGCGACTGGCCGTCATTCACCGTCAACCAGCCCGAGGTGCGGACCTGCCGCTTCTCGCCCGAGGGCGCGGTGATCTTCCAGACGTTGCCCGAGGACTGGTTGGAATAGTGCAGAAGCTTGTGATCGTTCAGGTCGTCGATCTTCTGCGGCCGGCCGAACTTCTGGAAATAGCCCGGCGCGCCGACCATCCGCTTCGTCGTCTCGGTCAGCTTGCGGGCGCGCAGCGTGCTGTCCTCCAGCTCGCCCATCCGGATCGCCATGTCGAACCCTTCCGAGATCAGTTCGACATACCGGTTGTTGAGCACCATGTTGATCGTGATGTCGGGAAATTCCTTGAGAAATTCGCCCAGGATCGGCGACAGCAGGTTGACCCCGAAATCGGTGGCGACGGAGATTCGCAGAAGCCCCGAGGGCGCGGATTGCATCGAGGTGACGAGCGCGTCGGCCTCGCCCGCGTCGTTCAGCACCCGGCGCGCCCGGTCGTAATAGGCCAGCCCGATCTCGGTCGGCGACACCCGCCGCGTCGTGCGGTTCAGAAGCCGCGCGCCCAGCCGCGCCTCCAGCGCCGAGACATGCTTGGAGACGGCGGACTTGGAAATCCCCAGCTTCTTCGCCGCGTCGGTGAACCCGCCCTGGTCCACCACGGTGGCGAAGGCCTCCATCTCGGTCAGACGATCCATTGTTCACCCCTCCGGTAGCTTCTCGGTCCGCCCCGGAGTCTTCGGCCCGAAATCGGGCTGGAATGTGGTGATCGCCCGGCAAAAGCCGGATAATCGCGATCAAGGTTTACGGATTGTCCCGGCGGCGTGATCAAATCGCGGCGGCAAGTCGCGCGGCCTGGTCGATCGCGCGCTTGGCGTCGAGTTCCGCGGCGCGGTCGGCCCCGCCGATCACGTCGGCCGCGATCCCGGCCCGCGCGAGATCGTCGAGAAGCGCGCGGTCGCTGTCCTGCCCGGCGCAGATCACCACGGTATCGGCCGGGATCAGCCGGGTTTCGGCCGCCGCGCCGCTGCCGATGGTGACGTGCAGCCCCTCCGCATCGATCCTGTCGTAGGTCACGCCGCCGATCATCTCGACCCGTTTCGCCGCCAGCGCGGCGCGGTGAATCCAGCCGGTGGTCTTGCCCAGCCGCTTGCCCGGCCGTTCCGCCTTGCGCTGCAGCAGCGTGACCTGCCGGGCCGGCGGTTCCGGCGCGGGGGCCGTCACGCCGCCGGGGGCCTCGGCGGGATCGGTCACGCCCCATTCGCGCCGCCACAGCGCCGGATCGGTGGCCGGGCTCGGCCCGTCATGGACGAGGTATTCGGCCACGTCGAACCCGATGCCCCCGGCCCCGACCACGGCAACCCGCTTGCCCGCCGTGACATGGCCGGCCAGCAGATCGGCATAGGACACGGCGGTGCCGCCCGCCTCGCCGGGAATGCCGGCCGGGCGCGGCCTGACCCCGGTGGCCAGGATCACCCGGTCGAAACCGCGCAGGTTGTCCACCGTGGCGGCGCTGCCCAGCCGCAGGTCCACCCCGGCCTTGCCCAGCATCGTGGCGAACCAGTCCACCAGCCCGTCGAACTCCTCCTTGCCGGGAATCACGCGGGCGAGGTTGAGCTGGCCGCCGATCCGGTCGTCGCGCTCGAACAGCGTGACCCGGTGGCCGCGTTCGGCCGCGACGAGCGCGGCCATCAGCCCGGCCGGCCCCGCGCCCACCACGGCAACCCGGCGCGGCGTGGCGGCCGGATCGTAGCGCAGGTCCGTTTCGTGGCAGGCGCGCGGATTGACGAGGCAGGAGGTCAGCCGCCCGGAAAAGGTGTGGTCGAGACAGGCCTGGTTGCAGGCGATGCAGGGCGCGATTTCCGCCGCGCGGCCGGTGGCAGCCTTGGCCACGAAATCGGCATCGGCGAGGAACGGGCGCGCCATGGAGACCATGTCGGCGCAGCCCTCGGCCAGCACCCGTTCGGCGACCTCGGGCGTGTTGATCCGGTTCGAGGCGATCACCGGCAGGCCGACATGGCCCATCAGTTTCCGCGTCACCCAGGCGAAGGCGGCGCGCGGCACCGAGGTGGCGATCGTGGGCACCCGCGCCTCGTGCCAGCCGATGCCGGTATTGAGGATCGAGGCGCCGGCCGCCTCCACCGCCTGCGCCAGCCGGATCACCTCGTCGAAGCCTTGCCCCTCGGGCACCAGGTCGATCAGGCTGATCCGGTAGATCACGATGAAATCCGGCCCCACCGCCTGCCGCACCCGGCGCACCACCTCGACGGGCAGGCGCATCCGGTTCTCGTAGGGCCCGCCCCAGCGATCCTCGCGCCGGTTGGTGCGCAGGCTGAGGAACTGGTTGAGGAAATAGCCCTCCGATCCCATCACCTCGACGCCGTCATAGCCCGCCTCGCGGGCGCGGGCGGCGGCGGTGACGATATCGGCGATCTGTTTCTCGATCCCGGCCTCGTCCAGAGCGGTCGGCGGGAACGGCGAGATCGGCGCGCGGAGCGCCGAGGGCGCGACGCAATCCTTGCCGTAGGCGTAGCGCCCGGCATGCAGGATCTGCATCGCGATGCGGCCGCCGGCGTCCTGCACCCGGCCGGTGACGATCCGGTGGTTCGCCACGTCCGCGGGCGTGAACAGCCCCGCCGCGCCGGGGAACACCGCGCCCTCGCGGTTCGGGGCCATGCCGCCGGTGACCATCAGCCCCACCCCGCCGCGGGCGCGCGCGGCGTAGAATTCCGCCACCCGGTTCCAGTCGCCGGTTTCCTCCAGCCCGGTGTGCATCGACCCCATCAGCACCCGGTTGGGCAGGCTGACATGGCCAAGGTCGAGCGGCGCGAAAAGATGGGGATAGGCGGTCATCGGACCCTCCGGTGGCGACGGGGCCGAGAGTGACGCGGGCCGCCGCCGCTGTCACCCCCGACGCGGCGTCACCCGCCGGCCCCGGCCGCGCCGTCGTCGCCGCCCTCGCGCAGCGCCCGGCGGAGCGCCCGCTTGAGCATCTCGACCTCGGCGCGCAGCAGGTCGATCTCGCCGCGGATGTCGTCGCCGACGGGCAGGCCCGCGACGAGGCTGAAGGCGCACAGCCGCGCGCCGGTCTCGGCATCCGCCAGAACGAAGGTCTGCACCCCGTCGTGCAGGCAACCCGCCGGGATATCCGCCGCCACCGCCCATTGCCCCGCGCCCGCCGCGGCCAGCCGCGCGCGGCCCAGCACCTCGCCGGCCCGCAGCAGATCGATCCGCGGCGGGCTGTCGCCGGCCTGCAGGATCCCGTGCCAGGTGCCGCCGGCGATCCGTGTCTGCACCAGGCGCACCGCCCGCCCCGGCCGGTCAGATCGCCGCCCGGGGGCGGCGGGTCAGGACAAGGTCGAGCACGACGATCCGGTTGCGGCCCGGCGCCTCGAAGATCAGGTCAAGCCAGGCCGCGGCCACCGGCCGGCTGTCCAGCCCGGCCGCGGCGAGGTCGAATTCCGCCGCGGCGCCCGAAACGACGCCGCGCGTGAGGCTGCGATGATCGGTGCCCTGCCGCAGATTGAGCCGCGCGACGGTGGCGACCGGGGCGCAGCTTTCCACCGCCGGCGTCACCGCGACGATGCTGTCGGCGCCAAGCCGCGCGCAGCCGGTCGCGGGCAGATCGACGGCGAAGGACAGGAACCGCCCGGCAAACCCGAAGACATCGACAGCCAGCGCAAGGGGCGCCGGCCCCGCGATGCCGGCGATCTGCCGCACCGCCGTCTCGCGCAGCGGGCAATCATGGTAGACGGCAAGGTTTTCGGCCAGACGCGCGCCGCTTTCGGGGGCCACCAGCCCGGCGGGGGACAGCCGCGCCACCCAGGGTTCGGGCCGCCAGACCCAGTCGGCATGCAGCGGCCGGGGGATCGGCGTGGCCGGCGCGGCGGCCTCGATCCGGGCCTCGACCTCGGTCAGCAGCGCCCCGGTTTCGGCCCGTTCGGCGAGCAGACGGTTGCGCATCCGCGCCAGCCCCGGCAGCGGCATCCGCCGCATGGCGCGACGGCGCAAGGCCCGTGTCAGCACGCCGGACGGGCGCGACAGCCGTTCGTACATACCCTGTCACTCGTCACAACCTACAGCGCCACCCAACCGCATCGGCCGGGTGGAAATCAACCCTAAAGGGAAATTCTGGCGATCCTCTCAGCCGTCGGTCGCAGGCGACGCGCCATTGGCCGCCCGCATCGCGGCGACGAAGGCGTCGAGGACCGAACGCAGGGTCGCCGGTGGCACCGCCGGCTCTGCCGGCGACAGGACGGTCAGCGCCACCAGCCGGCCCGACAGCGGCAGCACGGCGCGCCAGGCATCGGGCGCGACCGCCCCGCCCGGCATCGGCGCGGTATCGCGCACATGCAGGACATAGGCCTCGCCCTCCAGCCCGCCCTGCACCACGCGAACCGTCGCCGCGTCGCCGGCGCGGCTGAGCGCGGCGCGGCCGACCTCGGACCCGAAGAAGGCGTCCAGCCGGTCGCGATCCATCGCCCCGGTCCCGGCGGTGCCCAGCACCGACAGGGTGAGGATCGCGGGCACCGGCGGCACCGGTCCGGTGCGGCACGGGCCGATCAGCAGGAAGCTGCCCGCCTCGCCCTCCAGCCCGGCGCGCGGGTCGGGGCACCAGCCTTCGGGCGCGGCGACCACGACACTGTCGGCCAGAACCCGCGGCTCCGCCGGGGCCGAGGCCGGCTGCGGGGTGCCCAGCGCCGGGAACGGCAGCACCCCCTCGGCGATGCAGCCGGCCAGCAGCACGGGCGCGGCGAAAAGCGCCGCGCCGACGCGCAGCCTACTGGTCCATGTAGACATGGGTTTCGTCCCGGGCGCCGGGATGGGTCACCGCGCCCTGCCGGGCCCCGCCGACGAGCCGGGCGAATTTCCACACCGCGCCCGAGGCGTAATCGGTCTTGCGGGGGCCGGACCAGGCGGCCTTGCGTTCGGCCAGCTCCGCATCGCTCAGCGCGACCGACAATTCGCCCCTGATCGCGTCGATGGTGATCATGTCGCCGTTCTTCAGAAGCGCGATCGGCCCGCCATGCGCGGCCTCGGGGCCGACATGGCCGACACAGAAGCCGCGCGTCGCGCCGGAAAACCGCCCGTCGGTGATCAGCGCCACCTTCTTGCCCATGCCTTGGCCCGACAGCGCGGCGGTGGTGGCCAGCATCTCGCGCATGCCGGGGCCGCCCGCCGGACCCTCGTTGCGGATCACGATGACCTCGCCTTCCTCGTAGCCGCGCGCCTTGACGGCGGCGAAGGCCTCTTCCTCGGACTCGAAGACCCGCGCGGGGCCGGTGAACACCTGGTTCTCCTCGGCGATGCCGGCGACTTTCACGATCGCGCCGTCGGGGGCGAGGTTGCCCTTCAGCCCCACGACCCCGCCGGTCGGCGTGATCGGGGCCGAGATCGGATAGATCACCCGGCCGTCGGCCTCGCGTTCCACGAGATCCAGTTCCTCGCCGATGCTGCGGCCCGAGGCGGTGATGCACTCTTCATGAATCAGGCCCGCCTTGCGCAGTTCCTTCATCACCACCGGCACACCGCCGGCCTCGTAGAGATCCTTGGCGACATAGGTGCCGCCGGGCTTGAGATCGACGAAATAGGGCGTGTCGCGGAAGATGTCGCAGACGTCGAACAGGTCGAAATCGATCCCCGCCTCATGCGCGATGGCCGGCAGGTGCAGCCCCGCGTTGGTCGATCCGCCGGTGCAGGCCACCACGCGGGCGGCGTTTTCCAGCGCCTTGCGGGTGACCACGTCGCGGGCGCGGATGTTCCGTTCGATCAGCGTCATCACCGCCACGCCGGAGGCCTCGCCATACTGGTCGCGGCTTTCGTAGGGCGCGGGCATGCCCGAGGAATTCATCAGGGCCAGCCCGATCGCCTCGCTCACGCAGGCCATCGTGTTGGCGGTGAACTGGCCGCCGCAGGCCCCGGCGGAGGGGCAGGCAACGCGTTCGAGCACGTCGAGCGCCTTGTCCGACAACTCGTTGTTCTGGTGCCGGCCCACCGCCTCGAACATGTCCTGCACGGTCAGGTCGCGGCTGCGGAAATCTTCCGGGATCTCGTCGATCTGCGGCGCCTTGCCCGGCAGGATCGAGCCGCCGTAGACGAAGACCGACGGCGTGTTGAGCCGCACCATCGCCATCATCATCCCCGGCAGCGACTTGTCGCAGCCCGCAAGCCCGACGATCGCGTCGTAGCAATGGCCGCGCATCGTCAGTTCCACGGTGTCGGCGATCGCCTCGCGCGAGGCCAGCGACGAGCGCATGCCCTCGTGCCCCATCGCGATCCCGTCGGTCACGGTGATCGTGGTGAACTCGCGCGGCGTGCCCTGCGCGGCCTTCACCCCCAGCTTCACCGCCTGCGCCTGACGCGCCAGCGCGATGTTGCAGGGCGCGGCCTCGTTCCAGCAGGTCGCGACGCCGACGAAGGGCTGGTGGATTTCCTCTTCCGTCAGGCCCATCGCGTAATAGTAGGACCGGTGCGGGGCCCGCGCCGGGCCTTCGGTGACGTGGCGGCTGGGAAGCTTCGACTTGTCGAAACGGCTCTGGCTCATGCGGTCCTCCCCCGGAATGGTTCGGATCTTGGATAGTGGCCGGGCGGGGCCGGGGCAAGCCGGATCGGCGTGGGGCCCGGCGCCGGGCCGGGACCGCGACACAATTACATATTATGTGCCGGCGGCACATCATTCATGCTCGGGCACGGACACGCGCAGAACCCGATCCATTCGACGGAGACGACATGTTCAGAACCCTTGCCGCGATCGCAACCGTTGCCGCGACCGCCCTTCCCGCCCTTGCCGAATCCCCGGTTCCGGCCGACCGCCTCGTCACCGTGGTGACGGCGGCCGACCCGCAGACCCAGCTGATGTCGATGGTGCTGACGACGCAGGCCGTCGCCAAGGGCACCGCCGTGCATGTCCTGCTGTGCGGCCCGGCCGGGGACATCGCGCTCAAGGACGCGCCCGAAAGCGCCACGGCGGGCCAGCCGCCGCGCGACATGAGCCCGCAGGGCCTTCTGGGCGGGATCATCGCCAAGGGCGGCACGGTGGAGGTCTGCGCGATCTACCTGCCGGGCAAGGGAATGGGGCCGGAGGCGCTGATCGAGGGGGTCGGCGTGGCCCAGCCGCCGGCGATGGCGGACGCCCTGCTGGACCGCGACGCGGCGGTCTGGTCGTTCTGATCCGGCCGGACAGGCCCGGTTGCCATGGTCGGGGCCGCGGCGGTGCGATGCGCCGGGGCCCCGAACCCGGCCGGCCGTTCAGTGGATCAGCGAACCGCCGTTCACGTCGACCTCGGAGCCGGTGACATAGGCCGACAGGTCGGAGGCGAGGAACAGGCAGCAGCCGGCCACGTCGCCGGCCGCGCCGGCCCGGCCCATCGGGATGCCGTCGAGGATCGTGGCCATCATCTCGTCGGTCAGACGGCCGCCGGTGATGTCGGTCGCGATGAAGCCGGGGCAGACGGCATTGGCGCGCACCCCGTCGGGCGCCAGTTCCCGCGCCATCGCCTTGGTCAGGCCGAGGATGCCGGCCTTCGCCGCGGAATAGTGCGGCCCGCCGAAGATGCCGCCGCCGCGCTGCGCCGAGACCGACGAGATGTTGACGATGCTGCCCGCCCGGCGTTCGCGCATGTGCGGGATGATCGCCTGGCTCATGTAAAGTGTGCCGCGCAGGTTCACGTCGAGCACCGCGTCGTAGTTCTCGGGCTCGATCTCCATCAGCTTCAGGGGCTGGGTGATCCCGGCGTTGTTGACCAGCGCATCGACCTGCCCGAAGGCGTCCAGCACGGCGGCCACCGCGTCGATGCAGGCCCATTTGTCGGTCACGTCGCAGGCCATGCCGATATGGTCCGTGCCGATGTCGGCCGCCGCCGCCTCGGCGGCGCCCGCGTCGAGATCGAGGATCGCCACGCGCGCGCCGTGGTCGGCGAACATCCGGGCGGTGGCCTTGCCCAGCCCGCGGGCCGAGGCGGCGCCGGTGACGATCGCGGTCTTGCCTTGCATGAGTGTCATCGGCCTCTCCTCACAGCCAGGATTTCACCGCCGCGGTCACCGCCTCGACCGACAGCCCGTATTGATGATGCAGCGTCGGCAGGGCGCCGGCATCGAGAAACTCGTCGGGCAGGCCGATCTGGCGGAACGGCGCGTGGATGCCCGCGCGCATCAGGTCGGCCGCGACCGCCTCGCCCAGCCCGCCGATCACCGTGTGGTTCTCCGCCGCCACCACCAGCCGGCCGGGTTTCGCGGCCTCGGCGCGGATCGTCGCCACGTCCAGCGGCTTGATCGTGGGCACGTGCAGCACCGCGCAATCGACGCCGTCGGCGGCCAGCCGTTCGGCGGCGTCGAGCACCCGCATCGTCATGAAGCCCGACGAGACGAACAGCACGTCCGCCCCGTCGCGGATCACCTGGGCCTGGCCCAGCTTGAATTCATAGCCGTAGCGGCCCAGCACGTCGGGCACCTTGCCGCGCAGCAGCCGCATGTAGACCGGGCCGGGATGGTCGGCGATGGCATGGGTGGCCTGCGCGG
>CAYUXM010000040.1:0-16820 GCA_964448765.1 uncultured Rhodobacterales bacterium
TGTTCAGCCATGTCGCCAACCTGGGCGACACGCGGTCGCTGATCATCCATTCCGCCTCCACGACGCACCGCCAGCTGACGCCGGAACAGCAGGTGGCCGCCGGGGCGGCGCCGAACGTGGTGCGGCTGTCGATCGGGATCGAGGATGCCGACGATCTGATCGCCGATCTCGACCAGGCGCTGGCGAAGGCGACGGGCTGACCGGCGCGTCGGGCGCGGATCGCCGCCGTCAGGGCGCCAGGGCCCAGGTGATGGTGACCCCGGCGGTGACCGATACCGCGCCCGCGGCGATCGGCACCGCGTCGGCGGCAGCGGCGGCCATGCGCATTTCCATCGGCCGGATGCCGCCCGACTGGTCGGAAATCGTCCGGATCGGGCCAAGCGTCACGCCGGCTGCCTCGGCATAGGTTTCGGCCTTGGTGCGCGCGTCGGCCACCGCCCGGATACGCGCCTCGGCCAGCGCGGCGGACATGTCGGACAGACCGAATTGCAGCCCGCCGAAGCGGTTCGCCCCCTCGCGCACCACCGCGTCCATCAGGCCGCCCAGCCGGTCGAGATCGCGGACCCGAACGACAACCTCGTTCGAGGCCACGAAACCCACGGTCGTGGCCCGGCCCTGGGCGTCGCGATCCTGCCGCGGCATGAGCGACAGGCCGGAGGTCTGGATATCGGCCTCGGCGATTCCCTCGCCGGCGAGAAAGCCAAGCACCGCCGCCATGTCGGCCGAGTTCGACGACAGCGCCTCGCCCGCCGTGCGGGCCTGCGTGCTGACGCCAAGCCGCAGGGTCGCCATGTCGGGCGGCAGGTCGACCTTGCCCTCGCCGGTCACGGTGATCTGCGGCCCGGTTTCGGCCCGCGCCGGCACCGCGAGGCACAGAGTGAGGAAAAGCGCGACGAGAACGCGGAATCGCATGGCGGCACCCCTTGCAAGACTGTCGGACCAAGGGGGCCGTCGGGCGGCCGTGACTGTCAAGCCCGGCCGGCGCTTCTTGCGCAAGTTCCCGCTCTCCGACAGGATGCGGCGGGGTCGCGGGCTTGCCCGTGGCGCGAAACCTGCTAGCCCGGCACGATGAAACCAGCCTTCGCCCTCAACCTCAGCCATGACGGGATCGGCCTTCTGCGCCGCACCTCGCGCGGCTGGCTGTCGGTCGGCGAGGTCGCGCTGGACGATCCGCGGCTGGGCGAGTCGCTGGACTTCATGCGCAAGACCGCGCTGGCGCTGTCGCCCGCGGGGCTTGCCTGCAAGCTGATCATCCCCAACAGCCAGATCCTCTATACCGAGATCGCGGCGCCGGGGCCGGACGATGCGACCCGCCGCGCGCAGATCGCCACGGCGCTGGAGGCGCGCACGCCCTACGCCGTCGCCGATCTGGTTTTCGACTGGCGCGGCGCTGGGCCGTTGGTGCCGGTCGCCGTCGTGGCGCGCGAGACGCTGGCGGAGGCCGAGGGTTTCGCCGAACAGCACCGGTTCGGCCCGCTGAGCTTCGTTGCGATCCCCGAGGCCGGGCAGTTCCCCGGAGAGCCGTTCTTCGGCCTTGCATCGCGCGCGGCCGCGAACCTGCCGCAGGGCGAGACGCTGGAGCCCGACGACAGCCCGGTGCGGATCATCGGGCGCGGCGAGCCGGCGGCCGCGACGGCCGATGCGGAGGGTGCCGAAGACCCGGCCCCGGGACCGGATGCGCCCGCCGCGCCGGCGCCGGAGACGGCGGTCGCGGACAGCGCCGGGCCGCAGGCCACCGACGCCGACGCCGACGGTGCCGCGGCCGCACCCGAACCGGCCGAGGCCCCGGCCCCCGATCCCGTCCCCGCCGCCCGCGCACGGCCGCCCGCGCGGCGGGCGGCACGGACGTCGGGCCCCGACGATGCGGCGGCAGGCGAGAACGGCGCCGGCGCCGCCCCGGTGATCGGCCCGGCGACCGACGCAGGCCCGAAGCCCGCCGCCCGGCCGCGACCGTCGAAGCCGCGCGCGCCCGCGACGGACAGGCCCGCATCCCCGCCGGCCGAACCGCCGGCCGCCACCCCGCCACCCGCGCCGGACCCGGAGCCGGCGGTCGGCGCGTTCACCGCCATCGGCGCCCGGATCGCGGAACGCCGCGCCGATGCCATGGCCCGCGGCGCGCTGATCCCCGCCCTCGTCGCGGCAGCGGTGATCCTTGCCGTGCTGCTGCTGTGGCTGATCCTTGGCCGCGGCCCGGCCGAGATCGACGGCATGGCCGAACCGGCCGGCCCGGCCGAGGTCGAGACCGCGATCGCCGCGCCGCCGCCGCTGAGCCCCGATGTCGATGCCGCCCCGGCCGCGGAGGTGGTGGCGACGGCGCCGGACAACCGCCCCCCGGAACCGCCGACGCGACCGGCCAAACCCGATGCCGGCCCCGTTGCCCCCGAGGTCGCGCAGACGCCGGCACCGGCCGATGCCCCGCCGGTGGTCTCGCCCGAGCCGCCGGCGCAGCCCACGGCCGCCTCCGAGGCCGAGGCGGCGCCGGTGCCGCAGACGACGGCCGCCGCGCCGGTGACCGCCCCGCCCGCGCAGGCGCCGGCCGCCACGGCCGATCCCGCCCCCGCGGCGCAGGACGACCCGGCCCCCGCCGCGACCGAGGTCGCCCGGGCACGGCCGATCGATCCGGATGTGCGCTACGAACTCACCGGGGTCTGGACGGTCGCGCCACCGGCGACGATGGCCCCGGCCCCCGACCGGCCCGACGCCGCGCTGCGGACGGAACGCGACCGCGATATCGGGACCGGCGCGGCGGCGACCCTGCTGACCGCCGCCCTGCCCGCGGCGGAACGCCCCCCCGCGGCGCTGCCGAACCCGCCGCCCTACGCGCCGCCGCCGCGCCGCGACGCGCTGGGCCGGATCATCCCGACGCCCGAGGGCGTGGTGACCGCGGAGGGCGTGACGCTGTTCGCGGGCCGCCCGCCGATCATCGCGCCCGAGCGCCCGGCGGCGGCCCCCGCCCCCGAGGCAGCCCCCGAAACGGCCGCCCCCGAAACGGCCGCCGACCCCATCGACGCGGCGCCGGCGGAGCCCGATCCGCTGCGCGAGTTCCGCCCCGCCCCGCGGCCCGAAGATGCCCTGCCCGACCAGGATGCGGAAGCGCCGGAAACCGCGCCGCCGGCCGCGGCGGACGACACCGACGGGATCGCGGCGGCCGCGCCGGTGCCGGCGGCCGATCCGGCCCTCGCCGGAACCCGGCCGCGACCGCCGCCCGCGGCGCTGCGCGACACCGCCCTCGCGCCGGCGCCGGAGACGGCCGATCCCGGCCCGGCCCCCGCCGCCGATCCGGCCCTCGCAGAGGTTCGTCCGCGCCCGCCCAGCGCCGAGGCGCTGGCGCTGGCGCAAGCCGCGGCCGCGCGGGCCGCCCAATTGGCCGCCGCCAGCCCGGCCGCCGTGGCGATCTCGCCGCGTCCGGCGCCGCGGCCGCGGGACTTCTCGGCCGGGATCGCCGCGGCGCTGCAACAGGCCGTCGCGCCGCAGCCCGAGGCCACCGCCGCCGCGCCAACCCCCGCGGCGCTGCCCGAGGCCGAGGCGGAACCGGAACCCGAGGCGCGCGACACCGTGCCCGACATCCCCACCACCGCCGCGGTCGCCCGCGAGGCGACGGTGGAGAATGCCTTGCGCCTCAACGAGTTGAACCTGATCGGCGTCTATGGCACCTCCGGGTCGCGGCGCGCGCTGGTGCGCACCCCGACGGGGCGGTTCCTGCGTGTCGAGGTCGGCGACCGGCTGGACGGCGGCCGGGTCGCGGCGATTTCCGAAACCGAACTGAGCTACGTCAAGAACGGCCGCACCATCGTGCTGAAGATGCCGCGCGAGGGCTGACGAAGAAAACGGGCGCGCACCCCTCGGCGCGCGCCCTTCCCCCCTGCGGGACCGGCCGCTCCTCCTCAGCCGGCCTTCAGGACGCCGCGCTCGATCTGGTCCTGTTCGATCGATTCGAACAGCGCCCGGAAGTTGCCCTCGCCGAACCCGTCGTCGCCCTTGCGCTGGATGAACTCGAAGAAAATCGGGCCGATCACGGTCTTCGAGAAGATCTGCAGGAGGATCCGGGTTTCGCCGCCGTCGACCACGCCCTCGCCGTCGATCAGGATGCCGTGGCGGGCCATCTCGTCGACCGGTTCCTCGTGGCCGGTCACACGCGCGCGGCTCATCTCGTAATAGGCCATCGGCGGTTTCGGCATGAAGCGCAGGCCACGGTCGTGGATCGCGTCGGTCGCGCCGTAGATGTCCTCGGTGCCGACGGCGATGTGCTGGATGCCCTCGCCGTTGTAGCGCTTCAGGTATTCCACGATCTGCCCGGTCTCGCCCCGATCCTCGTTGATCGGGATCCGGATGCGGCCGCAGGGCGAGGTCAGCGCGCGGGAGTAAAGCCCGGTATACTTGCCCTCGATGTCGAAGAACCGGATCTGGCGGAAATTGAAGATCTCGCCATAGAACCGGAACCAGACATCCATGTTGCCCTTGTGGACGTTGTGGGTGAGGTGATCGAGATAATAGAAGCCCACGCCCTCGGGTTTCGGCGCGGCGATGAACTCGAACTCCGCGTCATAGGGGTTGGCGCCGTCGCCGTAACGATCGACGAAATAGATCAGGCTGCCGCCGATCCCGACGATCGCCGGGGCATCGAGCGTCTTGTTCGCGCCCTCGTAGGGCGTCGCGCCCCTCGCCACCGTGTGCCGGAAGGCATGGTCGGCATCCACCACGCGCCAGCCCATCGCCGGGGCGCAGGGGCCGTGTTCGGCGACGAAATTCATCGCGTGGCTGCCCGGTTCGGCGTTCAGGACGTAGGTGATATCGCCCTGCTGCCACAGCTCGATGGCCTTCGACCGGTGCCGGGCGGTCAGCTGGTAGCCCATGCGGGCAAAGAGATCGCGCAGCGCCTGCGGATCGGGATGGGCGAATTCGACGAATTCGAAACCGTCGGTGCCGGCGGGGTTGTCGGCGCCGATCGTCGCGCGGGGCGCGGAATGCGGGAAGGGGCCCATGGCATACTCCTGTTCTTCGCAAAGAAATCATGCCATTGTTTGCGCGCGCGATTTGCGCGAAATTGCGCAGGAAGTTCGGTGACGGCGCGCAGAACGCGCGTCAGGATAAGGATTGATGAAGAATCCCCGCATCGAGATCGACGAGACCGACTCGCGGCTTCTGGCCGCGCTGCAACGCGACGCGCATCTGACCGCGCACGAACTGGGCGACACGCTGAACCTGTCGCCCAGCCAGGCCGGACGGCGGCGCCAGCGGCTGGAGGCGGAGGGCATCATCCGCGGCTATGCCGCCCGCCTGGACCCGGAGCGGCTGGGCCTTGGCGTGCAGGCCTTCGTGCAGGTGCAGATGGCGCTGCACGGGCCGGAAACCTCGGCCAGCTTCGCCCGCCTCGCCGCGACCCGCCCCGAGATCGTCAGCGCATGGACCCTGACGGGCGAGGCCGATTACCTGCTGCGCGTCTATTGCAGCGACCTTGCCGCGCTGAACCGGCTGATCCACGAGATCCTGCTGCCGCACCCGGCCGTCGCGCGGGTGCAAAGCCAGATCGTCATGGACCAGTGCAAGCCCGACGCCCCGCTGCCGACCTGAGGAAACGATGGAAGCCTTCCTGTTCCAGGCCACCTTCTACCTTGCCGCGATGGTCGTCGCGGTGCCGCTGGCCACGCGCTTCGGCCTCGGGTCCGTCCTTGGCTACCTGATCGCCGGGATCGTTCTGGGCCAGTTCATGGGCCATTCCGCCGACGAGATGGCCGAGTTGCAGCATTTCGCGGAATTCGGCGTGGTGCTGATGCTGTTCCTGATCGGGCTGGAGCTTGAGCCGCGCGCGCTCTGGGGGATGCGTGACAGGCTTCTGGGCCTTGGCGGGTTGCAGATCGTGCTGACGATGGCGCTGGTGACGGCGGCCGCGATCGCGCTGGGGCAGGACTGGCGGGTGGCGGTGGCGCTGGGGATGATCTTTTCGCTGTCCTCCACCGCGATCGTGCTGCAGACGCTGACGGAAAAGCGGCTGATGCAGACCGGCGGCGGGCGATCCGCCTTCTCGGTGCTTCTGATGCAGGACATCGCGGTGATCCCGATGCTCGCCGTGCTGCCGCTGCTGGCGCTGCCCGGCGCGCGGGCCCTGACCGAGGCCGACGGCCACGGACACGGCGCCTCGCACCTGCTGGAATCGCTGCCCGGCTGGGGGGTGACGCTGGTGACGCTGGGCGCGGTGGCCGCGATCGTGCTGGCGGGGCATTTCCTCGTCCATCCGCTGTTCCGCTTCGTCCATGCCGCGCGCCTGCGCGAGATCAACACGGCGGTGGCGCTGATGATCGTCGTCGCCATCGCCTCGCTGATGAACCTTGTCGGGCTGTCGCCGGCTCTGGGCACCTTCCTGGCCGGCGTGGTGCTGGCGAATTCGGAATTCAAGCACGAGCTTGAAAGCGACATCGCGCCCTTCAAGGGGCTGCTTCTGGGGCTGTTCTTCATCACCGTGGGCGCGGGGATCGATTTCGACATCTTCCTGTCCGCCCCCGGCACGATCCTGGGGCTGACCTTCGGCCTTGTCGCGGTCAAGGCGCTGGTGCTGTACGGGCTGGGCCGCGCGTTCCGGCTGCATGGCCGCGACATGTGGCTGTTCACGCTGGGTCTGGCGCAGGCCGGTGAATTCGGCTTCGTGCTGGTCTCCTTCGCGCTCGGCCAGCGGATCCTGCCGACCGACCTGGCGCAGGTTGTGCTGCTGGTGGTTGCGCTGACGATGCTGCTGACGCCGCTGCTGTTCATCCTGCACGACAGGCTCGCGGCCCGGATGGGCGAGGATCACGGCCAGGAGACGCATGACGAGATCGACGATCAGCAGCCGATCATCATCGCCGGGATCGGCCGGTTCGGGCAGGTGGTGAACCGGATGGTCACGATGTCGGGCTTCAAGACCACGGTGCTCGACCACAGCCTTGAAACGATCCGGCTGATGCGGACCTTCGGGTTCAAGGGCTATTACGGCGATCCGACGCGGCCCGAGCTTCTGAGCGCGGCGGGGATCGACAAGGCGCGGGTTCTGGTCGCCTGTCTCGATGACAAGAACGCCACCACGCGGCTGGTCGCCTATGCCCGCCGGCAACGGCCGGACCTGCATATCGTCGCCCGCGCGCGCGACCGCGAACACGTGTTCGAGCTTTACCAGGCCGGGGCCGACGACATCGTGCGCGAGTTGTTCGACAGCTCGCTCCGGGTGGCGCGCTACGTGCTGGAAAACGCCGGCCTGTCGGAATACGAGGCGTCGGAGCTGGAAAAGATCTACTACAAGATGGATCGCGCCGCGGTGCGCGACCTCGCGCCGCTGTGGAAACCCGGCGTGCCGATCGACAAGAACCCCGAATACATCGCCCGGGCCCGCGAACTCAACCGCGAGCAGGAGGCGGCGCTGATCGCCCGGTTCCATGGCCTGCCGGACGAGGACGCGCCGGACGAACCGCTGCGCTGAGCGGCGCAAGACGTGAAACGGCCCGCGGCGGCGCCGCGGGCCTTGCAGGGCTACGGATCGCGGATCAGGCCGCGCGCGACAGCAGCACGTCGTCGACGGCCTTCTGCGCGCCGGCCTCGTCGGTGCCGGACACCGCGGCGACCTCGCGCGTCAGCCGTTCCAGCGCCGCCTCGTAAAGCTGGCGCTCGGAATAGGATTGTTCGCGCTGTTCGTCGGTGCGGTGCAGGTCGCGCACCACCTCCGCGATCGACAGCAGGTCGCCGGAATTGATCTTCTGTTCGTATTCCTGGGCCCGGCGCGACCACATCGCGCGCTTCACCCGCGCCTTGCCCTTGAGCGTTTCCATCGCCTTCGAGACGACGTCGGGGGAAGACAGGGACCGCATGCCGATCTCGGTCGCCTTGTGGGTCGGCACGCGCAGGGTCATCTTGTCCTTCTCGAACGAGATGACGAACAGTTCCAGCTTGATGCCGGCGATCTCCTGCTCCTCGATCGACACGATCCGGCCGACGCCATGCGCCGGGTAGACCACGAAGTCGTTCGGGCGGAAATCGTTCTTCTTGCTCTTGGTCATTCGGTCACTTCCCCAAGCAGGGCCCGGCCAAGGCGCGACAGAAAGCGCGTCCGGCGGCATATCCCCCCGGTCGCGGCTTTGCGTGGCGCTGGAAAAACCCTCCGTCGGCGAGTGGTGTCGGCGGAAGATCGCGGTCCCCTGATCCATATGTAACAGGAATATAGCAAAGAATCGGCGATTTTCAAAGCGCTGGCCGCCACAGCCGGGCGGAATCGTTGAAATCCAAGGGTCTGAGGGGCCGTTTCCGGGGGATCGTGCCGCAGCGCAGAAGCAAGCGTCGGCGAATCGCCGGCGAATCAGCCTCAGTCGCCCTCGCCGGGCGCCTCGGAGAAGTATTTTTCCATCTTGCCCGATTCGCCGTCGCGTTCCTCGGCGCCCGGCAGCGGGTCACGCTTGGAGGTGATCACGGGCCAGAGTTCGGAATACTTGCGGTTGAACTCCACCCATTTCTCCATGTCCGGCTCGGTATCGGGCCGGATCGCGTCGGCGGGGCATTCGGGTTCGCAGACGCCGCAGTCGATGCATTCGTCGGGATGGATCACAAGGGTGTTCTCGCCCTCGTAGAAACAGTCGACCGGGCAGACCTCGACGCAGTCGGTGTATTTGCAGCCGATGCAGTTTTCCGTGACGACATAGGTCATGGGCGCCCCCGAAGATCGCTCTCGGTGCTACGTAGCGGCAGATGCGGGCCGGTTCAAGCCGTGGCGGGCGCTTCGCCCGCCGCGTCCCCGGGCCCGTCGAGATCGTGATAAAGGCCGCGCGCCTCCTCCGCCGGGCCGCGGCGATGGCCGGGGGCCAGAACCCGGATGACACGCACGCGCGCGCCCTGCACGAAGGTCAGCGTGTCGCCGGGGCCCACCGGCTGCGCGGCCTTCGTCACCCGCCGGCCGTTCAACCGCACCTTTCCGCCCGCCACCGCCTCGGCGGCCGCCGACCGGGTCTTCCAGAACCGGGCGTGGTGCAGCCACTTGTCGAGCCGGATGCGTTCGCTTGCAGTCATCAGCGAGGCGTCATTCGGTGGAACAGATTGATCGCCGATCCGCCCTTCTCATGAACCCGCGCGTAAAGCTCATGATCGGCCGTGATCACGGTCATGTCGTGCCGCAGACAGTCAAGGATAGCTGCGTCGGACAGGCCAACGCTTCGATAGTAACCCCCGGCCACAACCTCGTCGCTCGGCCGGTAGATCTCATCCACGAAGCTGTCGATGTAATAACCGAGCGCTTCCGCGGCGCCCTTGGCCAACTGCTGGTTTCCCGCGCCGATATGGTTCGAGGCCTCGGTCAGCACGTTGGGCACCGACACATGACGCGGAAACCTAGCCACCGCTTCGTTGAGATAGTCCAGAACATCGGCATTGAAAGCTTCCAGCCGTCGCCCCCCAATCCTCCCCGGGTCAAGATTTCCCACGATGAACAGAACCAGCGGTGCCGTGTCCAGCAAGACGGCGCGCACGGTCAGTCCATCTTCAAGAATTCGCCGTCCGAGGCGCGCAGATGGAAACGGCGTTTCTCTCGAACAGGCTCCCGAAAACCGTCCGGAAACAACTGTGGTCCGAACCTCGTCTCTCGCTTGCGCCCGAAGTCGAAACCGATGGTGATGAGCCATGCCTCCCGGTCGAGTTCAACGCCCTCCAGCAAGACATTGTCTGTTTCGACGGAACCATAGAATTCCCGAAAGACCGCGAAGGCCCGCTCAATCGCCTGCGTCGCCGTCAGCTTGTCGACCACTTCGCCCATTGCCACACCTCGTTACGTCACCACCAAACCTGACAAGTCAGTCACCAAACTTCAACTTCGCCAACGCCGCCGCGAAGGGGTTGTCGGGGTCGATCCGGTCCTTCCTGGCGTCGCGCTGGGGCTTGGCCTCGAAGTTGCGGCCGGCCTTCTCGGCGGCCTTGTCCTTGGGCCCGCGCTTGGGCCCCTTGCCGGGCTTGCCGGGCTTGCCGCCCTTGCCGCCCCCGGCCCGTTCGCCACGCGGCGGACGCTGGCCGCGCTCGCCCCGTTCGCCCTTGTCGCCGCGTTCGGGGCGCGGCCCGCGCGGCCTTGGCGCCCAGGTGAAGGTAAAGAACACCTCCGTCTCGGTCTCGGTCTCGGCATCGGCCGCGACGCCTTCGGCGGCCTCCCCGGCCTCGGTCACGGCCTCCGGCACGACCTCGGTCACGGCCTCGGTTTCGTCCCGGCCCGCTGCGCCTTCGGCCGCCGGCCCGGTCTCGGGTTCGGGCCCGGGCGCGGCCTCGGCGGGCGGCGGCGACAGGCTTTCGCCCTCGGGGACGGGGGCCGCCAGGGTCTCGGTTCCGGGCTGCGCCGCGGGGGCCGCCCCGGCGGCCGGTTCCCCCGCCGGCCGGGCCTTCGGGCGTTCGCCCTTCTCGCCGCGGTAGCCGAGGCCAGCCATCAGGTCGGCGAACTGTTCCAGCGTCATCCCGGTGATCGACAGCATGTCCGCCGTCGCCTCGAACCCGGCGCGGCTGTCCTGGCTGCGCAGCATGTCGGCCAGCCGTTCCAGCATGTCGATCCGGATCGCGCGCTGCCCGGCGGCATGATAGCCCGACAGCGTGTAATAGCCCTTCGGCACGTCGGGGATGCCGGGGATTGTCACCAGCCCCGGCGGCGGGCTTTCGGGAAACTCGTCCAGCCCGTTGGCCAGCGACCACAGCACCAGCCGCAGCCGCGTCGGCGCGGGTTTCAAAAGCGCCGGCAGGAAAATCGTGTATTGCCCGAACCGAACGCCGTGCTTGCGCAGCGCGCCGCGGGCCTCCTGGTCCAGATCCTTGACCTCGGCGGCGACGCGCTCGCGCGGCAGCACGCCCAGCGCCTCGACCAGCCGGAACGCGAAGCCGCGCGCCAGCCCGGTCAGCGCCTCGTCGCGCGACATCGCCAGCAGCGGCTCGTAGAGCGTGGCGATCTTGCGGTCGATGAAATGCTGAAGCCGGCGGCGCACCTTCTCGGCCACCTCCTCGCCCGCCTCCTCGTCGACGAAGGCGCGGACCTCGGGCTTCAGCGCCTCGGCCCCGGCGACCAGCTTGCCGACGGCGGAGGCGCCCCACATCAGCCCGCCCTGTTCGGTGAAGTCCAGTTCCGTGTCCGGCGCGTTGTAGAACCGGTCGGCGCGCAGGTGGAACTCGGGCCTGAGCGCCTGTTCGGCGGCCTGCCGCAGCGTCCGCGCCTCGTCGGGAGAGCCGCTGTCGTCCTGCCGGAACCGGAAGCCTTCCAGCCGGCCGACGAACTGGCCCTCGACCGTCACCTCGCCGTTCTCGTTCACATCGGCCACGAGAGCCTCCTTCTGCTTCAACCGGCGCAGAAGCACGGATGTGCGCCGGTCGACGAAACGCCTGGTCAGCGCGCCGTGCAGCGCATCCGACAGGCGGTCTTCTACCGCGCGCGTTTCGCCGCGCCAATGGCTTTCGTCGGCCACCCAGCCCTTGCGCTGCGCGACATAGGTCCAGGTGCGGATGAAGGCCAGCCGGCGCGACAGCGCGTCGATATCGCCCTCGGTCCGGTCGATCCGCGCGATCTGGCGGGCCAGCCAGTCATCCGGCACGTGGCCCGAACCGTGCAGGAAGCCGAACAGCCGGGCCAGCAGCGTGGCGTGTTCGGTGGTCGAGATGCCGCGGAAATCGGGAATCCGGCACACATCCCACAACAGCCGCACGTCGCGCGGGCCGCCCACACGGTCGCGCACCTCGGGCATCTCGGACAGCGATTTCAGCGCCGCCACGTCGTCGGCCTCGCGGCCGCGGGTCAGCCATTCGTCGCCCGGCCCCCGTTCCAGCGCCTCGACCAGCCGCGCCACCGTGCCGAACTCCAGCCGCGGGTTGCGCCATTGCAGCCGCTGGATCGGGGCGAAGCGGTGGTTTTCCACCGCCCCGATCACCTCGTCGGGCAGGGTGCCGGCCTCGCCCGTCACCCCGAAGGTGCCCGGCTGCACATGCCGGCCCGCGCGACCGGCGATCTGGCCGATCTCGTGCGGGAACAGCGGGCGGACGCGGCGGCCGTCGAATTTGCCGGTGGCGGAAAAGGCGACATGGCCGATATCGAGATTGAGCCCCATGCCGATCGCGTCGGTCGCGACGAGGTAATCGACGTCGCCGTTTTGATACATCGCCACCTGCGCGTTCCGGGTGCGGGGGCTGAGCGCGCCCATGACAACCGCGCAGCCGCCCTTCTGGCGGCGGATCAGTTCGGCAATTGCATAGACGTTCTCGACCGAAAACCCGACGATGGCCGAGCGCGTGGGCATCCGGCTTATCTTTTTCGAACCTGCCCAGGAAAGCTCGGAAAATCGCTCGCGCTTCATGAACTGCACCTTCGGCACCAGCGCGGCGATCGCGCCGCGCATCGTGTCGGAGCCCAGGAACAGGGTTTCGTGCAGCCCGCGGGCGTTCAGCAGCCGGTCGGTGAAGACATGGCCGCGCTCGGGATCGGCGCAAAGCTGGATCTCGTCCACCGCCACGAAATCGGCGCCGATCGCCTCGGGCATCGCCTCGACCGTGCAGACCCAGTATTGCGTCCGCTCCGGCACGATCCGCTCCTCGCCGGTGACCAGCGCGACGACGGAGGGGCCGCGTGCCGCCACGATCCGGTCGTAGACCTCGCGCGCGAGCAGCCGCAGCGGCAGGCCGATCACCCCGGTGCGATGCGCCAGCATCCGTTCGATCGCGTAATGGGTCTTGCCGGTGTTCGTCGGTCCGAGGACCGCCGTGATCCTCGCCTCGGCCGTCATGCCCGCACTCCTAAAGGGCGATGCCCTCGAGCTCCCGCTCCAGGCCCTGCACGGCCTGATCTATGTCCGGCCGGTGCGGATGTATAGCCCTCGCCGCCCGGAAGGCCGCCAGCGCGGCTTCCTTGTCGCCGGTCTCGCGCAGGATCATGCCAAGCCCGGCGAGCGCGCCGAAATGCCGTGGCTCCAGCGCCAGCACCCGGCCGATATCCTCGACCGAGGGCCCGTAGAGCCCGGCGAGGAAATAGGCGGTGGCGCGCGCGTTCCAGCCCTCGGCGAAATCGGGCGCGCGATCGGTCAACGCCGTGAGATGGGCGATCGCGGCGTCGAGATCGCCCTCTTCCATCGCGCGCTCGCCGCGCTTGAGCAGCATGTCCATCGCCGCCGATCCGGATTTCGACCATTCGCGCTGGATGTCCGATTCCGTGCGCTCCCAATAGGCGTTGTCGGGATCGGCGAGATCGGCGAACAGGTCCGCCAACGGGTCATCCTGCGCCCAGGCCGCCGATCCGGCGAGCAGCAGGACCAGTGCCGCGACGGCATGTCTGGCATTTGCGAACAGGCGTGTCATAACCTGATTGTAGGTTTCCTGCGGGCGATGAGAAGACCCCGCCAGTCACATTCGGAGGAACGATGAGCGATGTCGTCACCGCGGCCGTGGCCGCCCTGAGCGAGAAGATCACCGGCCCGCTGCCCGGCAGCGTCAAGTTCGTGATCGCGGACGAGGGCGCCGTGATGGTCGACGAGGCCGGCGTGCGCGCCGCCGACGACGAGGCCGAGGTCACGCTGACCGCCGATGCCGAGACCTTCGAGGGCATCCTGAACGGCGAGGTCAACCCGACGACAGCCTTCATGTCCGGCCGCCTCAAGGTCGACGGCAACATGGGGCTGGCGATGCAGCTGGCGTCCGCGCTGGCCTGATGGAGCCCGCGCCGTTCCACGCCGCGCTGGCCCGCGCGCCGGCGGGCGGCGCGGCCCACTGGCTGACCGCGGCCGACGGGGTGCGGCTGCGCCTCGCGGCCTGGCCGTCGGGCGGGCGCGGTACCGTGCTGATCCTGACGGGGCGCACGGAATACATCGAGAAATACGGCCCCACCGTGGCCGAACTGGCGGCGCGGGGCTATTCGGCCGCGGTGCTGGACTGGCGCGGACAGGGCCTGTCGGACCGTCTGCTGGACGACGCCGGGGCCGGCCATGTCCATCACTTCGCCGACTACCAGCGCGATCTCGCGGCGATGCTGGCGGCGGTGCGCGGCCTTGGCCTGCCCGAACCGCATCACATGCTCGCCCATTCGATGGGCGGCTGCATCGGGCTGCGCGCCCTGATCGAGGGGTTCCCGGTGCGCCGGGCGGTGTTCTCGGCGCCGATGTGGGGCATCCGGATCGCGCAGGCGCTGCGCCCGGTCGCCCGGGCGCTGGCCGCAACGGCCCGCCATCTGGGCCAGGGTCATCGCTACGCGCCGGGAACCGGCCCGGTGAACTACGCCATGGCGGCGGCGTTCGAGGACAACGTGCTGACGACGGACCCCGAGATGTTTGCCTTCATGCGCGGCCAGATCACGGCGGAACCGGCGCTGGCGCTGGGCGGGCCCAGCCTGCACTGGCTGCACGAGGCCTTGCGCGAAACGCGGAACCTGCGGCGTCTGCCCGCGCCGGCGGTCCCGGCGCTGACGGTTCTGGGCAGCCGCGAACGGGTGGTCGATCCGCGCCCGATCCATGACCGGATGGCGCGCTGGCCGGGCGGCCGGCTGGAGATCGTGGAGGGCGCCGAACACGAGGTGATGATGGAGGCCGAACCGATCCGTACCGCCTTCTACGATGCCGCGACGGCCTGGTTCGGCGCGGCCGGAGACGGCTAGACCGGCACCTTGGAGAAGCTTTCGCGCAGCGCGGCCGACCACGCCTCGGACATCGCGCGAAAGCCTTCGTCGCCGGCCTCGATCCGGCGCCGGAGCGTGACGCGGCAGGCGTCCTTCTCGATCACCGCCAAGTCGAGCGGCATGCCCACCGACAGGTTCGAGCGCAGCGTCGAATCCATCGACAGCAGCACCGCCTTCTGCGCATCCGCCAGCGAGGTGGAGCGTTTCACCACCCGGTCGAGGATCGGCTTGCCGTACTTGTGTTCGCCGATCTGCAGGAACGGCGTATCCTCCGTCGCCTCGATGAAATTGCCTTCCGGGTAGATCAGGAACATCCGCATCGCGCCGCCGGCGCGCTGGCCGGCCACGATCATCGAGGCGGTCACCGACACCTCCGAGGCGGACATCTTCGCCTCGATGTCCTTGCGCACCGTGGCCATCGTGTTGCCGACGATCTCGGCCACCGCCAGCATCGTCGGCGCCAGCATGATCGAGCTTTCGGGCCCGGCCTCGGGGTCGTCGATCGCCTCGCGCAGCCGGGCGATGGCGGTCTGGGTGGTCGACAGGCTGCCCGCCGTCAGGATCGCGATCACGCGTTCGCCCGGCTCCTCGAAGCAGAACATCTTCTGGTAGGTCGCGATATTGTCGAGCCCGGCATTGGTGCGGGTGTCGGACAGCAGAACCATTCCGGCATCGAGCAGCAGTCCCACGCAATAGGTCATGTCCGTTTCCCCGAAATCCCGGCCGGGCGAGACTATTGCTGCCCGGCCTGCACCGCAACGCTGACATCGAGCGTTTCGTCCGCCATGCCCAGCGCGATACCGCGGATCGGCGCGGCGTCGCGCGCATCGTGGCCCGAGGCGAGGCGGATGTAGCGCGCGTCCGGGCAGCAGCCGTTGGCCGGGTCGAAGCCGACCCACCCCAGCCCCTCGACCCAAAGCTCCGCCCAGGCATGCGCGGCCTCGTGCGGGGTGCCGTCCTCGGTGGCGAAGAGATAGCCCGAGACGTAGCGCGCCGGCTGGCCGATCGCATGGGCGCAGGCGATCAGCGCCTGGGCATGGTCCTGGCACACGCCCTCGCCCTGGGCCAGCGCCTCGGCGGCGGTGGTATGGGCATCGGTGGCGCCGGGGCGGTAGGCGATCGCGCCGGCCACCGCCCCGGCCAGCCGGTGCGCCCGCTCAAGCGGGTCGCCGGCCCCGGCCACGGCGCCGCGCGCCATCTCCGACAGGCCGGCATCGGGCCGGATCGGCGGTGTCGGGCGCAGCCAGGCGTGAGGCGGCAGAACCTCGCGGTGGCCACGCAGCACCCCGGCGCTATCGGTGGTCTCGACGGTGCCGGAAACGCGCACGGCGACCTCGCTCACCGGGCCGCGGATCGACCAGCCCTCGACCAGGTCGCCGGCGCCGTCGGTGAACCGGCCGCCGCGCAACCCGCCATCCACCATCACCTCCCAGTCGAGCGTTCTCTGGCCCTCGCAGTCGGAGGGGAAGATCCGGATCGACTGCACCGCGCCGCGCACCTCGCGATCGTAGCGGTAGGTCGTGACATGCGCGACGGTCAGGATCACCGTGCCTCTCCGCTCAGATAGGCGTCGTGGATGCGGGCCGAGAGGTTGCCGACCGCGCCGATGAACCGGGTCAGGAATTCGTGCATCCCCTCCTCGAACACGTCCTCGACGCTGAGTTCGGCCAGTTCGCCCAGCATCGCGCGCACCAGATCCTGCGCGCGGGTCGAGGCGCCGTAGGCCCGCGCGACATGATCGAGGTGATGCGCAGCCCCCGCGACCGAGGCGATCAGCGAGCGCGGGCAGGCCCGGTTCAGGATCAGGAAATGCGCGACCTTGGCCGCCGTGATCTCGCCGCCATAGGCCCAGTGGAACGCCCGGTGCGCCGAGATCGCGCGCAGCAGCGTCTGCCACTGGTAGAGGTCGAGCCCGGTGCCCACGTAATCGGCCTTCGGAAGCAGCACGAAATACTTCACGTCCATCAGCCGCGCGGTGTTGTCGGCGCGTTCCAGATGGAAGCCGAGGTTGAGGAAATCGTAGCCGTCGTTGCGAAGCTGCGTGGCGTCGATCGCGCCGCGAAACAGGGCGGACTGGCGCATCGTCCAGTCCGTCAGGCGGCCGAGGTCCAGTTCGCTGCGCGGCGTGCGTTCCAGCTGCCGCAACTCCTGGAACGCGCCGTTGATCGCGTCCCAGACCTGTGTGGTCAGCGCGGTGCGC
>CAYUXM010000041.1:0-16626 GCA_964448765.1 uncultured Rhodobacterales bacterium
CGAGGCGCAGCACCGCCTCAAGCGCCCGAAGCGCGTTCAGATGCACGGCCTTCATGCCGCCAAGCGTAAAGAAAAGCTTTGGATGACCAAAGAATAAATGACGGAATCATTTATTAAAACGGCGTCATCATCCGCACACACAGAAAGAATTTCTTTTCCCAAAGGAGGATCGGTGCGATGCGGAAATACATCATCGAACGCGAATTGCCGGGGATCGGCGCGATGAGCCCGGCCGAACTGGGCGCCGCCGCGACCCAGTCGAACCGGGCGCTGGCGGAGCTGTCGCCCAGCGTGCAATGGCAATCGAGCTACATCGCCGGCGACAAGAGTTTTTGCGTCTATCTGGCCGAGGACGAGGCGGCGATCCTGCGCCATGCGGACCTCGGCGGGTTTCCCGCCAACACGATCACCGAGATCCGCCGGGTGATCGACCCGACGACCGCGACGACCGGCTGACGCCGGCCGCAACGGAACGGGGCCGCGGCACTGCCGCGGCCCCCGATCACGCGCCCGCCGCGGTCACTTGCGGGTGATGCGGCCGTCCAGATAGGGCGTGTAGGGCCCCTGCGCGGCAAGGTATTCCGCCGTCACATCGGCAAGGTCGGGGCCGAAGTCATAGGCGTTCATACCCTCCGAGGCGAACATCCGGTACCCGTCGCCGCCGTTGCGGACGTAGTTGTTGGTGACCACGCCATAGACCTTCTCGGGGTCGATCGGCGCCCAGGCGCCATCCTCCATCACCATCACGTCGGAAACCCGCGATCCGGCCGGTTGCGCGGGATCGAAGGCGAAGCTCATGCCCGCCACCTGCGGGAACCGGCCAGCGCCATCCTCGACCTGGCTGACGCCGTTTTCCAGCGCCGCGACAAGGGTGGACCCCTTGGCCTGGAAGGTCGACAGCGTGTTCTGGAACGGCAGCACCGTCAGAACCTCGCCCATCGTCACCTCGCCCGCATCGATCGAGGCGCGCAGCCCGCCGCCGTTCTGGAAGGCGATCTGGATACCCTGATCCTGCACACGGTCGAGCATCGCATCGGCGACGAGGTTGCCCATCTGGCATTCCACCGCGCGGCAGTTCGCGCGGTCGCCGTCGATCGGGGCGGCCGATTCGGCCACGACCCGCGCCTTCAACTCCTCGATCGGGCCGGCGAGTTCGGCCACCCGCGCGGCGATGTCGGCATCCGGCGTCACCGCGGCGTCGAGCACGATCGTGTCGCCGCCGGCATAGGTCAGGTTGCCGGCGTCGTCGAAGGTCAGTTCCACGTGGCCGAGGTATTTCGAATAGGCATAGGCCTGCACCACCGGCACCATGCCGCCCGCGGCGGTATCCACCCAGGTCGGATAGGGCCCCTGGCGCTTGGGATCGGAGGCGGACAGGTAGGTGTGCGAATGCCCGCCCACCACGAGGTCGACGCCCGGCACCTCGGCCGCGATCCGCTGGTCGAGGTTGTAGCCGACATGGGTCAGCGCGATGATCTTGTTGACGCCCTGCGCCTCCAGCGCGGCGACATCGGCCTTCAACTCCTCGATCTCGTCCTTGAAGATCACGTTCGGACCCGGCGAGGAGGTATCGACCGTGTCGGTCGCCAGGGCCGAGACGAGCCCGATCTTCTCGCCGCCGACCTCGAGGATCACGGTATCCTGCACCTTGCCGGCCAGAAGGTTCGACTGGCTGAGGTCGAGGTTGCCCGACAGCACCGGGAAGCTGACCGTATCGACGAAGGCGGCCAGCGCCTCGGGCCCGTCGTCGAATTCGTGGTTCCCGACGGCCATCGCGTCGAAGCCGATCTTCTCCATGAACTCGGCCTCGGCCGCGCCCTTGTAGGTGGTGTACATCAGCGAGCCCTGGAACTGGTCGCCCGCATCCAGCAAGACGACGTTCCGGCCGGCGGCCTCAAGCTCGCCGCGCATCTCGGCGACCTTGGTGGCCAGACGCGCGACGCCGCCGAAGCATTCGCCCTTCTCCTCGCCTTCCGCGTTGCAGGTCGAATCGAAGCGGTTGATCGATTCGATCCGGCTGTGCAGGTCGTTCACATGCAGCACGTGCAGCGTGTAGTCGGCGGCAGCGGCCCCGGCGCCCAGCGCCAGAACGGCGGAAGCGCCCAGTAGCCTGCGGTAAAGTGCCTGGGTGGTCATGGGTTTCTCCCTATCCCTGTCGGATGGCCGGAGTTTGCGGCCCCCGGCGGGACGAGTCAAAGGCCCCGTGACGGGCACGGTGCCGCACGGCGCGGGATTGACCGGCGGCCGGGCACAGGGCATGACGGCGCCATGCCGATCTTCAAGATCTTCCGCCGCTCCGAATGGGACGCGTTCCGCGCGGCCGGCACGACGCGCGGCGCACCCATCGACCTTACGGACGGCTATATCCACTTCTCCACCGCCGGGCAGGTGACCGAGACGGCGGCGAAGCATTTCGCGGCGGAAAGCGATCTCGTGCTCGTCGCCGTCGATCCCGACCGGCTGGGGGCGGAGTTGCGCTGGGAACCGTCGCGCGGCGGCCAGCTGTTCCCGCATCTCTACCGTGAGTTGCGGCTGACCGACGTGCTTTGGGACAAGTCGCTACCGCTGGGCTCGGCCGGCCACATCTTTCCCGAGGGGGTGCTGTGAGCGCGCTGGAGCGGCTGGGCCTGGCGCTCGCGCATCGGCTGGACCCGGAACTGGCGCACGGCCTTGCGCTGCGGGCGCTGCGCGCCGGGCTGGCGCCGCTGCCCGGCCCCGTCACCTCGCCCCGGCTGGCCACCCGGATCGCGGGTCTCGACCTGCCCAACCCGGTGGGCCTGGCGGCCGGGTTCGACAAGAACGCGGTGGCGCTGCCCCAGCTGATGCGCGCGGGCTTCGGCTTTCTCGAGGTTGGCGCGGCGACGCCGCGGCCGCAGCCCGGAAATCCGCGCCCGAGGCTGTTTCGGCTGGCCGAGGATCGCGCGGCGATCAACCGTTTCGGGTTCAACAACGACGGGATGGCGGCCATCGGCGCGCGGCTGGCGGCGCGACCGGCGGGCATTCCGGTGGGCCTCAACCTCGGCGCCAACAAGGACAGCGGCGACCGGGCGGCGGATTTCGCCACCGTGCTGGCGGCCTGCGGGCCGGCGGTGGATTTCGCCACCGTCAACGTCTCGTCGCCCAATACCGAACGGCTGCGCGACCTGCAGGGCAAGGCGGCGCTGTCCGCGCTTCTCGACGGGGTGATCGCGGCGCGCGCGGCGCTGGACCGGCCGGTGCCCGTGTTTCTCAAGATCGCGCCGGACCTGGGCGATGCAGAGATCGACGAGGTCGCCGAGGTGGCGCTGACCTCCGGCATCGACGGGATCATCGCGACCAACACCACGGTTTCGCGCGAAGGTTTGAAAAGTGCTCATCGGGGCGAAAAGGGCGGCCTTTCCGGGGCGCCATTGTTCGAAATCTCCACGCGGGTTCTGGCCCGTCTGTCGGTTCTCACGCATGGAAAGCTGCCGTTGATCGGCGTCGGCGGCATTGCCGGCGCCGAACAGGCCTATGCCAAGATCCGCGCCGGCGCCTCGGCCGTGCAGCTTTACACCGCGATGGTCTACGAGGGGATCGGCCTTGCCGGGCGGATCGCGCAGGGGCTCGACGACCTGCTGGCCCGCGACGGCCATGCCAGCGTCGCCGAGGCCGTGGGCACCGATCGGGCGCGCTGGCTTCAGCCCGCCAGCGCCTCGGCCCGGGGATAGTAGCGCGCCATCGTCAGCCCGCGCGCGGCGTTGAGCAGCATCAGCGCCGCCCAAAGCCCGTGATTGCCGGCCAGCGGCAACAACACCAGCAGCGCCAGCAGGTAGACCGTGGCCGATTGCAGCATCGCAAGCCGCATTTCTCGCGTCAGCGTCGCGCCGATGAAGATGCCGTCGAACATCCAGCTCGCGATGCCGATCAGCGGCGCGAGGGCGATCCAGCCGAGATAGCGGCGCGCCTCGGCTTGCACCTCGGGGGCCTTGGCCATCAGGTCGATGATCGCCGGCCCCGCCAGCCAGAACACCGCCGCCAGCAGCACCGCGCCGGCAAGGCCCATCTGGCTGGACACCAGCGCGGCGCGGCGGACCTGCCCGCGCGAGCGTGCGCCCACCGCTTGCCCCACCAGCGCCTCGGCGGCGAAGGCGAAGCCGTCGAGCGCATAGGCGGTGATGTGCAGGAACTGCACCAGCACCTGGTTGGCGGCCAGCGTCACGTCGCCATACCACGCGCCGAGAAACAGGAACGAGGTGAAACAGGCCTGCAACAGGACCGAACGCAGCATGATGTCGCCGTTGACCCGGCCGATCCGCCACAGTTGCACGCGGTCGAACACCCGCCGCGCGTCGCGCCAGTGCGGCCCGGCGAAGGCCGCGCGACACAGCCACAGGCCAAGGCCCAGCGCCGACCATTCGGCGATCAGCGTGGCCAGCGCCACGCCCTCCACCCCCCAGCCGAGGCCGAGGACGAACCACAGGTCGAGCACCACGTTGACGCCGTTCATCCAGAACTGCAGCACCAGGACGGCGCCGGTGCGTTCCAGCGCGATCAGCCAGCCGGTGACGGCGTAAAGCGCGATGGTGGCCGGCGCGCCCCAGATCCGGATCGCGAGGTAGCCGCGCGCCATCCCCTCGACCTCGGCCGAGGCCGGGGCCAGCGCGAAGGCCCCGGCGAACAGCGGTGCCTGCAACAGGATCAGCGCCGCCCCGGCCGCGCCGGCGATCATCAGGGCCCGAACCAGATGCGCGGCCACCTCGGCCGCGTCGGCCGCGCCCTGCGCCTGCGCGACCATCCCCGAAGTGCCCATCCTGAGGAAGCCGAAGACCCAGTAGAGCGAGGTGAGGATGATCGCGCCGATCCCGACCGCGCCGATCGGCGCGGCCTGCCCCAGCTGGCCCACGACACCGGTATCGACCGCGCCGAGGATCGGGATCGTGGCGTTCGACAGCACGATCGGCGCGGCGATCCGCCAGACCCGCGCATGGCTGACGGGCCGCATCGTCTAGTCGTCGCGGCGCGGCATCAGGAAATGGCCGGTGCCCTGCGCGAAGAGCCGCGCGCGGTTGTCCTGCCAGGCCTCGACATGGACGGAGGCATAGCGCCGGCCCGAGCGGTTCACGCGCGCCCGCGCATAGGCGTCGCGCGGCAGGCCGGAGCGCAGGTAATCGATGGTGAAATCGATGGTCTTGGGCAGCCGCGGCAGCTGCGCGGGGTCCAGCGCCGCCGGATCGATCCGGCCGCTTTCCATCTCTTCCCACCACAGCGACCACGACAGGCCGATGATCGCCGTGACCTCGAGGAATGCCGCCGTCACCCCGCCGTGCAGCGCCGGCAGGAACGGGTTGCCGATGAGTTTCTCGTCGAACGGCAGAACCGCCGTCAACTCGTCGCCGCGGCGGTCGAATTCGATCCCGAGGAACTGGATGTAGGGCACGCCGTGCACCAGCGCGTTCAGCGCCGCGTCGCGCCGCTGCTTGACGACCTGCACGGGTTCCGGGCGCGGCCGGCTCATTTCCCCGCCCCGCCCGGTTCGACGGTGAAGGCGCCGGCGGCGGTGGCGACCGGGCGGCTTTCATCCTCGTCATGCGCGGTGGCGCGCACGAAGGCCACGGTGCGGGTGACATGGTAGCATTCCGCCCGCGCGGTGATCCGCTGGCCCGGCGTGGCGGGCCGCATGTAGTCGATCCGAAGGTCGATCGTCGCCGTCGCGCCGGGGCTGGAGGGATGCGCCATGACCGAGGCGCCGCAGCAGGTATCCATCAGCGCCGAGACCGCGCCGCCGTGGATCACGCCCGAGGCCGGATCGCCGACCAGCCGCGCGTCGTAGGGCATCGACAGCACCGCGCGCCCCTCGCCCAGATCGTCAAGCTCCATGCCCAGCGCACGGGAATGCGGGATCGCCTCGACGAACTGCCGCGCCAGCCTGCGTTTCTCTTCCGGGTCCATGCCGCCCCCTCGTCGTCTGGCTTCTTGTCGCCCGGCCGGGCGCGCGCCGCAAGGGGGCCGATTGAACCGCCCCGCCGGCCGCTCTAGGCTCCATGCGCCGGGGACGGGAGGAGCCGATGGCAGGCGAGTTGCTGAGTTTCAAGGAGATGTGCGCGCGTTTCGAGGTGACGCCGCGCACGTTGCGCTATTACGAGTATATCGAACTGCTGAACCCGCAAAAGCAGGGCCGGGCCCGGTTCTACGGCCCGCGCGAGGTGGCGCGGATGACGCTGATCCTGCGCGGCCGCCGCTTCGGCTTCAGCCTCGAGGAAATCCGTCAGTGGCTGGACCTGCGCGACCGGAAGGGATCGCGCGAGCAATACGAGGTGTGGGTGGCGATGGCCGACCGGCAATTGGCCGAACTGGCCCGGCAACGCGACAAGATCGACGCGGCGATCGACGATCTGCGGCGGCTGCGGGACGAAACGCGGCAGCATCTGGCCGACATGCCGCCGTGACCCCGCGTCACGCCGCCGGGTGACGCAGCGTTACGTTTACGTCAACGTCAACTTCCGCGCTATGATAGACGCCACCCGCCACGGGAGGACGGGAGCGATGCGCGACGAGACGATGACGATCCGGCAGATGTGCGCGGCCTTCGGCGTGACGGCCCGGACACTCCGGTTCTACGAATCGAAGGAACTGCTGGCGCCGATCCGGGACGGGCAGAAGCGGCTTTACACCCGGCGCGACCGGGCGCGGCTGACGCTGATCCTGCGCGGCCGGCGCTTCGGCTTCGCGCTGGAGGAGATCCGGCAGCTTCTGGAGCTTTACGACCTGGGCGACGGGCAGCGCACACAGGTCGCCCAGACGGTGGCCCGGGCGCGGGAACGGCTGGCGGCGATGGAGGCGCAGCGCGACGACCTCACCGCGGCCATCGACGAACTCAGGGTCCAGATCGCCGCCGCCGAGGCGATGCTGGCCGACACGGACAAGACATCCGCGGCCTGAGCGCCGCGCGAGACCGGGAGAGACGAGAATGCCGACATACCAGGCCCCGCTGGCCGATCTTTCCTTCGTGCTGGACGAGGTGTTGCAGGCCGGCCGCCAGCCGGTGCCGGGCTACGACCAGCTCGAGCCGGAGTTCACCGGCGCGGTGCTGGCCGAGGCCGCGAAGCTCGCAGAGGGCGTGCTGGCGCCGCTGAACGCGGTGGGCGACCGCGAGGGCTGCGTGCTGGAAAACGGCGTGGTGCGCACGCCGGAGGGCTTCCGCGCCGCCTTCGAGCAGATGAAGGCGGGCGGCTGGAACGGGCTCGACCTGCCCGAGGACTACGGCGGTCAGGGCCTGCCCTATCTGCTGGGCACCGCGGTGGGCGAGATGTTCGTCTCGGCCAACATGGCGTTCAACATGTATCAGGGCCTGACGCATGGCGCGATCGGCACGATCCTCGCCCATGGCACCGAGGATCAGAAGGCGACCTACCTGCCGAAGATGGTCGCGCTGGACTGGACCGGCACGATGAACCTGACCGAACCGCATGCCGGCACCGACCTTGGCATCATGCGCACGAAGGCCGAGCCGCAGCCCGACGGCAGCTACAGGATCACCGGGCAGAAGATCTTCATCTCCGCCGGCGACCACGACATGGCGGAGAACATCGTCCATCTGGTGCTGGCCAAGGCGCCGGGCGGCGGCGCGGGCACGAAGGGCATTTCCCTCTTCATCGTGCCGAAATACCTCGTCGGTGCCGATGGCGCCCTCGGCGCGCGCAACGCGGTCAGCTGCGGCAAGATCGAGGAGAAGATGGGCATCCACGGCAACGCCACCTGCGTGATGAACTACGATGGCGCGACCGGGTTCCTGCTTGGCGAGTTGCACAAGGGCATGCGCGCGATGTTCACGATGATGAACGAGGCGCGGCTGGGCGTGGGCCTGCAGGGCTACGCGGTGGCCGCGGCCGCCTACCAGGCCGCCGCGGCCTATGCCAGGGACCGGCTGCAGGGCCGCGCCGTCACCGGCGCGCGCAACCCCGAGGGCGCGGCCGACCCGATCATCGTGCATCCCGACATCCGCCGCAGCCTGATGGACCAGAAAAGCTTCGTCGAGGGGGCGCGGGCCTTCACGCTGTGGGGCGCGGAGCTGATCGACCGGGCGCATCGCGCCGGCGACGCGGAGGCCGAGGGGCTGATCTCGCTGCTGACGCCGGTGATCAAGGGGTTCCTGACCGACAGGGGGTTCGACACGGCGGTGGCCGCGCAGCAGGTCTTCGGCGGGCATGGCTATGTCGAGGAATGGGGGATGAGCCAGTTCGCCCGCGACGCGCGGATCGCGATGATCTACGAGGGCGCGAACGGCGTTCAGGCGCTCGACCTCGTGGGCCGCAAGCTGGCCGCCGAGGGCGGCCGGCCGGTGATGGGGTTCTTCGCGCTGGTCAAGGCCATGATCGCCGAAAATGCCGGGGACGACCGGCTGAAGGCCGATTTCCTCGATCCGCTCAAGGCCGCCTCGAAGGACATGCAGGCGGCGCTGGAGGTGTTCATGACCGAGGGCATGAAGGATCCCGACACCGCGCTCGCCGGTTCGACGGATTTCCTGCATCTCTTCGGCCATGTCTGCCTTGGCCTGATGTGGGCGCGGATGGCGAAGGCGGCGCTGGCGATGCAGGACGCGGGCCGCGGCGACCCGGCCTTCCTGGACGCGAAACTGGCCACCGGGCGCTACTACATGGCCCGCCACCTGCCCGCCACCGCGCTGCATCTTGCGCGCATCCGCAGCGGCGCGGCGCCGGTGATGGCGCTGCCGGCGGAGGCCTTCTGATGGCCGCCCGTCTGCCCCTGCCGGTGCGCCGCAGCGTGGCGCTGACCGAGGCCGCGCACGACCGGCTGCGCAAGCTCAACGAGACATACGGCCTGTCGAACAACTACCTGCTGGTGGTGCTGCTGGAACATCTTGACGACTACGCCGATCCCGACAGGCTGAACGCCGCCTTCGACACCTTCATCGCCACCTACGGCGCCCCCAGGAAAGACTGAAACATGCCCAAGCGCCTGCGCCTGACCCGCCGCTTTCCCGTCGCGATGACGAACGAGGCCTATCGCGGCCTGATCCGCTTCGCCGAAGAAGCCGGGTTGACGCCCGACGAGGCGCTGACCTTCCTGTTCGAGAATTTCGCCAGCGTGACCGACGCGGAAACGCTGCCGCACCGGCTGCGCCTGTTCAAGGCGGAACTGCCGCAACGACTGGCCTGAAGGGAGACGCCATGACCGCGCAACTGCACTGCTTCGGCGAAAGCGGCAACGCCTACAAGGCGGCGCTGACGCTGGAGCTTTCGGGCTACGACTGGGAGCCCGTGTTCGTCGATTTCTTCAACGGCGCGACCCGCACAGCGGACTACCGCGCCCTGAACGAGATGGGCGAGGCGCCGGTGTTCGTGGACGACGGGCTGACGATCACCCAGTCCGGCGCGATCCAGTATCACGTCGTCGAAAGGACGGGAAAGTTCGGCGGCGACGGCGCCGGTGAGGCGCGCGAAGTGTTGCGCTGGGTGCTGTGGGACAATCACAAGCTGTCCAGCCAGGCCGGGATGACGCGGTTCCTGATGAACTTCCTGCCCGAAGCCAAGCGGCCCGCCGAGGTCATCGGCTTCATGCAGGGGCGGCTGAAATCGGCCTATGCGGTGCTCGACCGGCATCTGGCGGCGCGCGACTGGATCGTCGGCGCGGGCCCGACGATCGCCGATTTCGCCTGCTGCGGCTATCTCTACTACCCCGAACCCTTCGGCTTCGACCGCGCCCAATGGCCCGGTATCGATGCCTGGCTTGACCGGATCGCGGCGCTGCCGGGCTGGAAGCATCCCTACGACCTGATGCCCGGCAACCCGTCCGACCGGGCCTGAGGAGGAGCGCATGACCGACGCCTACATCTTCGACGCCGTCCGTTCGCCGCGTGGCCGGGGCCGGCCCGACGGCAGCCTGCACGAGGTCACCGCGCTTTCGCTTTCGGCGCAGATGCTGAACGCCATCACGGCCCGCAACGGGATCGCGGGGCCCGGCGCGGTGGAGGACGTGATCTGGGGCAACGCCACCCAGATCGGCGAGCAGGGCGGCTGCCTCGCCCGTTCGGCGGTGCTGATGTCGGGGCTCGACGAAACGATCCCCGGCCTGGCGATCAACCGGTTCTGCGCCAGCGGGCTGGAGGCGGTGAACCTGGCCGCCAACCAGGTCCGCGGCGGCGCGGGCGAGGCCTATATCGCCGGCGGGGTCGAGATGATGAGCCGGGTCGCGATGGGATCGGACGGCGCGGCGATCGCCGTCGATCCGGCGCTGGCGACGAAGGTGCATTTCGTTCCGCAGGGCATCTCGGCCGATCTGATCGCCACCCTTCACGGCTTTTCCCGCGCCGAGGCCGACGCGCTGGCCGTGGAAAGCCAGCGCCGGGCGGCGGCGGCCTGGGCCGAGGGCCGGTTCGACCGGTCGGTGGTGCCGGTGCGTGACGTCAACGGCCTGACGATCCTCGACCGCGACGAATACCTGCGCCCCGACACCACGACGGAAACCCTTGCCGCGCTGAAACCGGCCTTCCGGGACATCGGGGAAACCATGCCGGGTTTCGACAAGGTCGCCCTGATGCAGTATCCGCATCTTGAGAAAATCGACCATATCCACCATGCCGGCAATTCCTCGGGCATCGTCGACGGGGCGGCGGCGGTGCTGGTCGGCTCGGCCGGGTTCGGCGCGGCGCTGGGGCTGACACCCCGCGCCCGGATCCGCGCCACCGCCCGGATCGGGACGGAGCCGACGATCATGCTGACCGGCCCGGTCCCGGTGACCGAACGGGCGCTGGATGCGGCGGGCATGGAGATCGGCGATATCGATCTCTTCGAGGTCAACGAGGCCTTTGCGGCGGTGGTGCTGCGGTTCCAGCAGGCTTTCGGCGTCGATCCCGGCAAGGTCAACGTGAATGGCGGCGCGATCGCGCTGGGCCACCCGCTGGGCGCGACCGGGGCGATCATCCTTGGCACGCTGCTGGACGAGATGGAGCGGCGCGACCTGTCCACCGGGCTCGCCACCCTCTGCGTCGCCTCGGGCATGGGCGCGGCCACGATCATCGAAAGGGTGTGACGATGCCGAAGATCGATATCGACAAGGTGCCGGTGAGGACCGGCTCGATCTACCCCGCGCCCTATGACGCGATGATGGCCGGGCGCTCCTCGCTGCGGCTGGGCCAGGCCGGCGGGCTCACGCAATACGGCGTCAACCTCGTGACGCTGGAGCCCGGCGCGCTGTCCTCGCTCCGCCACTGGCATGCCGAGGAAGACGAGTTCGTGATGGTGACCGAGGGCGAATGCGTGCTGATCGAGGAGGCCGGCGAGACGGTGATGCGCGCCGGCGACTGCGCGGCCTTTCCCGCCGGGGTGCCGGATGGCCACCATTTCGTCAACCGCTCCGCCGCCCCGGCGCGGTTCCTCGTCATCGGCAGCCGCGCGCCGCGCGAGGTCGCGACCTATTCCGACATCGACATGCAGGTGACGGTCGAGAACGGCCGCGCCGCGTTCACCCGCAAGGACGGCGGCCCGCTGGCCACCGGGGAGGGCAAGGATGGCTGAGTTCCACTATTCCACCGATGCCGAGGGCATCGCCACGATCGCCTGGGATCTGCCGGGCCGGTCGATGAACGTGCTGACCTTCGAGGGGATCGCCGAGCTGGACGGGCTGATCGACCGGGCGCTGGCCGACGACGGCGTGAAAGGCGTGATCCTAACCTCGGCCAAGGCCGATTTCGCCGGGGGGATGGACCTGGGCGCGCTGGCGCGGATGAAGGCGGAGGCCGGCGACGACCCGGCCCGCGGCCTGTTCGAGGGAATCCTGCGGCTGCACGGCCTTTTGCGGAAGATCGAGCGTGCGGGGATGGACCCGAAGACCCTGAAGGGCGGCAAGCCGATCGTCGCCGCCCTGCCCGGCACCGCCGCCGGGATCGGGCTGGAACTGCCGCTCGCCTGCCACCGGATCATCGCCGCCGACGCTCCGAAGGCGAAGATCGGTCTGCCGGAAATCAAGGTGGGCATCTTTCCGGGCGCCGGCGGCACCACGCGGCTGGTGCGCAAGCTCGGCGCGATGGGCGCCGCGCCCTACCTGCTGGAGGGAAGGATGCAGGCCCCGGCGAAGATGAAGGCCGCCGGCGTGATCGACGAGGTCGTGCCGGCCGGTGACCTGATGGCCCGTGCGCGGGACTGGCTGCTGGCCGCCACGGACGCCGATCTCGTGAAACCCTGGGACGCCAAGGGCTACAAGATGCCCGGCGGCACCCCCTATCACCCGGCGGGGTTCATGACCTTCGTCGGCGCCTCGGCGATGGTGATGGGCCGGACCATGGGCGTCTACCCCGCCGCGAAGGCGCTGTTGTCGGCGGTCTACGAGGGCGCGCAGGTACCCTTCGACACCGCGCTTCGGATCGAGGCGCGGTGGTTCACCCATGTCCTGCTGAACCCGTCCTCGGGCGCGATGATCAAGTCGCTGTTTCTGGACAAGGAGGCGCTGGAAAAGGGCGCGAACCGGCCCGACGTGGCCGACCTGCGGGTGCGCCGGCTGGGCGTGCTGGGCGCGGGCATGATGGGCGCGGGCATCGCCCATGTCGCGGCGATGGCCGGGATCGAGGTGGTGCTGATCGATGCCGCGCAGGAGGCGGCGGAGCGGGGCAAGGCGCAGGGCGAGGCGCTGCTCGACAAGGCGATGAAGCGCGGCAAGGTGACGGCCGGGAAGAAGGCCGAGGTTCTGGCGCGGATCACGCCGACGACGGATTACGCGGCACTGGCGGGCTGCGACCTTGTGGTCGAGGCGGTGTTCGAGGATCCCGAGGTCAAGGCCGGGGTGACAGCGAAGGCCGAGGCCGTGCTGGGCGCGGATGCGGTCTTCGCCACCAACACCTCGACCCTGCCGATCACCGGCCTCGCCCGCGCCTCCGCCCGGCCCGAGCGCTTCATCGGCATCCATTTCTTCTCGCCGGTGGACAGGATGCTGCTGGTCGAGATCATCCGCGGCGAAAGGACCGGCGAGGAGGCGGTGGCCAAGGCGCTGGATTTCGTCCGCCAGATCAGGAAGACGCCGATCGTGGTGAACGACGCGCGGTTCTTCTACGCCAACCGCTGCATCATCCCCTATCTCAACGAAGGGCTGAGGATGGTGGCCGAGGGCGTGGCCCCGGCGCTGGTCGAGAATGCCGCGAAGATGGTCGGCATGCCCGTCGGCCCGCTGCAACTGGTCGACGAGACCTCGATCGATCTTGGCGTCAGGATCGCCAGGGCGACGCGGGCGGCGATGGGCGAGGCCTATCCCGACGCGGCGGTGGAGGCGGTGCTGTTCCCGATGGCCGAGGCCGGGCGGCTGGGGCGCAAGGCCGGCGCGGGATTCTACGATTATGACGCTTCGGGCCGGCGCGGCGGGCTGTGGGACGGGCTGGCCCGGCTATGGCCCCCCGCCGAAGCCCAGCCCGACCCGGTCGCAGTGCAGGAGCGGCTGCTTTACGTGCAGGCGCTGGAGGCGGTGCGGGCGCTGGAGGCGGGGGTTCTCACCGACATCCGCGAGGGCAATGTCGGCGCGATCCTCGGCTGGGGCTTCGCGCCCTGGTCGGGCGGGCCGTTCGGCTGGCTCGACATGATCGGCGCGGCACGGGCGGCGGAACGCGCGACCGAGCTTGCCGCCGCGCATGGGCCGCGCTTCGCGCCGCCGGCGCTGCTGGTCGAGATGGCCGCGCGCGGCGAAAGCTTCGAGCGCCGCTTCGCCCCGGCGCGGGCGGCCTGACGGCGGCGCTGCGGCGGGGGGCTGTCTGCCCCCCGGCCGGCTGCGCCGGCGCCCCCCGAGGATATTTGACGACCAAAACGACGCGCGTCTCACGCCGCGCCGCGGGCGATATCCGCGCCGAGCCCGGTCATCAGCGGCTCGAACACCGGGAAGGACGTGGCGATCGGGCTGCCGTCATCGACGGTGACGGGGGCTTTCGCGGCGAGGCCGAGCACGAGGAAGGCCATCGCGATCCGGTGATCGAGCCGGCTTGCGACCGTCGCGCCGCCGGGCACGCCATCCGGGCCGCATCCGTGGACGATGAACCAGTCCTCGCCCTCCTCGATCCGGACGCCGTTGGCCTCCAGCCCGCGGGCCATCGCGTCGATCCGGTCGCTTTCCTTGACGCGCAATTCCTTCACCCCGCGCATCACCGTCGGCCCCTCGGCCAGCGCGGCGATGGCCGAGAGCACCGGGTATTCGTCGATCATGCTGGCCGCGCGCGCGGGCGGCACCTCGATGCCCCGCAGCGCCGAGGCGCGCACCCGCAGGTCGGCCACCGGTTCGCCGCCCTCCTCGCGCGGGTTCTCGAGGGCGATGTCGGCGCCCATCTCGACCAGCGTGGCGACGAGCCCGTTGCGGGTGGGATTCTGGCTGACGCCGGGCACGAGGACGTCCGATCCCGGCACGATCAGCGCGGCCGCGACCGGGAAGGCCGCCGAGGACGGATCGCGCGGCACCGCGACGGATTGCGCGACGAGTTCCGGCTGCCCGGCCAGGGCGATGATCCGGCCCTCCGGCCCGTCCTCGACCGAGAGGCGGGCGCCGAAGCCCGCGAGCATCCGCTCGCTATGGTCGCGGGTCGCCTCGGGTTCGATCACGACGGTTTCGCCCGGCGCGTTCAGCCCGGCCAGCAGCACCGCCGATTTCACCTGCGCCGAAGCCACCGGCAGGCGGTAGCGCACCGGCACCGGGTCGGCCGCGCCGACCACGGTCATCGGCAGCCTGCCGCCCGCACGGCCGTAGGCGCGGGCGCCGAACAGCGCCAGCGGATCGGTCACCCGGCCCATCGGCCGTTTCCGCAGCGAGGCGTCGCCGGTGAAGGTCGCGGTGATCGGGGTGGTGGCCATCGCGCCGATGATCAGCCGCACGCCGGTGCCGGAATTGCCGCAGTCGATCACGTCGGCGGGTTCGGCGAAGCCGCCGGTGCCGACCCCCCGGACCGACCAGTCGCCCGGCCCGTGCCGGGTGACGGTGGCGCCGAAGGCCTCCATCGCGCGGGCGGTGTCGAGCACGTCCTGGCCTTCCAGAAGGCCGGTGACGCGCGTCTCGCCCACCGCGAGGGCGCCGAGGATCATCGCGCGGTGGCTGATCGACTTGTCGCCCGGCACCTCGGCGGTGCCCGACAGCGGGCCCGAGGCCCGCGCGGTCATCGTGAATGTCTCGCCATGGCCGGACATGCGTGATCCCCTCTGCTGCGCGCCCCTCCGATAGCGCGGGCCGGCGGGGCCGTCCATGCCCCGCGGGATCAGTCGCGGCGGAAGGTCAGGTAATGCGGCGCCCGGCCCTCGCGCAGCGCCTTGTGTTCGTAGCGGGTGGTGAGCCAGTCTTCCCAGGGCGTGGCGCCCTCGGCCACGAGGGTGAAGCCGGCGCCCGGCACCTCCTCATGCGCCTGGCGGACATAGTCGGGGATATCCGTGGCGATCCGGAACTCCGCGCCGGGCTGCATCGTGCGGGCCAGCGGCACGAGGTGTTCGGGGGTGACGAAGCGGCGGCGATGGTGCTTCTTCTTCGGCCAGGGATCGGGGTAGTTCAGGAAGCATTTCGACAGGCAGGCCGCGGGCAGCACGTCGAACAGGTCGCGCACGTCGCCGGGATGGATGCGCAGGTTCGTCACCCCGGCCCGGCGGATCTTGCCCAGCAGCATCGCGACGCCGTTGACGAAGGGTTCGCAGCCGATCAGGTCGATATCGGGGTAACGCCCGGCCATGTGGACCATGTGCTCGCCGCCGCCGAAGCCGACCTCCAGCCAGAGCGGCGCCTCGCGGCCGAAGAGCGCGGGAAGGTCGAGCGGCCGGCGGCCGGGATTGTCGTCGATCGCGACGCCGGGGATGCCCAGCGCGTCAAGATCCTCGTCGAGATAGCCGCGCTGCGAGGGCCGCAGCGCCTTGCCGTGGCGGCGGCCGTAGAAGTTTCGGCGGCCGGCCGGATTGTGCTCGCGTTCCGTCATGGGCGGCCGGCCTAGCGCCGCGGCGCGCGGCCGTCAAGCGCCGGGCCGAGGCCGGCGATCATTCGGTGATGACCCCGGCGTCGCGCAGCCTGTCACGGTCGGGATACCAGATCCCGCCGGCCTCCTCGCGCAGCGTCTCGATCGCGAACAGCGGATCGACCCCGCGTTCCACCATGAACATCAGCCGGTCATGAACCTCGCCCTGGGTATCCTCGTAGGTCCACGAGACCATGTCGAACGGGGTGCGCCAGCGTTCGTCCTCCTGCCAGTCCGTGTAATAGCTTTCCACGTTTTCCGGGCTCCAGGTCGTGCGGTGAAAGCCGATCCGGCCGCCGCGGGCCAGGGTGCGGCGGCTGCCGCCGAGGAAGACATGCGCGCAGGAGCTTTCGCAATAGCCACGCACGCGGGTCTCCAGCTCGAAATCGGCGATCACATGGGCCAGGTCGAAGGATTCGAAATAGTCGCCCCCGGAACTGTTCAGTTCGACGGCCAAGACCTCGGGATTGGCGCGCAGAAGATCGATCAGCCGGGTGGCGTCTCCGGGCGCGATGCCGCCGGGCTGGTCCTCGGTATCGTAGATCAGCACCCCGGCCTCGATCCGGAACGGGCCGGCGCCCGGCGCGCCGTCCCCGGCCGCGGCGGGCGCCACGGCAAGCGACAGCAGGACGGCGCGCAGGGCCTGCCGCGCCGGGCCGGTCACACCGCCGCCTTGAGCGCGTCCACCAGGTCCG
>CAYUXM010000042.1:0-16580 GCA_964448765.1 uncultured Rhodobacterales bacterium
AGGCCGGCCAGGGCGAGCACGATCAGCGCCCAGGAGCCGCCGGTGGAAAGATAGACCACGAGCAGCACCGCCGAGAGCGCCGCCGCGGCGGCGTTCAGCATGTGGCCGCCCGGAAGCTGCTTCGCGCCGGTATCGACCTTGAAGGGTAGCATGCTGGAGCCGCCGGCGAGCTTGGCATAGGCGATGACGGAGCCCGTGAAGGTCACCGCGCCGATCCAGATGCCGAGCACGAGTTCCACGCGCAGGATGCCGATCTCCACGGCCGATTTCTTGGCGATGAGCTGCCCGAAGGAGGACAGTTCGGCATAGACCGCCGCCGGTAGCCCGATGGCGGTGATCCCGTCTTCGCCCACGGCGCCGAGGATTTGCCCCTGCGCCTCGTAGATGTCGGCGACGTAGTTGATCATGATGTCGGCGTTGAAGCCGACGAAAACGGCGGCGAGGCCCACGAGGCTGTGCATGATCGCCACAAGCTCGGGCATCTGGGTCATCTCGACACGGGTGGCGAGTTGGTAGCCCACCGCGGCCCCCCCGGCGATCAGGACGAGCGAGACAATCCAGAGCCCGGCACCGGGCCCCACGATGGTCGCGAAGACGGCGAGCGCCATGCCCGCGATGCCGTACCAGACGGCGCGTTTCGCGCTTTCCTGGCCCGAGAGGCCGCCGAGCGACAGGATGAAGAGGATGCCGGCGACGACATAGGCCGCGATCGTGAATGCGTTGTCCATCTGCCCCGCCCTTACGATTTCTGGAACATGGCGAGCATGCGCCGTGTCACGAGGAAGCCGCCGAAGATGTTCACGGCGGCCATGAAGATGCCGAGCGCGGCGAGGATCGTGATGAGCACACTGGACGAGCCGATCTGTATCAGCGCGCCCAGGATGATGATCGACGAGATCGCGTTGGTGACCGCCATCAGCGGGGTGTGCAGGCTATGGCTGACGTTCCAGATCACCTGGAAACCGACGAAGACCGACAGCACGAAGACGATGAAATGCTGCATGAAACTCGCCGGCATTCCGGGAACAAGTCCCACGGCAAGCAACAACGCGGCCCCGACCGCCAGAAGCGTGACCTGGCTCCTGGTCTGCGCCCTGAAGGCCGCCACCTCCTGCGCGCGCTTCTCCTCCGGCGTCAGTTCCTTCGGCTTTTCCTTGGGCTTCTGCGCCGCGATCGCCTGCACCTTGGGCGGCGGCGGCGGATAGGTGATCTCGCCCGCATGGGCGGCGGTGGCGCCGCGGATCACGTCGTCCTCCATGTCATGCACGACGACGCCGTCCTTTTCCGGCGTCAGGTCGGTCATGAAATGGCGGATGTTTGTGGCGTAAAGCGTCGAGGATTGCGCCGCCATCCGGCTGGGGAAATCGGTATAGCCGACGATGGTGACGCCGTTCTTCGTGACGATCTTGTCGTCCGGCACGGTCAGGTCGCAGTTGCCGCCGCGTTCGGCCGCCAGGTCGACGATGACCGAACCGGGCTTCATCATCTCCACCATGTCCTCGGTCCACAGCTTCGGCGCGGGCCGGCCGGGGATCAGCGCGGTGGTGATGACGATATCCATCTCGGGCGCCATCTCGCGGAATTTCTCAAGCTGCTTTTCCCGGAACTCCGGCGACGAGGGCGCGGCATAGCCGCCGGTCGCGGCGCCGTCCTGCGAGTCCTCGAATTCGAGGAACACGAATTCGGCGCCCATCGATTCGATCTGCTCGGCCACTTCGGGGCGCACGTCGAAGGCATAGGTGATCGCGCCAAGGCTGACGGAGGTGCCGATCGCGGCAAGGCCGGCGACGCCCGCGCCCACCACCAGCACCTTGGCGGGCGGGATCTTGCCCGCCGCCGTGACCTGGCCGGTGAAGAACCGGCCGAAGTTGTTGCCCGCCTCGATCACCGCGCGGTAACCCGCGATGTTCGCCATCGACGACAGCGCGTCCATCTTCTGCGCGCGGGAAATCCGCGGCACCATGTCCATCGCGATGACGGTGGAGCCCTGCTTGCGGCACAGTTCCAGCAGGTCCTCGTTCTGGCCGGGCCAGAAGAACGAGATCAGCGTCTGGCCCTTCCCGAGCCGCTTCGCCTCCGTCGTGGTCGGGGGCCGGACCTTGGCGACGAAATCGACCTCCTTGAACAGCGCCGGCGCGGTTTTCACCACGGTGACGCCGGCCGCCTCGTAGGCGGCATCGGAAAACCCGGCGGCCGCGCCGGCGCCCGCCTCCACGAAACACTCATGGCCGAGTTTCTGCAATTGCAGCGCGCTGTCCGGCGTCATCGCGACGCGGGCCTCGCCCTCGAATATCTCCTTGGGAGCGCCGATCTTCACTGTCTTTCCCCCTGTTCTCGGGCAAGGCGCCCGGGATGGTCCGGATTTGGCCGCGCCTGCATAACACCGCGCAACAATGTTTCACAAGCACGGATGCCCGCGACAGGTTGCGTCACCCGTCGGCCGGTCACAGCCAGCGCCGCGTGCGCGCGGCGAAGGCCTCGAATTCGGCCCCGAACGCGGCGCGCAGCCGCGCCTCCTCGCCCCGGATGAAGCGCCGGGTGATCACCGCCACGAAGGCCGGCACCAGCACCAGCGCCGGCCAGGCCGACCAGTGCAGCACCAGCCCGGCCAGCACCAGCGCATCGGCCAGGTAGATCGGGTTGCGGCTGAGCCGGAACACCCCGCCGGTGACCAGCGCCGACGGATCCCGGTGCGGGATCACGGTGGTGTGGCGCGCGATCATCCGCGCCGCCGCCGCGACCATCAGCAGGATGCCAAGGCCGACCAGCCCGCGCCCGACCCAGGCCAGCGCCGGCACCTCGGGCATCGGCCACAACCGCCCCACGGCCCAGGCCAGCGCCGCGAAGGCCGCAAGCCAGACCGGCGGCCAGTCGAACAGGCGGATCAGGCGACGGAGCATGGCGAAAAGCCTCCTTCTGCCCTGCCCCTATCGGACAGCCGGCGGGCGAGCGCAAGACGCACGATCGCCGCGGGATATGACCGCTGGCCGCGCCGCCGTGCCAGGAATTCCCCGGATATACCATTGTCGTCATATATTTCCCATGATATACCAAGCCATCCCGGAACGGGATCGCGACAGAAGGGTAATCAGTGACACGGTGCGTCGAGCCCGTCGCCGCCTTCGAGGACGAGGTGCTGGCCGATTTCCGCGCGCCGCCGGTTCGCTGCGTGGAAGGCGTCGTGCTGCTGCTTCGGGAACTCGAACGCCACGACCCGGAGCCCGCGGAACGCTGCGGGCTGCTGGACGACAGGCATGAACTCTACGCGATACCGGTGCCGGGCTGCGGTGCCTACCGGCTGCTGGTGTCGCTCGACACGGCGGGCAATAGGCCCTGGCCCTGCACCCTGCATGGCCTGCGGCCCGCCGCCCGCAATACCTGCGACACGGCCCGGACGTGTGCGACGCGGCACTTCGGGTTGATCGCCCCAACATGGGAAGGCTGACATGACGAAAGGCAGTTTCAAGGACAGGATCGTCGCGGCGCGGCCCGATGCCGGCGAGGCGCTTGCAAGAAACGCCCTGAAGGCCGATCTCGCCCTGGCGCTGCGCTCGTTGCGCAAGTCGCGCGGGCTGACGCAGGCCGATGTCGAACGGCGCTCAACGCTCAGCCAGCCCGCGATTTCGCGGCTGGAGGCGCCGACCGGGTCGCTGCCGACCTGGGAGACGGTGATGCGCTACGTCGCGGCCTGCGGCGGCCACATGCTCGTCGGTTTCTCGGCCGATCGGATCGACCCCAAGGGCCTTGTCGGCGTCGAGGGCGGGGACCGGACGGGAATGATCTCGGCGGTGGCCGTCTAGGATGGCGGGACAGACGGCGCACTGGTGGCTCGATCTCGCCTCCGCCCTGGGAATCCTGATCCTCGCCGTGCCGGTCTGGTCGCTCAACCTGCGCAAGAAGCGCCTGCAGGCGGTGCGCGACGCACTTCCGCTCGACCCGCAAAGCTTCCGCGACCGGGTGCAGCGGATCGTTCACGACAAGCGCAACCGCGATGTCGCGGACTGGCGCCGGATCGACGAGGTCTGCCTTGTCCTCGGCTACCTGCTGTTGCTCGGCGCCGCAATGATCCGCCTGGGCCTGCCACCCGGCTGAGCGGGAGCCTTGCATGCGCGCCCGCCACGCGGCAGGGTTCCGTGACAGGGGCGGCCCGGCACGCCCCGGCCCAGGATCCGGAACCAGAGCATGACAACCGATTTCGCCGCGACCCGCGCGCTGTTCCACCTGCCCGAGGGGATCGTCTACCTCGACGGCAATTCGCTGGGCCCCCTGCCCGTCGCCGCGAAGGCGCGGGTGGCCGAGGCGGTGGCGGCCGAATGGGGCGAGATGCTGATCACCGGCTGGAACCGGGCGGGCTGGATGGACCTGCCGCGCCGCGTCGGCGACCGGATCGGCCGGCTGATCGGGGCGGACCCCGGCACCGTTGTGATGGGCGACACGCTGTCGATCAAGGTCTACCAGGCGCTGGCCTCGGCGCTGGAGCTTGTGCCGCAGCGCCGGGTGATCCTGTCCGACACCGGCAATTTCCCCTCCGATCTCTACATGGCCGACGGGCTGGTGCGCACGCTGGGCCAGGGCTATGCGCTGAAGACCGTGGCGCCCGAGGACGTGGAGGCGGCGATCGACGGCTCCGTCGCGGTGGTGATGCTGACCGAGGTCGATTACCGCACCGGGCGCCGGCACGACATGGCGCGGCTGACCGCGAAGGCCCATGCCGTGGGCGCGGTCACGGTCTGGGATCTGGCGCATTCCGCCGGCGCGCTGCCGGTGGACCTGGCCGGCTGCGGCGCGGATTTCGCGGTGGGCTGTTCCTACAAGTATCTCAATTCCGGCCCCGGCGGCCCGGCCTTCATCCATGTCGCGCCACGGCACGCCGACGCGGTGCGCCCGGCCCTGTCGGGCTGGCTGGGCCATGCCGCGCCGTTTGCCTTCGATCTCGACTATCGCCCCGGCGCCGGGATCGAGCGGATGCGGGTCGGCACCCCGCCGATCCTGCAACTCGCCGCGCTCGACGCCGCGATGGATGTCTGGGAGATCGCCGACATCCGTGACGTGCGCGCCCGGTCGATCGAGCTGTCCGAGGCCTTCATCGCGCGGGTGGAGGCCGCCTGCCCGATGCTCGCGCTGGCCTCGCCGCGCGACCCGGCCGCGCGCGGCAGCCAGGTCAGTTTCCGCCACCCCGAGGGCTACGCGATCATGCAGGCGCTGATCGCGGAGGGCGTGATCGGCGATTTCCGCGCCCCCGACATCCTGCGCTTCGGCTTCACGCCGCTCTATATCGGCCTGGCCGAGGTCGAGACAGCCGCCGACACGCTGGCCCGGATCATGGCGACCGAGGCGTGGAACCGCGCGGATTACAAGCGCCGGGCGCGGGTGACATGACGCTGGCGCTGCGCCCCTACCGCGCCGCGGACCAGGCCGCCTGCGCCGCGGTGTTTCACCGCGCGGTGCGCGAGGGTGCGGCGCGGTTCTACGACGCCGCCCAGCGCGAAGCCTGGGCGCCGGCCGGCTCCGGGGCCGATCATGCGGCCCCCGACAGGCTTCTGGCGCAATGGTGCGTGGTGGCGGAGCGCGACGGCCGCGTTGCGGGCTTCATGTCGCTCACCCCAAGGGGCTATCTCGACATGGCCTTCGTGCTGCCCGAGGAGATGGGCCGGGGCACGGCGGCGGCGCTTCATGACGCGCTGCTCGCCCGCGCCCGCGCCGCGGGCCTTGCGCGGCTGACGACCCATGCCAGCCACCTTGCCCGCCGGTTCTTCGCGCGGCAGGGCTGGCGGGTGGACGCGGCAGAGACGGTGTCGATGGCCGGCCAGCGGCTGGACCGGTTCGCGATGTCGCGGGATCTGCGCGAGGGCGCCGATGTGCCGGCCTGACCGGCCCGAACCGCCGCTGTGCCGGCCCGGCGCCTGGGCCGGGCTGTGGCGCCGGATCGGCGCCTCGGGCGACCTGAACCGCTGTCGCGGCCCCCGCGCCGCCGCCTGACCTTCGCCGGACGCGAGGGTCGCCCCCGTTGCCGGAGAACCGCCATGACAGACCCCTATGATCCCGCCCAGGACGGCGCGGAAATGTCCTTCGACGGACGGATGAGCTACACCGACTACCTTGGCCTCGACGCGGTGCTGGGCGCCCAGCATCCGCTGTCCGAGGCGCATGACGAGATGCTGTTCATCGTCCAGCACCAGACCTCGGAACTGTGGATGAAACTGGCGCTGCACGAGATCGACGCGGCCCGCGCCGCGATCGCGGCCGACAGGTTCCCGCCGGCCTTCAAGATGCTGGCCCGCGTCGCGCGGATCTTCGAACAGCTCAATTCCGCCTGGGACGTGCTGCGCACCATGACGCCGTCGGATTACACGACCTTCCGCGCCGCGCTCGGCCAGTCCTCGGGCTTTCAGTCCTGGCAGTACCGGATGATCGAATACGCGGTGGGCAACCGGAACCCGGCGATGCTGCGCCCGCATGCCCACCGGCCCGACCTGCTGGAACGGCTGCGCGCCGAACTCGCCCGCCCGTCGCTTTACGACGAGGCGGTGCGGGCGCTGGCACGCGCGGGGCATCACGTGCCCGGTGCGGTGCTGGCGCGCAACCCGGGCCAGCCGTGGGAACCGAATGCCGAGGTGGAGGCCGCCTGGGCCGAGGTCTACCGCGACCCCGAGGCGCAGTGGCCGCTTTACGAACTGGCCGAGAAGCTGGTGGATTTCGAGGATTATTTCCGCCGCTGGCGGTTCAACCACGTCACCACGGTGGAACGGGTGATCGGCATCAAGCGCGGCACCGGCGGCACATCGGGCGTTGGCTACCTGCGCCGGATGCTGGAGGTCGAACTGTTCCCCGAACTCTGGCGGCTTCGCACCGGGCTTTAGCCGTCAGGCGCTGCGCCGCACCGCGCCGGGGCGGACGCCGGCGGCCCAGCCGCGCACCGCCTCGCCGAAGGCGCGAAACAGCGGCCGCGACACCGGGTCGGCGGCTGCGTTCCATTCCGGGTGCCATTGCACCGACAGCGTGAAGCCCGGCGCGTCCTGCACATGGATCGCCTCGGGCGTGCCGTCGGGCGCATGGCCCTCGATCACGATGCGGCTGCCCGCGGTCTTGATGCCCTGGCCGTGCAGGGTGTTGGTCATCACCTCGGTCGCGCCGAGCAGGCGGTGGAACAGCCCGCCCTCGGTGAAGGTCACCTTGTGGCGCAGGGCGAATTTCTCTTCCAGCGTGCCGTCGGGGGGCATCCGGTGGTTCATCCGGCCCGGCAGGTCGCGAATCTCGGGGTAGAGCGTGCCGCCCATCGCCACGTTGACCTCCTGAAACCCGCGGCAGATGCCGAAAAGCGGCTGGCCGCGTTCGACACAGGCGCGGACCAGCGGCAGCGCCACCGCGTCGCGGCAGCGGTCGAAGGCGCCATGCGCCTCGGTCTCGGCCTCGCCGTATTCCTCGGGGTGCACGTTCGGGCGCCCGCCGGTCAGCAGGAAACCGTCGCAGGCCTCCAGGAGTTCCGGCACCGAGACGAAACGCGGATCGGAGGGGATCACCAGAGGCAGGCAGCCCGCGACCTCGGCCACCGCGGCCGAATTCATCTGCCCGCCGGCATGGACAGGGTAGCTTTCGTTCAGCAGCGCCGAATTGCCGATGATCCCGACGACGGGCCTGCCCATGCGTCTCCCCCTGGTTGCCCGGTTGAAGATAGGCCCGCCCGCCCGGAAGGAAAAGGGGCCCGGCCGCCGCGGCCGGACCGCGCAGGCCAGATGCCGTTTTTCCCGGCAATCGTGAATTTTCGGCGAAAATTCACGGCCGCGCCGCGTGGCGGCACGGCAGCGCGCGGCCTCAGGCCTCGGCGACGAGGCCCGCCGCCTCGATCCCCGCCGCGCCGGCCAGCGCGTCATTGTCCGAGGTGTCGCCCGACACGCCGACCGCGCCGATCAGCGCGCCCGTCCCGTCGCGCACCAGAAGGCCGCCCTTCACCGGCACGAACCTGCCGTCGAACAGCCCGTTCATCGCCTGCACGAAATAGGCCTGCTGGTCGGCGCGCGCCTGCTGGGCCGAGCCGGGGATGCCCAGCATGATCGATCCATGCGCCTTGCCGCGCGCGATGTCGAACCGCCCGGCGGAGGAACCGTCCTCGCGCTCCACCGCCACGACATGGCCGCCGGCGTCCAGCACCACGACGGTGAGCGGTTTCATCCCCGCCTCGCGGCCCTTCGCCAGAGTCGCCCTGATGATCGTCCGTGCCGTCGCGATCCCGATCCCGGCCATCCCCGCCCCCGTCAACCCTGCGCCTTGCGTTCGGCCCGGCGGCGGTGCAGCACCGGTTCGGTATAGCCCGAGGGCTGCACCCGGCCGAGGAACACCAGGTCGCAGGCCGCCTGGAAGGCCAGCCCGTCATAGCCCGGCGCCATCGGGCGATAGGCCGGATCGCCGGCGTTCTGGCGGTCCACCACCGCGGCCATCTTGCGCATCGCTTCCATCACCCGGCCCTCGTCGACGACGCCGTGATGCAGCCAGTTGGCCAGCGCCTGGCTGGAAATCCGGCAGGTCGCGCGATCCTCCATCAGGCCGACATCGTGGATGTCGGGCACCTTGGAACAGCCCACGCCCTGGTCGATCCAGCGCACCACGTAGCCCAGGATGCCCTGCGCGTTGTTCTCGATTTCCGCCGCGATCTCGGCCTCCGACCAGGTCACCCCGGCGGCCAGCGGGATCGTCAGCAGATCGTCCAGCCGCGCGGGGCGCCGCAGCGCCGCGATCTCGCGCTGGCGGGCGAAGACATCGACCCGGTGGTAATGCGTGGCATGCAGCACCGCCGCGGTCGGCGACGGCACCCAGGCGCAGTTCGCCCCGGCTTGCGGATGGCCGATCTTCTGCTCCAGCATCTCGGCCATCCGGTCGGGCGCGGCCCACATCCCCTTGCCGATCTGCGCGCGGCCCGACAGGCCGCAGGCCAGCCCGATATCGACGTTGCGATCCTCGTAGGCGGAAATCCAGGGCTGGGCCTTCATGTCGCCCTTGCGCACCATCGGCCCGGCCTCCATCGAGGTGTGAATCTCGTCGCCGGTGCGGTCGAGGAACCCGGTGTTGATGAAGGCCACCCGGTGCCGCGCGGCGCGGATGCATTCACGCAGGTTGGCCGAGGTGCGGCGTTCCTCGTCCATGATGCCCAGCTTCACGGTATGGCGCGGCAGGCCCAGCGCGTCTTCCACCCGGTCGAAGATCTCGCAGGCGAAGGCGACCTCATCGGGCCCGTGCATCTTCGGCTTGACCACGTAGACCGACCCGGCGGCGGAATTGCGCGCGCCGCCGGTCTTCTTCAGGTCGTGGATCGCGCAGGCGGTCGTCACCATCGCGTCGAGAAGCCCCTCGCCGGCCTCGTTGCCCTCGCGGTCGAGCACGGCGGGCGAGGTCATCAGGTGGCCGACGTTACGCACCAGCATCAACGCCCGGCCCTTCAGCGTGATCTGGCTGCCATCCGGCGCGGCGAAGGTCAGGTCGGGGTTCAGCCGGCGGGTGACGGGCTTGCCGCCCTTCTCGAACCTATCCTCCAGCGCGCCGGTCATCAGGCCCAGCCAGTTGCCCCAGGCCTGCACCTTGTCCTCGGCGTCGACACAGGCCACCGAATCCTCGCAATCCATGATCGCGGAAACCGCGGATTCAAGCACCACGTCGGCGATACCGGCCGGATCGCCCCGGCCCACCGGGGTTTCGGGATCGACCTTCACGATGATGTGCAGGCCGTTGTTTCGGAACAGGTATTGCCCCTTGCCGCGACCAAGGTAGCGGGCCGGATCGGCCAGCGAGATCGCGCTGTCGCCGGCGGTCAGCGTCAGCCCCCCGGCATCGGCCGCGAAGCCGCTGACCTCGGCCCAGCGCGCGCCGTCAAGCGGCACGGCCGCATCGAGGAAGTCCTTGGCCCGGGCGATCACCCGCGCGCCGCGCGCCGGATCGTAACCCGTGCCCTTCGGCGCCTCGCCAAGGGCATCGGTGCCGTAGAGCGCATCGTAAAGCGAGCCCCAGCGCGCATTCGCGGCATTGAGCGCGTAACGCGCATTCGTCACCGGCACGACCAGCTGCGGGCCCGGCAGCGCGGCGATCTCGGGATCGACATTCTCGGTTTCGATCGCGAAATCCGGCCCCTCGGGCACGAGGTAGCCGATCTCGCGCAGGAAGGCGGTGTAGGCGGCGGCATCCTGCGGCTGGCCGCGGCGCGCGACATGCCAGGCGTCGATCTGCTGCTGGATCTCCTCGCGCCGGGCCAGAAGCGCGCGGTTCTTCGGACCGAGGTCGTGCACCAGCCCGTCCAGCCCGGCCCAGAACGCCTGTTCCGTCACGCCGGTGCCGGGCAGCACCCGTGACTCGACGAACGCCGCCATCTCCGCGGCGACCTGCAATCCCGCCCGTGCGACCCGTTCGGCCATGCCGTCCTCCATCCCTGTTGCGCGCCGGTATTCCGCGGCATACGTTTCGGGGCCGGAGATAGAACAGAACTGTCCGATCGGCAACCGGATGGTCAGGTTTTCTGACCAGTTTTACCCCTTTGGCCGGACAGGTCGTGCGGATCGCCCCAGCCGCAGAGATGTTCGGTTATCGTGCTGTGCCCGATCACCTCGGGCCGCGTCGCCAGGTGCCGCCCGCCCATCCGGGCATAGAACCGCCGCGCCCGGTCGTTGCCGTCCAGCACCGTGCAGGTGAACGGGTGCGGGGCGCGCACCGCCTCGAACAGCGCCCGGCCCAGCCCCCGGCCCTGCGCGCCGGCCAGCAGGTAGAGCGCGTAAAGCTCCCCGGTCCAGCCGGCCCCGGCCAGCGCGGCCTCGCGCTGCGCCCCGGCGGCGGCGAAGCCCAGCCCCTCCACCACCACGATCCGCGACCGGCCGGCGGCGATCGCCCCGCGCCAGAACGCCGCCCGCTCCGCCTCGGTCACGCGGGCAAGCTCGTCCGCGGGCAACAGCCCGGCATAGGCCTGCCGCCAGGCGGCGACATGGACCCGGCCGATCCAGCCGGCATCCTCCGGGCATGCGGGACGCGGCACCATGGCCGCAGTATCGCCGACCCCGCGGCGCGCGCAAAGCGAAACCGCCCGGCCCGCCGCGCCGGATATTGAACCCGCCGGGGCAGGCCCCTACGCTCCGCGCGAACCCCAGACAGGAGATACCGGTGACCGACGCCCCGCAACCGATCCGCCTTGCCGATTACCGCCCCTATCCCTGGCAGGTCACCGGGGTCGAGCTGACCTTCCGCCTCGCCCCGCGCGCCACGCGGGTGATCGCCCGGATCGGCTTCGCCCCCCGGCCGGGCCGCGACGGGCCCGCGCCGCTGGCGCTGGATGGCGAGAAGCTGCGGCTGATCTCGGCCGCGATCGACGGCGCGCCGGTCGATCCGGGCCAGCTGACCGTCACCCCCACGGGCCTCACCGTCGCCGCCGAGGCGCTGCCCGACGGGGCCTTCACCTGGGCGGCGGAGGTGGAGATCGCGCCGGAAGAAAACACCGCGCTGGAAGGGCTTTACATGTCGAACGGCATGTATTGCACACAATGCGAGGCGGAAGGCTTCCGCAAGATCACCTTCTATCCCGACCGGCCCGACGTGATGGCCCCGTTCCGGGTGCGGATCGAAAGCGATCTGCCGGTTCTGCTGTCGAACGGCAACCCGTCGGACAGTGGCCCCGACTGGGCGGAATGGCACGATCCCTGGCCCAAGCCGGCCTATCTGTTCGCCCTCGTCGCGGGCGATCTGCGCGCGGTGACCGACCGGTTCACCACCGCCTCGGGCCGCGATGTCACGCTCAACATCTGGGTCCGGCCGGGCGACGAGGACCGCTGCGATTTCGCGATGGGCGCGCTCAAGCGCTCGATGCGCTGGGACGAGACCGCCTATGGCAGGGAATACGATCTCGACGTCTTCAACATCGTCGCGGTCGACGATTTCAACATGGGCGCGATGGAGAACAAGGGGCTGAACATCTTCAACTCCAAGTTCGTGCTGGCCAGCCCCGAAACCGCGACCGACACCGATTTCGAGCGGATCGAGGGGATCATCGCGCACGAGTATTTCCACAACTGGACGGGCAACCGGATCACCTGCCGCGACTGGTTCCAGCTGTGCCTGAAAGAGGGGCTGACGGTGTTTCGCGACCAGCAGTTCACCGCCGACATGCGCTCCGCCCCGGTCAAGCGGATCGACGACGTGCTGATGCTGCGCGGCCGCCAGTTCCGCGAGGACATGGGGCCGCTCGCCCATCCGGTAAGGCCCGACAGCTACGTGGAGATCAACAACTTCTACACCGCGACGGTCTACGAGAAGGGCGCAGAGGTGATCGGGATGCTCAAACGCCTCGTCGGACCAGAGGGTTACGCCCGCGCGCTCGACCTCTACTTCGACCGGCACGACGGCGACGCGGCGACGATCGAGGACTGGCTGACGGTCTTCGAGGATGCGACGGGGCGCGACCTTGGCCAGTTCAAGCGCTGGTACACCGATGCCGGAACGCCGCGCCTGAAGGTTGCGGAAGACTTCAAGGATGGCACCTATACCCTTACCTTCGAACAGGAAACGCCGCCAACACCTGGGCAGGCGGAGAAACCGCCACGGGTGATCCCGGTGGCCGTCGGCCTGCTCAATCCCAATGGCGACGAGGTCGTGCCGACGACGGTGCTGGAGATGACGCAGGCGCGGCAGAGCTTCGCCTTCGAGGGGCTCGCGGCGCGGCCGGTGCCCTCGATCCTGCGCGATTTCTCGGCCCCCGTGGTGCTCGACCGCAAGGTCGGCGCCGAGGAACGCGCCTTCCTGATGGCGCATGACACCGACCCGTTCAACAAGTGGGAGGCCGGCCGCGCGCTGGCGCGCGAGGTGCTGGCCGCGATGGTGACCGAGGGCGCGGCCCCCGGCCCCGCCTTCCTCGACGCGGTGGCGGCGGTGGCGCGCGACGAAACGCTCGATCCCGCGTTCCGGGCGCTGTGCCTGAAACTGCCGGGCGAGGACGACATGGCGCAAAGCCTCGCCGATGCCGGCCACACCCCCGACCCCGACGCCATCCATGCCGCGCGCGAACGGCTGGCGGATGCGCTGGCCGAGCGGCTGGCGGGCGACCTGCCGGGCCTGTACGACGCGATGGCGGTGCCCGGCCCCTACGCGCCCGATGCCCGCAGCGCCGGGGCGCGGGCGCTGCGCAACGCCTGCCTGGGGCTGATCACGCGACGCGATGGCGGCGACCGCGCGGCGGCGCAGTTCGCCGGCGCCGGCAACATGACCGACAGCCTCGCCGCGCTGGCCTGCCTGCTCGATGCCGGGCGCGGCGACGCGGAGCTGGCCGCCTTCTACCGGCGCTGGTCGGGCGACCGGCTGGTGATCGACAAGTGGTTCACGCTGCAGGTGCTGCATGCCGCGCCGGCCACGGCCGCCACGGTGGCCGAGGGGCTGACCCGGCACGCCGATTTCCAGTGGAAGAACCCGAACCGGTTCCGCGCCGTCCTCGGCGCGCTGGGGGCCAATCACGCCGGGTTCCACGCCGCCTCGGGCGCGGGCTACGACGTCTTGGCGGAGTGGCTGATCCGGCTCGACCCGGTCAATCCGCAGACCGCGGCGCGGATGACCACGGCGTTCGAGACCTGGCGGCGCTACGATACCGGCCGGCAGGCGCGGGCGGGCGCGGCGATGCAACGCATCCTCGCCGCCCCCGGCCTCAGCCGCGACACGCGCGAGATGGTCGGCCGGCTGCTGGGCGCGGGCGGCTGAATCCCGCCGGGCCGGGCGCCCGGCCCGCCCCCCCGTGACTCTCCGGCCCGGCACTGTCATGATCGTGTCGCAGGGTTGTGCTGGGTAGTTCCCATGCAGGAGAAGCTTGATCCGCTCATCGCCGAACGCGCGCCGTGGCTGTTCACCGGGCGCCCGCACCACAGCCTTGCACGCGCGGCGCTGCACCTGCTGCTGGGCTACCGTCGCACGCTTGCGATCGGCGAGGCGCTTGAGCCGCTGCCGACCCCGGCGATCATGGCGACCATGGCCGAGATGCTGGCCCGCGACGTCGAGGCGCAGGGGATCGAGAACCTGCCGCGCGACGGCCCCGCGCTGGTCGTGGCCAACCACCCGACCGGAATCGCCGACGGGATCATCCTTTGGTCGATCATCGCGCCGATCCGGCCGGACCTTTTCATCTACACCAATTCCGACATCCTGCGGGTGCTGCCGCAGATGGCCGACCTGATCGTGCCGGTGGAATGGCAGGCGGACAAGCGCAGCCATGCCAAGACGCGCGAGACGCTGGCGCTGACCCGCGCGGCGCTGGAGGCCGGGCGGCTGGGCGTGATCTTCCCCTCCGGCCGGCTGGCCAAGCGCCGCGGGCTTCGGCTGCACGAACGCGAGTGGATGCCCTCGGCGGCGATGATCGCACGGAAATTCGACCTGCCGGTGATCCCGGTCAACATCCGCGCCCGGAACTCGGCGCTGTTTTACCTGTTCGACCTGTTCCACACGACGCTGCGCGACATCACGCTGTTCCACGAAACGCTGAACAAGGCCCGCCAGCCCTACCGGGTGACGCTGGGCCGGCCGATCCCGGCCGCCAGCCTGCCCGAGACCTCGGCGGCGGGCATCGCACGGCTGAAGGAGGCGACGCTGGCGCTGGCCGGACCCGACCGGCGCGATGTCAGCCTTGTCGACATGACCCGCCGCCCGGCCTGGACCCGCGGCTTGATCAAGGCGCCGACCTGAGCCGTTAACCGGGCCTTGACGCCGGGCGGCGATTGTGGCGGCCCGCAACGCCACCCGCCCCGGAAGCCCGCCGCGATGACCCGCGCCCTGCCGATCCTGACGCTGTGCCTGGCCGCGCTGGCCGGGCCATCCGCGGCGCTGCTGGCCGCGCCGCCGCGGGACGGCGAACCGGTGCTGGTGATCCTGCCGCCGGGGGCGGATGCCGACAGTCTTCTGGCGGCGGCCGGGGCGCGGCCGATCGGGCCGCTGACGGCGCCGCTGGCGGTGCTGGCCGCCGGCGAGGGCGCGGACCTTGCGAAACGGCTGATCGCCGCCGGCGCCTGGGCGGTGCGCGACGGCGCCGCGATGGCGCGGATCTGCGGCTACTGAGCGCGGCCGTCCGCGCAATAGGGCTGGGCGCTGGTCCAGGCGGCCATGTCGGCGCGTTTCGCGGCCGAGCGCATCGGCCCCCAGTCGCGGCCGATGCCGCGGCGGCCGTCGCCGGCCACCATCCCGTCGCGGCCGACCTGCACCGCCGCGATCCGGACCGCGCAGGCCAGGTTCGCCGGCCCGTCGAACAGCCCCGCCTGCGGCAGCTCGCAGCCATAGCCGCGCGCGGTGGCCGGCGCGATCTGCATCAGCCCAAGCCAGCGGCCGCCGCCGCCGGTGGCGCGCGGGTTCCAGGTGCTTTCGTGCTTGGCCAGCGCCGAGAACAGCCCGGCCCAGAACGCGTCGCGCTGCGCCGGGCCGGCATCTTCGTAGGCCGGGCACCAGGTGGCGATGTCGGCGGGCAGGATGTCGCGCAGAACCTGGCCGTCGGTCGCCAGCGCATCGAGCGTCGCGCGGGTCCAGTCCTCGGCCTCGGGGTGATGATCCCAGCGCATCACCGGCAGGCCCGAACCGGTGCCCATCGTCGCCTGCGCGTCCATGCAGCCCGCCAGCGCGACGAGGCCGAGAAGGGCGAGCGCCCGCAGGGGCCTGGATCGGGTCATCGGGTCATCCGGTCTGCGCCGCCCCTGTCCGGGCGGCGCGGCCCGGTTTGCCGATCCGGGGCGCCGTGGCAAGGCCGCTGGCCGCCGCCGCCCGGAATCGGCGGGATTCCGCCACCCGCCCGGCCCCTTGCCCGGCCCCGCGCGCTGGCCTAGAACCGGCGCGTTCCCGGCTTGCAGGAGACCGCCATGCTCGATCATCTCGCCTACGAGGAACCCGCGCCGAAGGTGATCGCGGGGGCGAAACAGGACTGGGAACTGGTGATCGGGCTGGAGGTCCATGCCCAGGTCGCCTCGAAGGCCAAGCTGTTTTCCGGCGCCTCGACCGAATTCGGGGCCGAGCCGAATTCCAACGTCGCCTTCGTCGATGCCGCGATGCCCGGCATGCTGCCGGTGATCAACGAGTTCTGCGTGGCGCAGGCGGTGCGCACCGGGCTGGGGCTGAAGGCGGCGATCAACCTTGTGTCGGCCTTCGACCGCAAGAACTATTTCTACCCCGACCTGCCGCAGGGCTACCAGATTTCCCAGCTTTATCACCCGATCGTCGGCGAGGGCGAGGTGATCGTCGACATCGGGCCGGGCATCGCGCGCCGGGTGCGGATCGAGCGCATCCACCTCGAACAGGACGCCGGCAAGTCGATCCACGACATGGACCCGACGATGTCCTTCGTCGATCTCAACCGCACCGGCGTGGCGCTGATGGAAATCGTCTCGCGCCCCGATATCCGCGGCCCGGAAGAGGCCGCGGCCTATGTCGGCAAGCTGCGCCAGATCCTGCGTTACCTCGGCACCTGTGACGGCAACATGCAAAACGGCAACCTGCGCGCCGACGTGAACGTGTCGATCTGCGCGCCCGGCGCCTACGAGGAATACCGCGCGACCGGCGACCATTCGGTGCTGGGCACCCGCTGCGAGATCAAGAACATG
>CAYUXM010000043.1:0-16186 GCA_964448765.1 uncultured Rhodobacterales bacterium
CCGGGCTGTCGATCACCTGCGCCGCCGCGCCCGGCCCGATCCAGCGCCCGTGAAGGTAGCTTTCCGGTTCCAGCATCTGGTCCTCCCCTGCTGTGCCGCGCGCAGTCTGGCGCGGCTTTGCGGCCCGCGCAACACTCTTGACCGGCCGGTCGGCTTTGTGCAGCATCCGTCCAGCAGGGAGGACGGGAATGACACCCGAGGAACGGGCGCGCCGCAGCGCCGCCGCGATGCGCGCCGATGATCGCGCGGCCGACTGGTTCGGGCACGAGATCGTCGCCGTCGGGCCGGGAACCGCCACACTCCGCATGCGGGTGCGAAGCGAACATCTGAACGGCCACGGCATCTGCCACGGCGGGGTGATCTTCACGCTGGCCGATACCGCCTTCGCCTATGCCTGCAACAGCTACAACCGCCTCGTCGTCGCCCAGCACAACACGATCAGCTACCTGAGCCCTGGCAAGCCTGGCGAGATGCTGACCGCCGAGGCGGTGGAGGCCAGCCGCGCCGGGCGCTCGGGCATCTACGACGTCACCGTGACCGGCGAGGACGGGCGCAAGGTGGCGCTGTTTCGCGGCGCCTCGCGCCAGATCGACGGCCAGCATTTCGAGGAAGAGACATGAGAGAGGCGTTTCTCTGCGACGGGCTGCGCACGCCGATCGGCCGCTACGGCGGCGCGCTGGCCGCCGTGCGGCCCGACGATCTGCTGGCCCATGTCATGCGCGAGGTGATGGCGCGGGTGCCGGGCCTGCCCGGCGCGAATGTCGACGAGGTGCTGATCGGCTGCGCCAACCAGGCCGGCGAGGACAACCGCGACGTCGCGCGCATGGCGGTGCTGCTGGCCGGCCTGCCCGACAGCGTGCCCGGCGCCACGATCAACCGGCTGTGCGGATCGGGCCTTGACGCCGTGGGGCAGGCGGCGCGGGCGGTCAGGACCGGCGAATGCGACGTGGTGATCGCCGGCGGGGTGGAAAGCATGTCGCGCGCACCCTTCGTGATGCCGAAGGCCGATGCGGCGTTTTCCCGGTCTTCCGAAATATTCGACACGACCATCGGCTGGCGTTTCGTCAACCCTGTGCTGAAGGCGCAATACGGCACCGACTCGATGCCTGAGACGGCCGAGAACGTGGCTGCCGAGTTCGATATCTCCCGCGCCGACCAGGACGGGTTCGCGGCCCGTTCGCAGGCGCGCGCGGCGGCCGCCATCGCCTCGGGCCGGATGGCAGAGGAAATCGTGCCGGTGCCGGTGCCGCAGCGCCGGGGCGATCCGGTGATGGTGGAGACCGACGAGCATCCCCGCGCCACCACGGTGGACAAGCTGGGCAAGCTGCCCGCGCCGTTCCGCGACGGCGGCAGCGTGACGGCCGGCAACGCCTCGGGCGTGAACGACGGCGCGGCTGCGCTGATCGTCGCCTCGGAGGTCGCGGTCAGGCGGTTCGGCCTGACCCCGCGCGCGCGGATCGCAGGGCTGGCGACGGCGGGCGTGGCGCCCCGGATCATGGGGATCGGCCCGGCCCCGGCGACGCGGAAGCTTCTGGGCCGGCACGGGCTGACCATCGCCGATGTCGACCTGATCGAACTGAACGAGGCCTTCGCGGCGCAGGCGCTGGCGGTGACCCGGATGCTGGGCCTGCCCGACGATGCCGAGCATGTGAACCCCAATGGCGGGGCGATCGCGCTGGGCCATCCGCTGGGCATGTCGGGCGCGCGGTTGGCGCTGACCGCCGGGCTGGAGATGGGCCGGCGCGGCGCGAAACGCGCGGTCTGCACCATGTGCATCGGTGTCGGGCAGGGCATCGCGCTCTTGCTCGAAGCCGTCTGAGAGGGAGGGAGAGGATGAAGAACCTGACGCCGAGGCGCGAAGACCTCGACCCGATCGAGATCGCCAGCCGCGACGAGATCGCGGCGCTGCAACTGGAACGGCTGAAATGGTCGCTGCGCCACGCCTATGACAACGTGCCGTTCTACCGGCAGGCCTTCGACGCCGCCGGGGTTCACCCCGACGACGTGACCGACCTTGCCGACCTCGCGAAGGTGCCGTTCACCACCAAGGCCGATCTGCGGGCGAACTATCCGTTCGGCATGTTCGCGGTGCCGCGCGCGCGGGTGCGGCGGATCCACGCCTCTTCCGGCACCACCGGCAAGCCCACCGTCGTGGGCTATACCGAGCGTGACCTCGATACCTGGGGTACGGTGGTGGCGCGGTCGATGCGCGCCTCGGGCACGCGGCCGGGCGACATGGTGCATGTGGCCTATGGCTACGGGCTGTTCACCGGCGGGCTTGGCGCGCATTACGGGGCGGAAAAGCTGGGCTGCACCGTCGTTCCGGCCTCGGGCGGGATGACGCAACGGCAGGTGACGCTGATCGAGGATTTCGGCGCCTCCACGATCATGGTCACGCCGTCCTACATGCTGTCGATCCTTGACGAATACCGCGCGCAGGGGCTGGACCCGCGCAAATCGCCGCTGAACGTCGGCATCTTCGGCGCCGAACCCTGGACCAACGCGATGCGGGCCGAGATCGAACAGGCCTTCGACATGCACGCGGTCGACATCTACGGGCTGAGCGAGGTGATGGGCCCCGGCGTCGCCAACGAATGCGTGGAAACCAAGGACGGGCTGCATATCTGGGAGGATCATTTCTACCCCGAGATCATCGACCCCGAAACCGGCATTCCGGTGCCCGACGGGGAACTGGGCGAACTGGTCTTCACCTCGCTGACGAAAGAGGCCTTTCCGATCATCCGCTACCGCACCCGCGACCTGACGCGGCTTCTGCCCGGCACCGCCCGGTCGATGCGGCGGATGGAGAAGGTGACGGGCCGCAGCGACGACATGATCATCCTGCGCGGCGTCAACGTGTTCCCGACCCAGATCGAGGAACAGTTGCTGGCGGTGCGCGAATTCGCCCCGCATTTCCAGATCGAACTGGCGCGCGAGGGCCGGATGGACATGATGGCCGTCATCGTCGAGGCGCTGGAGGGCCATTCCGACAACGCGATCCGCACCCATGCCGCGGCCGATCTCAAGCACCGGATCAAGAGCACGGTGGGCATTTCGGTTGCCGTCCGGGTGGCCGATCCGGGCGGGGTGCCGCGCAGCCAGGGCAAGGCGGTGCGGATCGTCGATACCCGCCCGAAGGACTGAGCGGTGCCGCGGGGGCTGGCGCGCGACCATGCCGACAAGCGCGCCGCGATCCGGCGGGCCGCGGCGGGCTACTTCGCGCGAGCCGGTTACGCCAAGGCGACGATGGCGGGCGCGGCGCGGGCCTGCGGCACCTCCAAGGCGCTGATCTATCACTACCACGCCTCGAAAGAGGCGCTGCTGTCCGACATCCTCGAGGCGCATCTGGCCCATCTTCTCGGGGTGGTGGAGGCGGTGCCCGACGGGCCGGCGGAGGCCCGGTTCCGCGCGCTCGTGGCCGCGATCCTCGCCGCCTATCGCGATGCCGATGCCGAACACCGGCTGCAGATCGACGCGCTGGCCACCCTGCCCGACGAGATGCAGCGCCCGCTGCGCGCCATGCAACGCCGGCTTGTCGCGCGGATGGAGACTGCGCTGGTCGGGCTGCGCCCCGATCTCGCCGGGTCCGACCGGCTGAAACCCGCGGCGATGTCGGTTTTCGCGATGCTGAACTGGTATTTCCTGTGGCACCGGCCCGGCCGCGACATCGCGCGCGAGGACTATGCCGACATGGTCGCCGACCTCGTGCTTGGCGGGCTGCCGGCCGTGGCGGCATGATGGCTTGCCCGCCCAGGCCGCTTCGGCCACCTTCGCGGCCATGACCGGCCCCCATCCCTATGCCGCGCTCACGGCCTATGCCGAACCGGCGCGGCCGCGGGCGGAGCCTTGGCGCACCGCGCTGGGGCTCGTGCTGATCGGCGCGGCCTACGGGGCGGCGCTGATCGGCGGGCTGACCGTGCTTGTCCGCATGCTCGAACCCACGATGGGCGGCTGGGCGGCGGCACGGTTCGTCGAGGGCTTCGTCGCCGGGCGCACGGCGCCGGGGCTGACGCTGCTTTTGTACAGTTTCGTGCTGATCGCCCTGCCGGTGGCGATTGTCACCCGCGCGCTGCATCGCCGGGCCGTTTCCGGCCTGCTGGGCCCGCCGCGGCTGGCGCTGCGCCACGCGCTTCGCGTTGCCGCGGCGGTGCTGGCGGTTTCCGTCGTGCTGATGCCGATCACCGTGATGTCGGACGATGCCGGGCGCCGGCTGGCGCTGTCGCAATGGCTGGTCTGGCTGCCGCTGGCGCTGCCCGGCCTGATCATCCAGGTCGGCGCCGAAGAGCTTTTGTTCCGCGGCTATCTGCAGCAGCAGCTTGCGGCGCGGTTCCGCAGCCCGCTGATCTGGATGGTGCTGCCCTCGATGGTGTTCGGCTGGCTGCATTTCGCGCCCGGCGAGTTCGGCGCCAGCGCCGTGCTGATCGCCGTTTGGGCAAGTCTCTTCGGTGTCCTCGCCGCCGATCTCACGGCGCGCACCGGCACCATCGGCGCGGCCGTCGGGCTGCATTTCGCGACCAACTTCTCCTCGGTCTTTCTTGTCGGCCTGTGGGGCCAGCTGGACGGGCTGGCATTGTGGAACGTGGTGGTCAACCTGCGCGATCCCGGCGCGATCCTGCCGCTTCTGGCCGTCGATCTTGGCGCACTCATCGTCTCGTGGCTGGTGGCGCGGCTGGTTCTGCGGGTCTGATTGCATTTCGCCGTCGCCGGGCTTATCTCGGGCCTGACGCCGCGACCAGAGGCCCTGGGCATGAACTGGATCACCAACTACGTCCGCCCCAAGATCAACTCGCTGTTCTCGCGCCGCGAGGTGCCCGAGAACCTGTGGTCGAAATGCCCCGAATGCGGCACGATGCTGTTTCACCGCGAACTTGCCGACAATCTCAACGTCTGCACCTCGTGCGATCACCACATGGCGATCACGCCCCGGGCGCGGTTCGAGGGGCTGTTCGACGGCGGCATCTTCGCCGAGGTCAAGGTGCCCGACCCGGTGGCCGACCCGCTGCAGTTCCGCGACCAGAAACGCTATCCCGACCGGATGCGCGCCGCGCAGAAGACCACCGGCGAGCGCGAGGCGATGCTGGTGGCCGAGGGCGAGATCGGCCGCACGCCCGTGGTCGCCGCCGCGCAGGACTTTTCCTTCATGGGCGGCTCGATGGGCATGTATGTCGGCAACGCCATCGTCGCCGCGGCCGGGCGCGCGGTGCAGATGAAGCGCCCGCTGATCCTGTTTTCCGCGGCTGGCGGCGCGCGGATGCAGGAGGGTATCCTGTCGCTGATGCAGATGCCGCGCACCACCGTGGCGGTGCAGATGCTCAAGGATTCCGGGCTGCCCTATATCGTGGTGCTGACCCATCCGACCACGGGCGGGGTCACGGCCTCCTACGCGATGCTGGGCGACGTGCAGATCGCCGAACCGGGCGCGCTGATCTGTTTCGCGGGCCCGCGGGTGATCGAACAGACGATCCGCGAGAAGCTGCCGGAGGGCTTCCAGCGCGCGGAGTACTTGCTCGATCACGGCATGCTGGACCGGGTGACGCATCGCCGCGCGCTGCGCGAGGAACTGATCACCCTCACCCGGATGCTGCTGGCGCTGCCGCCGGCGGTGCGGGGCGACCTGCCTGCGCCCGAGCCCGCGGCCCCCGCCGCCGAGGCGCCGCCACCGCCCGAGGCGGAGGCCCCGGCGGAACCGCCGGCCGAAGCGGAGCCCGCCAGATCGTGACCGCGCGGCCCGGTTCCGACGTCATCCTCGACCGGATGATGTCGCTGCATCCCAAGATCATCGACCTCACGCTCGACCGGGTCTGGCGGCTGCTGGCGGCGCTGGGTCATCCCGAGGCGGCGCTGCCGCCGGTGATCCATGTCGCGGGCACCAATGGCAAGGGCTCGACGCTCGCGATGATCCGCGCCGGGCTGGAGGCGGCCGGGGCGGCGGTGCATGTCTATACCTCGCCGCATCTGGCGCGGTTTCACGAACGCATCCGGCTGGCGGGCAAGCTGATCGACGAAGACCATCTGGCCGCGGTGCTGGCGGATTGCGAGGCCGCGAACGGCGGCACGCCGATCACCTATTTCGAGATCACGACCTGCGCCGCGCTCTTGGCCTTCGCCCGCGAACCGGCGGACTGGACGCTTTTGGAGGTCGGGCTGGGCGGCCGGCTGGATGCCACCAACGTGGTCGCGCGCCCGGCGCTGACGATCATCACGCCGGTGTCGCTCGATCATCAGCAATACCTCGGCGACACGGTGACCGAGATCGCGGGCGAGAAGGCGGGCATCCTGAAGCCCGGCGTCCCGTGCGTCGTCGGCCCGCAGACGTCCGAGGGACTGGAGGCGATCGAGGCGCGGGCCGAGGCGGTCGGTGCGCCCCTGCTGGTGCATGGCCGCGACTGGCTGGCCTGGGAGGAACGCGGGCGGCTGGTGTTCCAGGACCAGACCGGGCTTTTGGACCTGCCGCTGCCGAACCTGCCCGGCCCGCACCAGCTGCAGAATGCCGGCGCGGCGCTGATGGCGCTGCGGCATCTGGGCTTCGGCGAGGCATCCTGCGAGGCGGCGGTCGGCCGGGCCGAATGGCCGGCGCGGATGCAGCGGCTGAAAACCGGCCCGCTGGTGGCGGCGGCGGGGGACTGCGAATTGTGGCTGGACGGCGGCCACAACCCGGCCGGCGGCGCGGCCGTGGCGGCAACGCTGGCGCGGCTGCCCGCGAAGCCCACGCATCTGGTCACCGGCATGCTGAACACCAAGGACGTGGCGGGCTACATGCGCCCGCTGGCCGACCATGCCGCCAGCCTGACGGCGGTGTCGATCCCCGGCGAGGCGGCGACCTTGCCGGCCGAGGCGACGGCCGAGGCGGCGCGGTCGGTGGGCATCGCGGCGGAAACGGCCGACACCGTGCTGGCGGCGGTGCAGGCCATCGCGGCGCGGGAACCGGGCGCGCGGATCCTGATTTCCGGCTCGCTCTACCTCGCCGGGCAGGTCTTGCGCGAAAACGGCTAGCGGCTACCCCGCCGCCCAGTCCGCGCCCTGCATCTCGCGCAGCCGGCTGGCCGTGCGGGCGAATTCGAAACTGCCCTCGCCCTCGGTATAGATCCGCTCCGGTTCGTCCGCCGCCGAGGCGATCAGCCGGACCTTCGCCTCGTACAGCGTGTCGATCAGGGTCACGAAGCGCTTGGCCTCGTTGTAGTTGGAAATGCCCAGATGCGGGATTTCCTCGACAATCAGCACCCGCAGGGCATCGGCGATGGCCAGGTAATCGGCCGGGCCCAGCGGCTGGCCGCACAAGTCCCAGAACGTCGCCCGCGCCACGCCGGACCGCGCGTCGGGCAGCACCACCTCGCGGCCCTTGACGGCCAGCCGCAGGTTCCCGTCGCCGCCGCCGCCGGTCAGTTCCAGCCAGATCGCCTCGATCGCCTCGCGCGCCGCCGCGCCGGCCGGCGCGAACCAGACCTGCGCCCCGGCCAGCCGGTGCTGGCGATAATCCGTCTCGCTTTCCAGTTCATGCACCGTCAGCCGGTCTTCCAGAAGCGCGATGAACGGCAGGAACAGCGGCCGGTTCAGCCCGTCCTTGTACAGGTCGCGCGGCGGCCGGTTCGAGGTGGTGACAATCGTCACGCCCCGGTCGAACAGGCCCTGGAACAGCCGTCCGACGATCATCGCATCGGCGATGTCGGTGATCTGCATCTCGTCGAAGCACAACAGCCGCACCGCGTCGGCCACCGCCTCGGCCACAGGGCGGATCGCGTCGTCCACCCCGGTCTTGCGCACCTCGTGCAACTGGCCCTGCACCTCCTGCATGAAGGCGTGGAAATGCACGCGCCGCTTCGCGGTGATCGCGGTGTGTTCGAAAAACAGGTCCATCAGCATCGACTTGCCGCGCCCGACCCCGCCCCACAGATAAAGCCCCTTGGGCAGAACCGGCGGCTTGGCGAAGAGGCCCGCGAACACCCCGCGCTTCGCCGGTTGCGCCTCCAGCACCTGGCGGACCTCTTCGAGGATCGGCAGCACCGCGCGCTGGCCGGCATCGGGGCGCAGGGCGCCGGAGTGGATGCGCGCGTCGTAGATCTCGGTCAGCGTCTGTCTCATGGCCATTCCGATAGCCTGCCGCGGGCCGCCGTGGGAAGGGGCGGCGGATTTGTGTCGCATACAATTGCGCATTTGACGGCCGTGCCGGCTTGGCGCACCGTTGCCGCCGCGCGACAGGAGACTGCCATGACAAGGGCCAGGGCCCCGCTCGTCACGCCGGTTCTGGTGGCCGGCTGCATCGTGATCATGCTGGGCTTCGCGATCCGGGCCAGTTTCGGCGTGTTCCAGATCCCGATCGCCGAGGAATTCGGCTGGCTCAGGGCCGACTTCTCGCTCGCCATCGCGATCCAGAACCTTGCCTGGGGGATCGGCCAGCCGATCTTCGGCGCCATCGCCGAACGGTTCGGCGACCGCCGCGCCATCGTCGCGGGCGCGGGCCTATACGCCGCCGGGCTCGTGCTGTCGGCCTTCGCGACCACGCCGCTTGAACATCAGCTTCTGGAGGTTCTGGTCGGCTTCGGCATCGCCGGCACCGGTTTCGGCGTGATCCTCGCCGTCGTCGGCCGCGCCAGTTCGGACGAGAACCGTTCCATCGCGCTGGGGATCGCCACGGCGGCCGGATCGGCCGGGCAGGTGATCGGCCCGCCGGTGGCCGCCGGCCTGCTGGCCGTTTTCCCGTGGCAGACGGTGTTCGTGATCTTCGCCGGCGTGATCCTCGGCGCGCTTCTGGTGCTGCCGATGATGCGCGCGCCGGAGCGCGCCAGCCGCGCGGAGCTGGAGGAAAGCATGGGCGCGGTGCTGACCCGCGCCGTCCGCGACCCGAGCTTCACGCTGATCTTCCTTGGCTTTTTCTCCTGTGGCTACCAGCTGGCCTTCGTCACCGCGCATTTCCCGGCCTTCGTGACCGAGATGTGCGGCGCGATCGATCCGTCCGGCACGCTGGCCTCGCTGGGCGTCACCTCGACCTCCGCGCTGGGCGCGGTGGCGCTTTCGGTGATCGGGCTGGCGAACATCGCGGGCACGATCTACGCGGGCGTACTGGGCAAGCGCTACACCAAGAAATACCTGCTGGCGGGCATCTACACGGCGCGGACGATCGCGGCGGCCGCTTTCATCCTGCTGCCGATCACGCCAACATCGGTGTTGGTGTTCTCGGCGGTGATGGGGGCCTTGTGGCTGGCGACGGTGCCGCTGACCTCGGGGCTGATCGCGCATATCTACGGGTTGCGCTACATGGGCACGCTCTACGGCATCGTGTTCTTCAGCCACCAGCTGGGCGGGTTCCTCGGTGTCTGGCTGGGCGGCCGGATGTATGACATCACCGGCGACTATACGCTGGTGTGGTGGATCGGCGTCGGCGTCGGCGCGTTCTCCGCGCTGGTTCACCTGCCGGTGCGGGAACGCCGGGCGGAGATGGCCGCCGCGGCCTGACCGGCGCTCAGACGAAGCGGTTCCACAGGTTTTCCAGCCGCTCCTGCCGGCCCGAACGCGGTTCGGGATCGACCCCGCCGGCGATGACGCGGGCCGCGATGGTGTCGAAATCCTCGTCGGCCAGCATCGCCCGCGCCGCCGGGCTGTCCCAGCCGGCGTAGCGTTCGGCGCGCGCGCGTTCCAGCCCGCCATCGGCCAGCATCGCCGCCGCGGCCTTCAGCCCGCGGGCGCAAACGTCCATCGCGCCGGCATGGGCCATCACAAGGTCTTCGGGATCGAGGCTTTGGCGGCGCAGCTTGGCGTCGAAATTGGTGCCGCCGGTCGTGAAGCCGCCGGCGCGCAGGATCTCGTAATAGGCCAGCGCCAGTTCCGGCGCGTTGTTGGGAAACTGGTCGGTATCCCAGCCGGACTGGTAGTCGTTGCGGTTCATGTCGATGGAGCCGAAGATGCCCAGCGCCGCCGCCAGCGCGATCTCGTGCTCGAAACTGTGGCCCGCGAGGATCGCGTGGCCCTGTTCGATGTTCACCTTGACCTCGTCCTCCAGCCCGAAGCGCTTCAGCGTGCCGTAGACCGTGGCGACGTCGTAATCGTACTGGTGCTTGGTGGGTTCCTGCGGCTTCGGTTCGATCAGGATCGTGCCGGGGAAGCCGATCTTGTGCTTGTAATCCACGACCTTCGACAGGAACCGCCCGAACTGTTCCGTTTCGCGGCCCAGATCGGTGTTCAGAAGCGTCTCGTAGCCTTCGCGCCCGCCCCACAGGACGTAGTTCTGCCCACCCAGCCGGTGCGTCGCGTCCATGCAGGCCTTCACCGTTGCCGCGGCCCAGGCGAACACGTCGGGATCGGGGTTGGTGGCGGCGCCAGACATGAAGCGGCGATGGGTGAACAGGTTGGCGGTGCCCCACAGCAGCCGGGTCTTGCGGCCCTCCATCTTGGCCGCGAAGTAGTCGGTGATCTCTTCGAGGTTGCGCAGGCTTTCGGCGAAACTCGCACCCTCGGGCCGCACGTCGGCATCGTGAAAGCAGAAGAACGGCACCCCGAGGATGTCGAACAGCTCGAACGCCACGTCGGCCTTGAGGCGGGCAAGCGCCATCGTGTCGCCGAACCACGGACGCTGGAAGGTCTGGCCGCCGAACGGGTCGCCGCCTTGCCAGGCGAAGCTGTGCCAGTATGCCACCGCGAAGCGCAGGTGATCCTCCAGCCGCTTGCCCATCACCACGTCGTCGGGGTCGTAGTGGCGGAAGGCGAATTCGTTGTCGCTGTCCGGGCCCTCGTAGCGGATCGGTTCGATGCCCCTGAAGAAATCGGTCATGGCAGGCTCCTGATGGCTGTCGCGGCGGCGCGGTAGCGGGCGTGGCCCGCCTCGAAGGCGTCGGCAAGGGCGGCGTCGGGGTCCACCACCCGCGCGATCGGCGGGCGCGTCGCCACCTCGGCCCCGGCGCCGGTGGCGGCCATCAGGCCCAGCCGGGCGGCACCGAAGGCCGCGCCGAAATCTCCCTCCGCCGGCACGGCGAGCGGCAGGCCCAGCGCCGTGGCGATCGCCGACAGCCAGTAGTCGGAGCGCGAACCGCCACCCACGGCGAGCAGGTGATCGAGCCGGGTGCCGGTGGCGGCCAGCGCGTCGCGGCAGTCGGCCAGCGCGAAGGTCACGCCCTCCAGCACCGCGCGGGTCGCCGCCGCGCGGTCGGTCGCATGTTCGAGGCCCAGGAACGCGCCGCGCACCTTCGCGTCGTTCCACGGGGTCCGTTCGCCGCCCAGATAGGGCAGGAACAGGGTCTCGCCGGGCGCCTGAAGCGGGCCGAGCCCGGCGGTCAGCCCCGCCGCCTCGGCGCCAACGAGGCCGGCGAACCAGTTCAGCGAATCGGTGGCCGACAGGATCACCCCCATCTGGTGCCAGCGCCCGGGCAGCGCGTGGCAGAAGGTATGCACGGCGGTGTCCGGCGTGGGGCTGTAGCCCTCTGTCGCCGCGAACAGCACCCCCGAGGTGCCGAGCGAGACGAAGCCGGCCCCGGCCGAGACCGCGCCCGCGCCGATCCCCGCCGCGGCATTGTCGCCCGCGCCGCCGGCCACCGGCAGGCCCGCGCGCATCCCGAAACGCTGCGCGATCTCGGCCCTGAGCCCGCCGGACACCTCCGATCCCTCGACCAGCCGCGGCATCTGCGCGCGGGTCAGCCCCGTTGCGGCCAGCAGGTCGTCCGACCAATCGCGCGCCCCGGTATCCAGCCAGCTTGTCCCCGCCGCGTCGGACATTTCGGCCACCGCCTCGCCGGTCAGCCACAGCCGCAGGTAATCCTTCGGCAGCAGCACCCTGGCCACCCGGTCGAACAGCGCCGGTTCGTGGCGCGCGACCCAGACCAGCTTGGGCGCGGTGAAGCCCGGAAAGACGATGTTGCCGGTGATGGCGCGGAACCGCGGATCGGCGTCAAGTTCCGCCGCCTCGGCATGGGCGCGGGTGTCGTTCCACAGGATCGAGGGGCGCAGCACCTCGGCCGAGGCGTCGATCAGCGTGGCGCCGTGCATCTGGCCCGACAGGCCGATCCCGTCCACCGCCGACAGGTCGGCCCGCGTGGCGAGATCGGCCAGCACCGCCTCGGCCGCCGCGATCCAGTCCGACGGCCATTGTTCCGACCAGCCGTGATGCGGGCGCGAGACCGAAAGCGGCGCCGTCGCCTCGGCCACGACGCGCTGCGCCGTGTCGATCAGCAGCCCCTTGAGCCCCGATGTGCCGAGATCGAGACCCAGATACATCACGCCGCCAGATGTTCGGGGTTCTTGCCGGCGATGATCATGCCCAGCAGGTCGTCCTCCGTCGCGCGATGCACGTCGACGGTTCCGACAAGCTGGCCGTTCTTCATCACCGAGGCGCGATCGCACAGCGCCTTCACCTGGTGAATGTCGTGGTCGATCAGGAAGATGCCGATCCCCTGCCGCTTCAGCTCGTCGATCAGTTCGGCGACCATCCGCGTTTCCTCGACCCCCAGCGCGGCGGTGGGTTCGTCCATGATCAGGATCTCGGCGTTGAAATAGACCGCCCGCGCGATGGCGACGGACTGGCGCTGACCGCCCGACAGCGCCTTCACCGGGGCGGTGTAGCGGCGGAAGTTGGGGTTCAGCCGCTTCATGATCTTGCGCGTCTCGGCCTCCATCTGCGCGTCGTCGACAAGGCCCAGCGGCGTGACCAGTTCGCGGCCGAGGAACAGGTTCGCGGCGGCGTCGAGATTGTCGGCCAGCGCGAGATACTGGTAGATCGTCTCGATCCGGTAACGGCGGGCGTCGCGCGGGTTGTTGATCTGCGCGGACTGGCCCTTGACGATGATCTCGCCCGCGTCGCGCTGGATCGCGCCCGACAGCATCTTCATCAGCACCGACTTGCCCGCGCCGTTATGGCCCAGGATGCCGACGACCTCGCCGGGATAGAGGTTGACGGTGACATGGTCGACGGCGTGGATGCCGCCGAAGCTTTTCACCATGTCGCGCATCTCGACAAGCGGGGTTCCGCTGCGATCGATGGTCATATCCGGTCCCCCGTTCTGCGGCGGTAGATGATGTCGACAAGCACCGCGACGACCAGCACGACACCGACGACGATGTTCTGGTAGGGCGCATCGACGCCGACCATCGCCATGCCCGATTGCAGCGACTGCATGATCAGCGCGCCAAGGATCGCGCCGTAGATCGTGCCGACCCCGCCGGCCAGCGCGGTGCCGCCGATCACCGCAGCGGCGATCACGCGCAATTCGTCCAGCGTGCCGATGTCGTTCGAATGGAAGGTCAGTCGGGCGGAGGCAACGACGGCCGACAGCGCGCACAGCGCGCCGACGATGGCGAAGACCTTGACGGTCAGCAGCCGCGTGTCGATCCCCGACAGTTCGGCGGCATCCGGGTTGCCGCCGGCGGCGAAGATGTAGCGGCCCAGCCGGGTTTTCTGCGCGACGATCGTCATCACCGTGGCGATGGCGATCAGCAACAGCACCGAATAAGGCACGCCGTAGCCCACCGTCAGCCCGTCGGGCATCACCTCGCCCCGGGCCTCGAACATCTGCGCCAGCCGGCGCACGGGAATCTCGTAGGCGTTCAGGGTGGCCACGAACCCGAGGATCGCGGCGACGACGATCGCCGCCAGCGTGACCTCGGCCCAGACCGGCTTGACCGGGAAATCGTGGCGGATCTTGTTGCGCCGAACCGACCACAGCCCCCAGATCGCCGCCGCCGCCGCCAGCCCGCCAAGGATCCAGCTGCCGGTTTCGCCCAGCGTGCCGTTGATCCCGCCCAGCGTCTGGAAGGTTTCGTCGAGCGGCCCGATGGTCTGGCCGCGGGTCAGGAACCACGCGACGTTTCGCCAGACCAGAAGCCCGCCCAGCGTCACGATGAAGGCCGGAATCGTCAGGTAGCCGATCAGGTAGCCGTGGAAGGCGCCGATGATCACGCCGGTGACGACACCGACGAGGATCGTGACCCAGGGGATCAGCGGATGCCCGAAGCCGAGGCCCAGCGCGTTCGGCAGGATCTCCGTCTGGGTCATCGCCATGACCGCCGAACAGGTCGCCAGCAGCGCGCCCACCGACAGGTCGATATGCCGGGTGACGATGACGAAGACCATGCCGGTCGCCATGATCGCGACGCTGACGGTCTGGATCGTCAGGTTGAAGATGTTGCGCGGCGTGAGGAACCGGCCCTCCGTCCAGACGTTGAACACCAGGCAGATGACGAAGAAGGCGCCGATCATGCCCAGAAGGCGCGTGTCGATCTCGAGCGCGGCGAGGAAGCCGCGGCGCGGGCGCGGCCCTGCGCCGGTGGACGTGGCATCAGACATCGGAACGGTTCCCGGGGTGGATGGGGGCCGCCCCGCGCGTGGCGCGGGACGGCCCGGTGCGGGCTGTCAGGCCCGGGTTCAGTTGCAGGGGGCCGGGCCGCCGGAAACGCCCTGGCACAGCGCCTCCTGCGAAATCCAGCCGGCATCGACCACGGTCGTCAGGTTGTCTTGCGTGATCGGCACCGGGGCCAGGAACACCGCGTTCACCTCGACGTTGCCCGGCGTGGTGAACTTCGACGCGCCGTCGATGGCATCGCCCGCCGTGCCGCCGCCCAGCTGCACCGCGATCTCGCCCGCGGCCTTGCCCAGTTCGCGCGCGTCCTTCCAGACGCTGACGGTCTGGGTGCCGAGCGCGACGCGGTTCAGCGCGGCATGATCGCCGTCCTGCCCCGACACCGGGATGCCCTCCATCCCCTGCGCGGTCAGCGCGGCGACGACGCCGCCGGCGGTGCCGTCGTTCGAGGCGATCACGGCATCGACGTTGTTGTCGTTGGCGGTGAGGATCTGTTCCATGTTGCGCTGCGCGTTCGCGGGCAGCCAGCCGTCGGTATAGGCCTCGCCGACGATGGTGATGTCGCCCGAATCCACCGCGGCCTGGATGATTTCCTGCTGGCCGCCGCGCAGGAAGTCGGAGTTCGGATCGGTCGGCGAGCCCTTGATCATCACGTAGTTGCCGGTGGGCTGCGCGGCGAAGACGGCGCGGGCCTGCATCCGGCCGACCTCGACATTGTCGAAGGTGATGTAGAAGGCGCGCGCATCCTCGATCAGGCGATCATAGGCGATGACCGGGATGCCCTCGGCCGCGGCGGCCTCGACGGCCGGGATGATCGCCTGGGTGTCCTGCGCCAGCAGGATCAGCACGTCGGCGCCCTGCGCGATCAGGCTTTCGACATCCGACAGCTGCTTGGCCGTCGAGGATTGCGCATCGGCCGAGATGTATTCGGCCCCGGCGGCGTCCAGCGCGCCCTTGATCGCGGCCTCGTCGGTCTTCCAGCGCTCTTCCTGGAAGTTCGACCAGGAGACGCCGACGGTCAGATCCTGGGCCAGCGCGGCCGAGGAAAACCCGAGGGTCGCCACGGCGGCGGCGATGATCGTTCTGTGCATATGGTCCTCCCTTGGATGCGGCCAGCACCGGCCTGCCCGGCGGAATCGCCGAAACGCCATCAGCCTGACTCTCATATTTTTAGTTGTCAAAATAAAAATTCTCTCCGAGACTTGCATCGCGCAATAAACTGACGAGAAAATCGCCGCGTTGCGGCATGAATGATCGCCGGAGGGCCGGAAACCGTGCTGCGCCGCAGATATTTTGTTAGGTACACGAATTAACTGGAGGCGGCATGTCCGACACGGTGCAGGCATTGGGCGATCGCAAGGGCTGCGGGCCGTTGATCCCGTCGCTGTCGGTCACGCAGCGTCCGCTGCGCCAGCAGGTCTTCGAACGGGTCCGCGCGGCCGGCCAGATCGCGCGGGTGCAGGTGGCCAAGGATCTGTCGGTCAGCCCGGCCTCGGTCACCACGCTGACCTCGGAACTGATCGAGAGCGGGCTGCTGGAAGAGGTCGCCGCCCCGCGCGAGGCGGAAGCGGCGCGCGGCCGGCCCGCCGTGCTGCTGGGTGTGCGGCCGGGCGCGCATCTGGTGGCCGGGATCAAGCTGTCGGACCGGGAGAACTCTGCCGTCGTCGTCGATTTCGCGGGCAACCTGCTGGCCGGCGAGGCGCTGCCGCGGCGGCCCGGCGCGCTGACGCTGCCGGAATTGCTGGACGGCACGGAAACGCTGCTCGACCGGGTCTGTTCCGCCGCCGGGATCACGCGTGGCGACCTGTCGGCGGTGGGGTTGGGCGTGCCCGGTTTCGTCGACAGCCATGCCGGCACCGTGCACTGGTCGCCGGTGCTGGCCGACAGGCAGGTGCCGCTGGCCGCGGCCG
>CAYUXM010000044.1:0-15838 GCA_964448765.1 uncultured Rhodobacterales bacterium
GCGCCAGCGCCCAGAAATGCGGCGGCGTCCACATGAAGATCAGCGCGAACATCAGAACCGGTTCCAGGCCGATGCCGCCGGTCGCCACCGCCCAGCCGATCATCGGCGGAAAGGCCCCCGCGGCGCCGCCGATGACGATGTTCTGCGGCGTCAGGCGCTTGAGCCACATGGTGTAGACCGCGACGTAGAAGAAGATCGTGAAGGCGAGGAAGGCGGCGGCGAACCAGTTCGCGGCCAGCCCCAGCATCATCACCGAAATCCCCGACAAGCCGAGCCCGAGGCCCAGCGCATCGCCCGGCGTGACCCGGCCGGCCGGCACCGGGCGCGACTTGGTGCGGCGCATCACCGCGTCGATATCGGCGTCGTACCACATGTTCAGCGCGCCCGAGGCGCCGCCGCCCAGCGCGATGAACAGGATCGACACGAAAGCCACCAGCGGATGCACCGACACCGGCGCGACCATCAGCCCGACGAAGGCGGTGAACACCACCAGCGACATCACCCGCGGTTTCAGCAGCACCACGAAATCGCCGAAACCGGCGTCGCGCGGCGCGTCATGGGCGGTCAGGTCGCTCATCCAGGCTTCTCTCCCTCGCGCGGGACCGGGCATAGGGCCCGGCCGCGCCCTCCCGCTCGGCCGCTCAGTCGGCCGAGGCGACGTTCACCGGCGCCGGCAGGCCGGCGTAGAGCGCCTTGGCCTCGTCCAGCCAGTCGGCATAGGCCTCTTCGCTGACCACCTTGACGGTGATCGGCATGTAGGAGTGATCCTTGCCGCACAGTTCCGAACACTGCCCGAAATAAACGCCTTCCTTCTCCGCGGCGAACCACAGCTGCGCGATCCGGCCCGGCACCGCGTCCTGCTTCACCGCGAAGGCCGGCACGGTCCAGGAATGGATCACGTCGGCGGCGGTCACGTTCATCACGATGGTCTTGCCGACCGGCACGACCACGGCGGTGTCGGTCGCCAGAAGATAGGCGCTGTCCTCGTAGCCGTAATCCGCCAGGTCTTCGCGGGCCAGCATGAAGCTGTCGAAGCCGAAGCCCTCGTCGACATATTCGTAGCCCCAGAACCACTGGTAGCCGGTCACCTTGATCGTGATGTCGGCCTCGGGGATTTCCTGCTGCTTGAACAGGATCGGCAGCGAGAACGAGCCGATCACCACAAGGATCAGCACCGGCACGATCGTCCAGGCGACCTCGAGCGGGGTGTTATGGGTGAAGCGCGCCGGGTTCGGGTTCGACCTCGCGTTGTAGCGCAGGATCACCGCGGCGAGCAGCGCCAGCACCAGCACGACCACGACGGCCATGATCACGTGCAGCAGGCCGTCGAGCCACTGCTGGTCGCGCGCCAGTTCCGACGCGGCGGGGTGGAAGCCCGTGCCATTCGGCACCGGCGCGCCGACGACCGGCAGCCCCTCGACCGCGCTTTGGGCGTGAACAGCGCCGGCCGTGATCGTTGCGGTGAAGGCGGCCGCGGCGGCGGCCCGGAAAGTGGCAAGACGCATTGTGTTATCCCATTCCTGACGCGGCTCTCCCTGCCGCCCGGCCGGCCCCCTCTCCGCAGGGAAGCCCCCGTTGTGTCGCGGGCATTCTAAAACCATATTCATCTGGGTCCGACAAGCGAAACCGTTGCGACACGGCGCCGCGAGTTGACCTGAATCAACGACGAGGAAAGCCCAGACCATGACCGACACCCGCTTCGCCCCGTTCGAAACGCATCTCGACCCAGAGGCCGCGCTGGCCACGCTGCGCGCCGCGACAGAGGGGGCGGAGGACGGCGAGCTGTTCCTCGAACGGCGCCGGTCGGAGGCGCTGGTGCTTGACGACGGGCGCATCAAGACGGCCAGCTACGACGCCTCGGAAGGCTTCGGGCTGCGCGCCGTCCGGGGCGAGGTGGCGGGCTATGCCCATTCCACCGAGATCAGCGAACGCGCACTGGCCCGCGCTGCGGAAACCGCGCGGCTGGCGGTGGGCGACGGCGGCGGCGTGATGGCCGCGCCGCCGCCCGGATCGAACCGCCGGCTCTACGGCGACGACGACCCGATGGCGGAGGCGGGCTTTGGCGTGAAGGTCGACCTGCTGCGCGAGATCGACGCCTTCCTGCGCGATCTCGATCCCCGCGTCGTCCAGGTCTCCGCCACCGTCTCGGCCTCGCTGCAGGAGGTGGTGATCCTGCGGCCCGAGGGCGGGATCGTGGCCGACACGCGGCCGATGGCGCGACTGAATGTCGCGGTCATCGTCGAGGAGAACGGCCGCCGCGAAAGCGGCCAGTACGGCGGCGGCGGGCGCACCGGCCTGTCGGGCCTGATCGCGCGCGACAACTGGCAGGGCGTGGCCCGCGAGGCGCTGCGGGTGGCGCGGGTGAACCTGTCGGCCGAACCGGCGCCGGCCGGCGTGATGGATGTGGCGCTTGGCCCCGGCTGGCCCGGCATCCTGCTGCACGAGGCCGTGGGCCACGGGCTGGAGGGCGATTTCAACCGCAAGAAGACCTCGGCCTTCGCCGGGCTGATGGGGCAGCGGGTGGCCGCGCCCGGCGTAACCGTGCTCGACGACGGCACGATCGAGGGGCGGCGCGGATCGATCACCGTCGACGACGAGGGCACGCCCTCGGGCCGGACCGTGCTGATCGAGGACGGGATTCTCGTGGGCTTCATGCAGGACCGGCAGAACGCCCGGCTGATGGGGGTCGACCCCACCGGCAACGGCCGGCGCGAAAGCTATGCCCATATCCCGATGCCGCGGATGACCAATACCTACATGCTGGCCGGCGAGGCCGACCCCGAGGGTATCGTCGCCGATCTGAAGGACGGGATCTGGGCCGTGGGCTTCGGCGGCGGGCAGGTCGACATCACCAGCGGCAAGTTCGTCTTTTCCTGCACCGAGGCCTACCGGGTGAGGAACGGGCGCGTCGGCGCGCCGGTCAAGGGCGCGACGCTGATCGGCGACGGCGCGACCGCGCTGCGGCAGATCCGGGCGATCGGCAACGACATGAAGCTCGACCCCGGGATCGGCAATTGCGGCAAGGCCGGGCAATGGGTGCCGGTCGGCGTGGGCCAGCCGACGCTGATGATCGGCGGGCTGACGGTGGGCGGCAGCGCCGCCTGACCGACTTTCGCGCAGCCCGGCAAACTTTCCGGTATCCGGTAACGACTCGTTAACCTTAACGACGCAAACTCTGTCTTGCGAATGAGGCGGAGGACCGGATGGAGAACGATTTGTTTTCTCTTCCCACCCCCTTCACCCCACCCACCACGGAAGAAGATGAACTCGTCTGGCTCCGCCTCATTCGATCCCGTCGCGTCGGGCCCACGACCTTCTGGCGCCTTCTCGGTGAAACCGGATCTGCGCAGAACGCGCTGGAGAGCTTGCCGGAGGTCGCCCGCGCGGCGGGGGTGAAGTCCTACGAACCCTGTTCCGAGGCCGCCGCCCGCGCCGAACTGGCCGCGGGCCGGCGCGCGGGTGCGCGCCCGGTGTTTCGCGGCCAGCCGGGGTATCCCGCCATCCTTGCGGAAATCGCCGATGCGCCGCCGATGCTGTGGGCGATCGGCGACGCGGGGCTGGCCGGCCGGCCGGCGGTGGCGGTGATCGGGGCGCGCAACGCTTCGTCGCTGGGCTACCGGATGGCGCGGCGTCTGGCCGAGGATGTCGCTGCGGCGGGCTACGCGGTGGTTTCGGGCCTTGCCCGCGGGATCGACGCGGCCGCGCATGGCGCCGCCCTGCCCGCCACGATCGCGGTGCAGGCCGGCGGCATCGACGTGATCTATCCCGCCGAGAACACCGCGCTGGCCGCCGAGATCGCGGGTCGCGGGCTGCGGCTGTCGGAACAGCCGCCCGGGCTGCAGCCGCAGGCCCGGCATTTCCCGCAACGCAACCGGATCATCGCCGGGCTGGCCCGCGCGGTGATCGTGGTGGAGGCCGCGGCGCGGTCGGGCTCGCTGATCACCGCGCGGATGGCGCTGGATCAGGGCCGCGAGGTGCTGGCGGTCCCCGGCCACCCGATGGATGGCCGCGCCGGCGGCTGCAACGCGCTCATTCGCGACGGCGCGGTGCTGGTGCGCGGCGCCGATGACGTGCTGGCCGCGCTGGGCGGTGCGGCCGCGCCGATCGCGCGGGTCGCCGAAGCCGCCGCGCCGCCGCCCCGGCCGCCCGCCGCGCCGCCGCCGGGCCCGCCCGAACGCCCGCGCGCCGAAACCCGCGACCTGCACGCGCAAATCCTCGACCGGCTCGGCCCCTCGCCCACCGCCGAGGACCAGCTGATCCGCGATCTTCGCCTTCCGGCGGCCGCGGTTTCCGCCGGCCTTGTGGAACTGGAACTCGACGGCCGGGTCAGCCGCCAGCCCGGCGGGCTTTTCGCGCGGTCGGATTGACCTGCCGGCAAGGCTGCGACGCCGCGGCGCGGCATCGCCGAAACGCCCCGCATTGACAGCGCCCCATCATGCAGCCCATGGTCCCCGCCCATCCCGCGGCGGTCGATCCATGCCGCACGAACCAGAGGATTCCATGGCCGTTGTCGTTGTCGAATCGCCTGCCAAGGCCAAGACGATCAACAAGTATCTCGGGCCGGGCTACACCGTGCTCGCCTCCTACGGCCATGTCCGCGACCTGCCGCCGAAGGACGGATCGGTCGATCCCGATCACGGTTTCGCGATGACATGGGAGGTCGCCTCGGACAGCCGCAAGCATGTCCGCGCGATCGCCGAGGCGCTGAAGGACGACGACACGCTGATCCTCGCCACCGACCCCGACCGCGAGGGCGAGGCGATCTCGTGGCATCTGCAGGAGGCGCTGGCGCCAACGCTGAAAAAGGGCAAGGCGGTGCGCCGCGTGACCTTCAACGCGATCACCAAGGCCGCCGTCACCGAGGCGATGGAGAAGCCCCGCGAGGTCGACATGGAACTGGTGGAGGCCTACCTGGCCCGCCGCGCGCTCGACTACCTCGTGGGCTTTTCGCTGTCGCCGGTGCTGTGGCGCAAACTGCCAGGCGCGAAATCGGCGGGCCGCGTGCAATCGGTATGCCTGCGGCTGATCGTCGAGCGCGAGATGGAGATCGAGGCGTTCCGGGCGCGGGAATACTGGACGGTCTCGGCCCGGCTGGTCACCCCGCGCGGGCAGGAATTCGACGCGCGCCTCGTCAGCCTGTCGGGCAGGAAACTCGACAAGTTCGACCTGGCCAGCGAAACGGCGGCCGAACTGGCGGTGCAGGCGGTGACCTCGCGGCCCCTGACGGTCAAGGCGGTGGAGGCGAAACCGGCCAGCCGCAACCCCGCGCCGCCGTTCATGACCTCGACCCTGCAACAGGAGGCCAGCCGCAAGTTCGGCATGGGCGCGCGCCAGGCAATGAGTTCGGCGCAACGGCTCTACGAGGCCGGGCTGATCACCTACATGCGGACCGACGGGATCGACATGGCGCCCGAGGCGGTGATGGCCGCCCGCGACGCGGTGAAGGATTTCTTCGGGGCGGACTACGTCCCGAAAAGCCCGCGGATGTACAAGAACAAGGCCAAGAACGCGCAGGAAGCGCATGAATGCATCCGGCCTACCGACATGCATGCCCGGCCCGACAAGCTGCGGATCGCCGATTCCGACCAGCGCAGGCTCTATGACCTGATCTGGAAGCGCACCATCGCCAGCCAGATGGAGGCCGCGCGGCTGGAGCGCACGGTGGTCGACATCGCCTCGCCGGACGGCGAGGTGGGGCTGCGGGCCACCGGGCAGGTGCTGCTGTTCGACGGCTTCCTCAAGGTCTACGAGGAAGGCCGCGACGATGCCGATGACGAGGACGGCGCGCGGCTGCCGCAACTGATGCAGGGCGAGACGGTCGACAAGCGCGCGATCACGCCCGAGCAGCATTTCACCCAGCCGCCGCCGCGCTACACCGAGGCGACGCTGGTCAAGCGGATGGAGGAACTGGGGATCGGGCGGCCCTCGACCTACGCCTCGATCGTGACCACGATCCAGGACCGCGAATACGTCCGAAAGGACCAGGGCCGGCTGATCCCCGAGGACAAGGGCCGGCTGGTCACCGCCTTCCTCGCGAATTTCTTCCGCCGCTACGTCGAGTACGATTTCACCGCGCTGCTGGAAAGCGAGCTGGACGACATCTCGGCCGGCAGCCGCGACTACAAGGAGGTTCTGGCCCGGTTCTGGCGCGATTTCTCCGCCGCGCTGGCCGAAACCTCCGACCTGCGGATCGGCGAGGTTCTGGGCAAGATCGACGATTTCCTGGCCCCGCATCTTTATCCGCCGCGCCCCGACGGGTCCGATCCGCGCGTCTGCCCGGTCTGCGGCGAGGGCCGGCTGCACCTGAAGACCGCCCGCTCCGGCGGCGCCTTCATCGGCTGCGGCAACTATCCCGAATGCCGCTATACCCGCCCGATCTCCAGCCCGAACGGCGAGGAGGAGGGCGACATCGGCCCCGACGGCAAGCTGCTGGGCCATGACGAGGCCGGCGAGCCGATCACCCTGCGCACCGGCCGCTTCGGCCCCTACGTGCAGCGCGGCGAGGCGACCGAGGAGCAGCCCAAGCCGCCGCGCGCCAGCCTGCCCAAGGGCTGGGCGCCCGACACGATCGACCTTGACCGCGCGCTGCAGCTGCTGGCCCTGCCGCGCGCCATCGGCCCGCATCCCGACGACGGCGAACCGGTGGAGGCCGGGATCGGCCGCTACGGGCCCTACGTCCGCCACGGCCGGATCTACGCCAACCTGCCCGAGGCCGAAGAGGTGTTCACCGTCGGCATGAACCGCGCCGTCGAGGTACTGGCGCAGAAGGCCGCCCGCACCGGCCGCGGCCCGGCCGCGCAGCCGCTGAAGGTGCTGGGCGAACATCCCGAGGGCGGCGAGGTGCAGGTGATGCCCGGCCGCTACGGGCCCTACGTCAAGTGGCAGAAGATCAACGCGACCTTGCCCAGGGACTTGGCGCCCGAGACCGTGACGCTGGAGCAGGCGCTGGCGCTGGTGGCCGAGAAGGCCGCCAAGGGCGGCAAGGGCCGGCGCAAGGCACCCGCGAAGACGGCCGCCAAGAAACCGGCAACCAAGAAGGCGGCACCCAAGAAGGCGGCGCCGAAGAAGGCGACCGCCAGGAAAGCCGCCGCGAAGAAGGCTGTTGACTGACGCGACGCTCCCGCCCCCGCCGCGGCGCGGCGATTGACTTGACCGGCCCGAGCGGCGACAAACCGGCGCAACGGTTCCTGAGGGAGAGGGCAATGAAAAAGGTCTACGGGTCGGCGGCGGAGGCCCTTGACGGTCTGCTGTTCGACGGGATGACGATCGCCGCCGGGGGCTTCGGCCTTTGCGGCATTCCCGAACTGCTGATCGCGGCGATCCGCGAGGCGGGAACGAAGGACATCACGGTGGCCTCGAACAACGCCGGGGTCGACGGGTTCGGCCTGGGCATCCTGCTGGAAAGCCGGCAGATCCGGAAGATGATCTCCTCCTACGTCGGCGAGAACGCGGAATTCATGCGCCAGTACCTTTCGGGCGAGCTGGAGCTGGAATTCAACCCGCAGGGCACGCTGGCCGAGCGGATGCGCGCCGGCGGCGCCGGCATCCCCGGCTTCTACACCAGGACCGGGGTCGGCACCGTCATCGCCGAGGGCAAGGAGCACAAGGACTTCGACGGTCAGACCTACATCCTCGAACGCGGGATCGTCGCGGACCTGGCGATCGTCAAGGCCTGGAAGGCCGATGCGACCGGCAACGCGGTGTTTCGCAAGACCTCGCGCAACTTCAACCCGCCGGCGGCGACCTGCGGCAAGGTCTGCGTTCTGGAGGTCGAGGAGATCGTGCCGACCGGCAGCCTTGACCCCGACCATATCCACCTGCCCGGCATCTACGTGCATCGCCTGATCCAGGGGAACCACGAGAAGCGGATCGAGAACCGCACCACCCGCAAGCGCGAGGAGGCCTGAGAGATGGCGTGGGACCGCAACCAGATGGCCGCCCGCGCGGCGCAGGAACTGCGCGACGGGATGTACGTGAACCTCGGCATCGGCATTCCGACGCTGGTGTCGAACTACATCCCCGAGGGCGTCAGCGTGACGCTGCAATCGGAAAACGGCATGCTCGGCATGGGCCCGTTTCCCTACGAGGGCGAGGAAGACCCCGACCTGATCAACGCCGGCAAGCAGACGATCACCGAACTGCCGCATACCGCCTATTTCGACAGCGCGCAGTCCTTCGCGATGATCCGCGGCGGCAAGATCGCGATGGCGATCCTCGGCGCGATGGAAGTGTCGGAAACCGGTGACCTCGCGAACTGGATGATCCCCGGCAAGCTGGTGAAGGGCATGGGCGGCGCGATGGACCTTGTCGCGGGTGTCGGCCGCGTCGTGGTGGTGATGGATCACACCAACAAGCACGGCGAGTCCAAGGTGCTGCATGCCTGCACACTGCCGCTGACCGGGCAAGGGGTGGTCGACCGGATCATCACCAATCTCGGCGTGCTCGATGTCGCCCCCGGCGGGCTGAAGATCGTCGAACTGGCCGACGGCGTGACCGAGGCCGAGATGCGCGCCGCGACCGAGGCGATGATCGTCGATTGATCGGCCCGGCCGCGGCGCATTGTCGCCGCGGCCGAAACAGCGCCATGATGTTGCCGCAATCCGTCGCTAGATCGGGGCCAATGACCGTGCCCACGCCCCATAGTCCCATCGCTGCCGCCCCCGACCGGCGTCGCCGGGACCGTGCGCGCGACCGGCTGCTCGTCGCCGCCATCGCGGTGCTGTTCCTCGCCGGCTTCGTCGGCCTCGCGACGGCCACCGGCTGGGAGGAGACGCTGGCCGATCTTTCCCGGCTGGGCTGGGCGGAAGTGGCGATCCTGCTGGCGCTTTCGGCGGTCAACTACCTCACCCGCGCGCTGCGCTGGCATCTTCTGGCCCGCCGGCTCGGCCTGCCGGTCGCGCCGCTGCAAAGCCTGCGGCACTTCCTTGGCGGCTTCGCGATGAGCGTGACGCCGGGCCGGGTCGGCGAACTGGTGCGGATGCGCTGGATCCGGCGCGAGACCGGCTGGCCGGTGGAACGCAGCGCGCCCCTGGTGCTGGTCGACCGGGCCTCCGATCTCGCGGCGATGGCGCTGATCCTCGCCGCCGCGCTGGCCCTGTCCACCGGTGCGCCGGCAGGGGCGGCGGCGGTGGTGGCGCTGGCGCTGACGGCGGCCTGGGCGGCCACAAATCCCGGCCTTGCCGGCCGCGCGGTGGAGGCGCTGTGGCGGCTGGTGCGGCGCTGGCCGCGGCTTTTCGCCCGCGCCCGCGGCGCGGCCCGGTCGCTGGCGCGATTCCGCTCCGGCCCGGTTCTGGCCGCGGCCTTCGGCCTGGGCATCCTGGGCTGGATGGCCGAGGCCTGGGCGTTTCACCTGCTGCTGGGATGGATGGGCGCGGGCATCGGCTTCTGGCCCGCCGCGGCGATCTTCGTCTTCGCCACGCTGGCCGGCGGCCTGACCGGCGCGCCCGGCGGCGTCGGCGGGGCCGAGGCGGCGATGTTCGCGCTGCTGGTCGCCGCCGGGGTGCCGGCCGGCCCGGCACTGGCCGCCACGGCGGTGATCCGGCTGACGACGCTGTGGTTCGCGATCGGGATCGGCATCGCCGTCTTCCCGGTGGCGGAACGCTGTGCGAAACGGGGGGACCATGCGCTGGAAAACCGCTGATATCGCCGGCTGGGGCCGGGCGACCCGCGCCCGGACCGAGCTTGCCCGCCCGGAACGGCGGCGCGACCTGCCGGCGCTGGCGGCCGAGGGGCCGGCGATCGGCATGCGCCGCAGCTATGGCGACGCGCCGCTCAACACCGGCGGCCGCGCGGTGGAGATGACGCGGCTGGACCGGATGCTCGCCTTCGACGCGGACACCGGGCTTCTGGAGGTCGAGACCGGCGCCCGGATCGGCGAGATCGCCGCCGCGATGGCGCCGCGCGGCTGGCTGCCCACGGTGATGCCCGGCACCGGCTTCGCCACCGTCGGCGGCTGCATCGGGATGGATGTGCACGGCAAGAACCATCACGGGGCCGGCAGTTTCGGCCAGCATGTCGCCGCGCTCGAACTGGCCACGCCGGAAGGCCCGCACCGGATCACACCCGAGGACGCGCCCGAGCTGTTCCGCGCCACGATGGGCGGGCTGGGCCAGACCGGGATCGTCGCCGCCGCGACGCTGCGGCTGACGCCCGCACCCAGCGACGTGATCATGGTCACCGAGCGGCGGGTGGAGGATTTCGAAGAACATCTGGCGACGCTGGATGCCGCCGAGGCGACCTACGTGGTGGGCTGGATCGACGCCACCGCGCGCGGCCGCGCGCTGGGCCGCGGCATCGTGGAAGAAGGCGAGACCGGCCGCGGCCTCGTCCCCGCCCGCGGCAAGGCGCGGCGGGTGCCGATGGATGCGCCGGGCTTCGCGCTGTCGGCCCCGGTGGTGCGGCTGTTCAACGAGATGTATTTCCGCCGGGTGCCGGCCTCCGGCCGCACACTGGTCAAGCCGATCGGCGATTTCTTCTTCCCGCTCGACCGGATCCACGACTGGAACCGGCTTTACGGCAAGCGCGGCTTTCACCAGTTCCAATGCGTGCTGCCGCCCGACCGGGTGGACGAGTTGCGCGCGATCGTCGAGGCGGTGGCGACCTCGGGCCTCGCCTCGCCGCTGGCGGTTCTGAAACGGATGGGGCCGGGCCGCGCCGGGCATCTGAGTTTCCCGGCCGAGGGCTGGACGCTGGCGGTGGACTTTCCCAACCGCACCGCCGCCGCGCCGCTGATCCGGCGGCTGATCGGCAAGACGGTGGAGGCCGCCGGGCGGATCTACTTCGCCAAGGACAGCCTGGCGGAGGCCGGCCAGATCGCCGCGATGTATCCCGAACTGGACGACTGGCGGCAGATCGCGGACGCCGCCGATCCCGACCGGCGGCTGGTCACCGACCTGGTGCGCCGGCTCGACCTGAGGGGGGCGGCATGACCGCGACCTGGATCATTCTCGGCGGGTCTTCGGCGATGGCGCGGGCCTTCGCCCGGGCGCTGGCGGCGCGGGGCGATGCGCTGCTGCTGGCCGGGCGCGACCTTGACGATCTCGCCGCCACCGCCGCCGATTGCCGGCTGCGCGGCGCGCCCATGGCCGAGGCCGTGGCCTTCGACGCCCGCGATCCGGCCAGCTTCGCGCCGATCCTCGACCGGCTGGCGGAGACCGAGGGCGAGATTTCCGCCGCCGTCTTCACCGGGTCGATGCCGCCGCAGGCGGAAATCGACGCCGATCCGGGCCTGATCGACGGCGTGGTGGCCGACAGTTTCACCGGCCCGGCGCGGTTCCTGCAGGCGCTGGCGCCGCTGATCGAGGCGCGCGGCCGCGGCGCGATCGTCGGGCTCGGCTCCGTCGCGGGCGACCGCGGGCGGCTGGGCAACTATGTCTACGGCGCGGCCAAGGCCGGGTTTCACACCTATCTGGCGGGGCTGCGCAACCGGCTGGGCCGGGCGGGCGCGCATGTCGTCACCGTCAAGCCCGGTTTCGTCGATACTGCGATGACCTGGGGCCTGCCGGGCATGTTCCTCGTCGCCGCGCCCGACGCCGTGGCGCAGGACATCCTGCGCGCCCTCCGGCGCCGGCGCAACGTGATCTACACGCCGGGTTTCTGGCTGTTGATCATGCTGATCATCCGCCATGTGCCGGAACCGATCTTCAAGAAGCTGAAAATCTAGCCTTGTGGATTTCCAAGAAAGCCGGTCTGGTTTCCTGCCAATTAGGCAAGGTTTCTTTCAAATAGCCCAGATTCGTTGTCGGTCTGCTAGGAGCGCCCGGCGACGAAGACGCAACCGTCCGACACCAGTTCCGGCGGCGTGAGGCACAGGCCCCGCGCCACCCGCCAGGCGGCGAGAACCTTGGGCACGTATCCGCGCGTCTCGGCATAGGGCGGTACGCCGCCATGCGACTTCACCGCGTTCTCGCCGGAATTGTAGGCCGCCAGAACCATCAGCGGATCGCGGTCGAACTCCGCCATCAACCAGTCCAGATAGGCGACGCCGCCGCGGATGTTCTGCGCCGGATCGGTCGAATCGGCGACGGAAAAGCGCGCCGCGGTCGCCGGGATCAGCTGCATCAGCCCGACGGCCCCGGCGGACGATACCGCATCGGGCCGGCCCGCGCTTTCCACCGCGATCACCGACAGAACCAGCGCCGGCGACACTGCGGTTCCGGCCGTGACCTCGAGGATCTCACGCCCGTGTGCGCGCGCGATCTCCTGCAATGTCTGCAGCCGCGGGCTGCGCACCCCCTGCCCCTCCGGCGCCAGATCGAGCGCGGCGAGCGCGGTTTCGAAGGCGCGGGCGCCGATCCCCGGCGGCACGATCGACCAGAACCAGTCGTGGCTGCCCGTGGTCGCGACCGGCGGCAGCACGTCGGCCACCGCGGGCGGCGGCCGGGATGCGCCGGGAAACACCTCGGCGGCCAGCATCCGGGCCTGTTCCTCGGGATCGATCTGCACGGTGATCCGCCGCGTGGCGGTGCCCGAGGGCGGAGCGACCTTGCGGAAGGTGAATTCGGGATAGGGGTCGCGGACCTCCTGCGCGGGGCCCGGCCCGGCCAGAACGGCCGCAACGGCCGCCACGATCACCGCCACCGCGAAACGCACGCTGCCCCTCCCTCTGACGCCGGGTGGAACCGCCCGCCCGGTGCTGCCACCTTGTCGCAGAATTCCGCGCCGGATTCCAGTTTCGCGCCGTTTCGTGCGGTTTCGCGCCGGGCCACCGGAAGGCCGGCCACGTTCACACATGTGGCAAGGGGTTGAGGCGGGTAGTTTTTATGAATTTCTTTCAATAACTTACCCTCCGTTCCAGCGTGTGGCGCGGGCCCTGAAATTCCCCGGCGGCGCCCAATTCGCGCCACGATTGAAGGGCCATATCTCCCCATGCCGCGGCGGAAAGGCCGGACCGAAAGACCGGGTTCCGAAGCGGATGGCGCAAGACCGAACCACTGGAGAAAAAGATGAAACTCTTTGCACTGATCAAGAAGTTCCGCCGTCAGGAAGAAGGCGCGGTGACCGTCGACTGGGTCGTGCTGACCGCTGCCGTGATCGGCCTCGGCGTCGCCGCGCTGAGCGCCGTCTCGACGGGCACCTCGACGCTGACCGGCAAGATTTCGGCGAGCCTCGGCGCGCAGACCGTGGCCACCTACGACCAATGATCCGGGGATCGGAGACCCGATCCGGCCTGAGGCCGCGCCCGCCGGGCGCGGCCTTCTGCTGTCCGCCATGGGCCTCGGCCGGACTTCGCCAATGCCGCAAAGCCGCCCCAGCTTTCCCCCGAAGCGCCCAACTCAAGCCAAGATTCGCACCGAAAACCTGAGGTGTCCGGCATGATGCCGGTCTGGGTAGAGAACGATTTCGGGCATCGCGCCCGTCCGACCTGGAGGCCAAGATGAAGATGCACCCTCGCCTGGCGCGGTTCCTCCGGGACCAGCGCGCCGCCGTGACCGTCGACTGGGTGGTTCTGACCGCAGCCGTGCTCGGCCTTTGGATGCTCGCCATGAACGCGACCTCCAGCGGCACGATGTCGATCAGCCAGAAGATCAGCTCGCACATCGCCAGCCAGACCGTTTCGAGCTGGTGAGGGCGACCCGCGACGCGGCGGCGTGTTTCCGATCCGTGCAAATTCCGCCGATCGGGCAAGTTTCCACCACGCTTCCGCCACAATCGCGGGGCTAGGTGCATCCACGGCGGAAGGGGCCCGCCCGGAAACGTTTCGGCCCCGCGAAAACGCGGTTGAAAGGAAGACACAATGCGGATGGTATTTGCACTGGTGCTGTTGCTGGGTCTGGGCCTGGCGGGCTTCGCGGTCTACATGGCACAGAACTACATGGCGCAGATCCAGGCCGAGCGGGACATGCTGATCGCGGCCCAGGCCGAGGCGCCGGACCTTGTCGACGTGGTCGTCGCCAAGCGGCCGCTGAAATACGGCGACCGGATCCACCGGGAAGACCTGCAAACCATCAAGTGGCCGCGCGGCAGCCTGCCCGAGGGCGTCTACCACATGATCTCGGCGCCGGCCGAGGCACCGCCCGAGACGCCCGCGGTCTTCGCCGCGAACGAGGCGCGCCCGCGCGCCGCGCTGCGCAGCTTCGAACCGTTCGAGCCGATCCTGGCCAGCAAGGTCACCCGGCCCGGCGTCGATGCCGGCATCACCTCGAACCTGTCGGCGGGGATGCGCGCGCTGGCGATCAAGGTCGACGTGACGACGGGGGTGTCGGGCTTCCTGCGGCCGGGCGACCGTGTCGATGTCTACTGGACCGGCAATGCCGGCGGCAACGAGGTGACCAAGCTGATCCAGCCCGGCCTGCGCCTGATCGCCATCGACCAGAGCGCCGATGCCGACCGCAGCGAGGAAACGCTGATCGCCCGGACCGTCACCGTCGAGGCCAATTCCCAGCAGGTCGCCGCGCTGGCGCAGGCGCAATCGACCGGCCGCCTGACCCTCGCCCTCGTCGGCTCCAACGACACCACGCTGTCCGAAACGGTCGAGATCGACCAGCGCCAGTTGCTGGGCATCAAGGAAGAACAGGTGGTGGTTGTCGAGCAGGAGGAAATCTGCACGGTGCGCACCAATCGCGGCGGCGAAATCGTGGAAGTGGAGATACCCTGCACGAATTGACCTTGACCGCGCGAATCATGCCACCAGATGCGGTGGTGTGATTCGCGACGCACCCCACGATGTCGAGACTGTTGCGGGCATCCCACATGGCGATGCCCGTCTGGTCGTGAGATTGTTGCATTAAACCGACCATTGCCCCATTGTGCATGCACAAGAGCGTTAAGAACTCGTTCTGTCCCGCGTGATCCACAGAGGCAGGTCACATGCGATTGAAATCGATCCTTCTGGCCGGAGTGATGGGAGTGACCGCGCTGGCGGTGGCACCGGACCCGCTTCGCGCCCAGTCCCTCAAAATCATGAACGCCCCGCAAGCCGACACTCTCGAAGTGCCGATGAACCGGGCCGTTGTCGTGGAATCGGACGTTCCGTTCGCGGAACTGTCGATTGCCAATCCCGGAATTGCCGATATCTCGACCCTGTCGGATCGCACCGTCTACATCCTGGGCAAGGCGCCGGGCCGCACGACGCTCACGCTGCTTGGCGCCGACGGCCGGCTGATCATGAATGTCGACGTCGCCGTGACGCCCGACGTTCAGGAGTTCAAGGAGCGCCTGCGCCAGATCCTGCCGGGCGAGCAGATCGAGGTGCGCACCGCGAACGACGGCATCGTGCTGTCGGGCACCGTCTCGTCGACCGCGCGGCTCGACCGGGCGCTCGATCTTGCCCGGCGCTATGCCGGCGAGCGGGTGTCGAACCTGATGACCGTCGGCGGCACCCAGCAGGTGATGCTGAAGGTCCGCTTCGCCGAGATGCAGCGCTCGGTCAGCAAGCAGCTGTCCGGCAGCATCGGCTTCATCGACAGCGACGCGGTCGGTGCGGCGGGCAATATCGACGCCGTCAACAGCTTCATCAACAGCCGCTCGTTCGTCACCGAGGCGACGGGCGCGATGGGCATCGGCTTCAACGCCGGCGGCGTCGAATTCGGTATCCTGCTGGAGGCGCTGGAATCCAAGGGCATGGTCCGCACCCTGGCGGAACCGAACCTGACCGCGCTGTCGGGGCAGGAGGCAAGCTTCCTCGCCGGCGGCGAATACCCGATCCCGGTGGTCGGCGACGAGGGTTCGATCTCGATCGAATACAAGCCCTTCGGCGTCCAGCTCGGCTTCATCCCGCGCGTCGTCGATGGCGACGTGATCAACCTCGCGATCACGGCGGCGGTGTCGGGCATCGACACCACGCTGACGGTGCAGAACGCCGGCTTCTCGGTCAACGCGTTCAAGCGGCGCGAGGCGC
>CAYUXM010000045.1:0-15670 GCA_964448765.1 uncultured Rhodobacterales bacterium
CTGTTCCAGTTCTGGGGCGACTGGGCGATGATCGGGCTGATCGCCGGCATCTTCGTCGCCGGCCAGTTCGTCGAGGGCAATTTCCTGACACCGAAGCTGGTCGGCGGCTCCGTCGGCCTGCATCCCGTCTGGCTGCTGTTCGCGCTGTCGGCCTTCGGGGCGCTCTTCGGCTTCGTCGGCATGCTCGTCGCGGTGCCGGTGGCGGCGGCGCTGGGCGTGCTGGCGCGGTTCGGGGTGGACCAGTATCTTGGCAGCCGGCTGTTTCGCGGTCTCTCCGACCGGGATGACGAGGAAAGCTGATGCCCCGGCAACTGGCGTTCGACCTCCCGGTGCGGCCGGCGCTGGGGCGGGGCGATTTTCTGGTCGCCGCGCCGAACGCGCTGGCGCTGGCCACGGTGGAGGGGGGCGACTGGCCGCAGGGCAAGCTGGTGCTGGCCGGGCCGGAGGGCGCGGGCAAGACCCATCTGGCGCATGTCTGGGCCGAGGCCACGGGCGCGGCGGTGATCCCGGCCGCCGCGCTTGCCGAGGCCGATATCGCCGCGCTGGCCGCCACCGGCGCCGTGGCGGTGGAAGATGCCGACCGGATCGCGGGCGACCGGGCGGCGGAGGCCGCGCTGTTTCACCTGCACAACCTTCTGCTGGCCGAGGGCGGCCGGCTCCTGCTTACCGCGCGCGCCGCGCCCGGGCACTGGGGCCTCGCGCTGCCCGACCTCGCCAGCCGGATCGCCGCCGCCGGGCTCGCCACGATCGCGCCGCCCGACGACACGCTGCTGTCGGCGGTGCTGGTCAAGCTGTTCGCCGACCGGCAGATCACCGTTCCCGCCGCGCTGATCCCCTGGCTGGTGGCGCGGATGGACCGCAGCTTCGCCGGGGCGGCCGCGCTGGTCGCCGCGCTCGATGCCCATGCGCTGGCCGAGGGTCGGCCCGTGGGCCGGGCGCTGGCGCAGGCGGTTCTGGACAGTCCCGGCCCGGATCGGTCATGATGCGTGCTCTCCGGGCAGATCGTTGGACGGCAAGAACATCGCGATGACACAGGCAGACTTCCTCAATTCCCCGTTCCCGCAGCCGGTGCCGATGCCGGACGAAGAGATCGCGGGGCCAAAGCGCTTCTTCAACCGCGAACTGTCGTGGCTGGCCTTCAACTGGCGGGTGCTGGAAGAGGCCGGCAACCCCCGCGTGCCGCTGCTGGAGCGGCTGCGGTTCCTGTCGATCTCGGCCACCAATCTCGACGAATTCTACACCGTCCGCGTCGCCGGCCTGCGCGAACTGGCGCGCGAGGGCAATGCGCGTCCGTCGGACGACGGGCTGTCGCCGGCCGAACAGCTGGTGCTGATCAACGAGGATGCGCGGCGGCTGCTGAACACCCAGCAGCAATCCTGGAACAAGCTCAAGCGCGAGATGGAGGGCGAGGGGATCACACTCCTGACCCGCGGCAAGCTGAACAAGCGCGACCAGACCTTCCTGGAGGGGCATTTCCTGTCCAAGGTGTTCCCGGTGCTGTCGCCATTGGCGATCGATCCGGCGCATCCGTTCCCGTTCATCCCGAACACCGGCTTCTGCCTTGCCCTGCAACTGGAACGCGCGGCCGACGGGCGGCGGATGCAGGCGCTGTTGCCGATCCCGCAGCAGATCGACCGGTTCGTGGCGCTGCCCTCGCAGCCCGGCGAGGCACGGTTCCTGCCGCTCGAGGAATTGCTGCTTTTGCATCTCGGCTCGCTGTTTCCGGGCTACCGCGACACCGGGCATTGCGCCTTCCGGGTGCTGCGCGACAGCGATCTCGAGGTCGAGGACGAGGCCGAGGACCTGGTGCGGGAGTTCGAGACCGCGCTGAAGCGCCGCCGCCGCGGCCAGGTGATCCGGATGAAGATCACCGCCGGCGCGCCGGCCGACCTCAGGGCGCTGGTGATGGAAGAGCTTGACGTCACCGCCGACGAGGTCGTGGAGGTGCGCGGCCTGCTCGGCATCGCCGATCTCAAGGAACTGGTCCTGCCGTCGCGGCCCGATCTTCTGTGGCCCTCGTTCACGCCGCGGGTGCCCGAACGGGTGCAGGACCATGACGGCGACATGTTCGCGGCGATCCGGCAGAAGGACATGCTGCTGCATCACCCCTACGAGACCTTCGACATGGTGGTGCGGTTCCTGCAACAGGCCGCGGTCGATCCGAACGTGCTGGCGATCAAGCAGACGCTCTACCGCACCTCGACCGACAGCCCGATCGTCGCGGCGCTGTGCGAGGCGGCGGAGGCGGGCAAGTCGGTCACCGCGCTGGTCGAACTCAAGGCCCGGTTCGACGAGGCCGCCAACATCCGCCAGTCGCGGCGGCTGGAACGCGCGGGCGCACAGGTCGTCTACGGGTTCATCAACTACAAGACCCACGCCAAGATCAGCACGGTGGTGCGGCGCGAGGGCGGCGAGCTGGTGACCTATACCCACTACGGCACCGGCAACTACCACCCGATCACGGCCCGGATCTACACCGACCTGTCGTTCTTCACCTGCGACCCGGCGCTGGGGCGGGACGCGACCAAGGTGTTCAACTACCTGTCGGGCTACGTGCAACCCGAGGGGCTGGAAAACCTCGCGATCTCGCCGATCTCGCTCAAGGCCCGGCTGGTGGAGATGATCGCGGCCGAGGCCGACCATGCCCGCGCCGGCCGGCCCGCCCATATCTGGGCCAAGATGAACAGCCTGATCGAGCCCGAGGTGATCGACGCGCTCTACGCCGCGAGCCAGGCGGGGGTGCGGATCAACCTGGTGATCCGCGGCATCTGCGGGGTCAGGCCGGGGATCGCGGGACTGTCGGAGAACATCCGGGTGAAATCGATCGTCGGGCGGTTCCTCGAACACAGCCGGATCGTGTGTTTCGGCAACGGCCAGGGGCTGCCGTCGAACCGGGCGCGGGTGTTCATCTCCTCGGCCGACTGGATGGGCCGCAACCTCAACCGCCGCGTCGAGACGCTGGTGGAAACCCACAACGAAACGGTCAAGGCGCAGATCGTCAGCCAGATCATGGCCGCCAACCTCGCCGACGAGGCGCAAAGCTGGATCCTGCAACCCGACGGGCGCTTCCTGCGGCCGTTGCCCGAAAGCCGCGACAGCCTGTTTTCCTGCCACCGGTTCTTCATGGAAAACCCCTCGCTGTCGGGCCGCGGATCGGCCGGCGCGCAGGATGCGCCGAAACTCGCGCATTCGACGGATTGACCTGTCCTGCCCGAGAGGTCAGGTTTCGCCCGGAGAGTCGGGGACGAAGCGGATGGACGGCAGGGGCGAGACAGCCGGCGAGGACGGCAGCCCGTTCGGGCGGCCGCTGTTCGACGATCCGTCGGCCCGCGCGCTGAGCCGGGTGGGCGTTGTCGATGTCGGCTCCAACTCGGTGCGGCTGGTGGTGTTCGACGGCGCGGCGCGCAGCCCGGCCTATTTCTACAACGAAAAGATCATGTGCGGGCTGGGCCAGGGCCTTTCGGCGACCGGTCGGCTGAACCCCGCGGGGCGCGAGCGCGCGCTGGCCGCGCTCAAGCGCTTCGCGCTTCTGGCCGAGGGGATGGACATGGCCACGCCCACCTGCGTGGCCACCGCCGCGGTGCGCGAGGCCGCGGACGGCGCCGAGTTCCGCGCCGAGGTCGAGGCCGAGACCGGTCTGAAACTGTGGGTCATCGACGGCGAGGAAGAGGCGCGGCTGTCGGCGCAGGGCGTGCTGCTGGGCTGGCCCGGCGCGGCCGGGCTGGTGTGCGACATCGGCGGCTCGTCGATGGAACTGGCCGAGATCGGCGGCGGCCGGGTCGGCCGGCGGCTGACCTCGCCGCTGGGGCCGTTCCGGCTTCAGCAGGTCGCCGGCGGGCGCAAGGAACTGAAGAAACACATCGCCGCCACGATCGCCGGGATCGCGGAGCAGTTCGAGCGCCGGTACGACCGCATCTATCTCGTCGGCGGCAGCTGGCGCGCGATCGCCCGGCTCGACATGGAGCGGCGCGGCTATCCGCTCACCGTCCTGCACGAATACCGGATGACGCCCGAACAACTGTCCGAAACCATCGGCTGGATCGCGCAGTCAGAGACCGGCCAACTGCGCGCCCGCACCGGAATCGGCGCCGAACGGATGGAACTGGTGCCGCTGGCAAGCCTCGTGCTGAAGGAACTGGTCACGCGCGTCGCCCCGCGGGACATCCATATCTCCGCCTACGGCATCCGCGAGGGCCTGCTCTACGAGCAGATGCCCGACCGGTTGCGCGCCCGCGACCCGCTGATCGAATCGGCGCATGCGACCGAACAGGCGCTGGCGCGGATCCCCGGCTTCGGCCGCAAGCTGTTCGACTTCCTGCTGCCGCTGTTCCAGAACGTCCGGCCCGAACGGCTGCGGCTGATCAAGGCGGCCTGCCTGCTGCACGACACGACATGGCGGGCGCATCCCGATTACCGGGCCGAGGCCTGTTTCGACAATGTCACCCGCGCCAATCTGGGCGGGCTGTCGCATCCCGAACGGGTGTTCCTCGGCCTCGCGTTGCTGCACCGCTACAAGAACTCCCGCTCCGGCTCGCGGCTGGAGCCGCTGTTCTCGCTGCTCACGCCCGAAGAGATTCAGGACGCCGAGGTGCTTGGCAAGTCGATGCGCTTCGGCGCGATGTTCTCGATCCACGATCCGACCGAGGCGGGGGAGTTGCGCTATTTCCCCAAGCGCCAGCATCTGGAACTGGTGCTGCGGCCACGGACCGAGGCGCTGTTCGGCGAGGTCGCGCGCGCGCGGTTCCAGTCACTGGCCTCGTCGCTGGGTGCCAAGACGGAGGTTCGGACCGAAGCGGAATGACCGGACCCGACCGGGCCTAGAGATCGATCGGGCCGGTCTCGTCGGGATCGGCCGCATCGGGATCGAGCGGCACCTTGCGGCGCAGGATGATGTCGCCGTTGGGCAGCATTTCCGGCGCGTGATAGTTGCGGATGTCGCCGATCTTGCGCGCCAACTCGCGCATCGCGGGTTCCATCTCGGCCAGCGCGGATTCGAGATCCTCGCCCATCTCCTTCAGCCGCGGTTCGACCTCGGCCATCAGGCCGCGCAGGATCATCCGGGTGCCGCGCTCGACAAGGCCCAGCCCCTCTTCCATCCCCTGCCCGGCTTCGGGCGCGGGGTCGACGGGGGCCTGCCCCTCCTGCGCCAGCGCGGGCGGGGCAAGGGCAAGGCCCAAGGACAGGGACAGGGACAGGATGATCGGCCGTCTGGTCATGCGGCCAACATAGGGGTCCGGGGCCGTTCTCACAACGGCAGGTCGATCGAAACCGGGAAATGATCGGAGGCCGCCAGCAACGCCTCGCGCAATTCCGGCGTGGCATAGCAAAGCGGATCGTCGAACGGATGCCAGATCCGCCAGCCCGGGCCCGAAGCGGCCAGATCGGGCGAGACCATCACATAGTCCAGCAGCGCCGAGACATAGCTGCGGGTCCGGTTGTTCCAGAACCGCGCGGTCGCCGGCGCGCCCGCCGTCACCCGGCCGGCCGCCGCGCTGCGGGCATGCGGATCGAACAGCCGCGCGTCCGGCGGCGCGTCGCTGCCCATCACGATCTCCACGCCGGACCGGCCGAAGAGCTCTTCGTAGACGTCGAGGCCGGGGCCATCGTTGAGATCCCCCAGCACGATCAGGCTGTCTCCGGAGGCGAGATGTTCCTCCACCCGGCGCCGCAGCCAGATGCATTGCGCCAGTTGCTTGCGGCGATTCTCGATCGCGATCCGCGAGGCGTGATCGGGCGACTCGGCGCCGATCGGGGCCTTGGATTTCACATGCACCCCGATCATCCGGAACGCACGGCCGCCGGCGCTGCGCGCCGCGACTTCCAGCGGCGGCTTGGAGAAGGTGACGGTTTCGGGCGCGATGTCGACGTTCAGGTCGATCCGGAACTGGCCGTCGAAGCGCGGCGCATGCGCCGCGTCGCCATGACCCGGCGCCGGGCCTTTCGGATCATGCTCCACGGTGACGCGGTCGGGATCGTGGAGCAGCGCGATTTCCTGCTGGGTATGGTTGGAAAACCCGATCAGCGCGCGCCGGGCGCGCAGGCCGCAGGCCGCCGCGAAGGTTTCCAGCATCCCCACCGTGTCGCGGCGGCGGTTGGAATCGGGCGCCTCGATCACCATCACCGCATCGGCGTCGAGCGCGGTGAAGACGATGCCCAGCGCCGCAAGCTGGTCGCGGCGGCTGACACCATAGCGCGCCGACGGCTCGTCATCCTCCAGCATCCGGCCGTGATCGTCGAACAGGTTGTTGAACCACTCGACATTGTAGGTCGCGATCCGCATCGGGCCCCTCAGGCGGCGCGCAGGGCGGTGATTTCCTCCCAGGCGCGGTTGATGTCGGTCATCCGCCGCTCGGCCAGCCGCACCGCCTCTTCGGGCAGGCCGCGGGCAAGGTGCAGGTCGGGATGCGCCTCGCGCACCGCAGCCTTCCAGGCCGCGCGGATCTCGGCCAGCGGGGCGTCGCGATCGACGCCGAGCACGGCATAGGGGTCGCGCGGCGCATCCGGCACCAGTCGCGCCACCAGCGTGTCGTAGCAGCGGTCGCCCAGCCCGAAGATCCGCGCGACCTCCTTGAGGAACGCCGCCTCGCGATCGTGGAAATCGCCATCGGCCAGCGCGATGTGAAACAGCCCCTCCAGCAGGTCGACAAGCACCGGGTCGCCGGGGTCGAACATCTGCGCGACCTTGCGGGCATAGGCGTCGAACCCCGCCACGTCCTGCCGCGCCAGGTCGAAGATCCGCGCGGCATGGGTGGTGTCGGAGGGCGCGATGGTGAAGATCTGGCGAAACGCCGTGACCTCGTCGCGCGTCACCCGGCCGTCGGCCTTGGCGATCTTCGCGCCCAGCGCGATCACCGCGATGGTGAAGGCGACCGACCTCTCGGGCGGCGCGCGCAGCCGGTCGAGGAGGCCCGAAAGCCCCTCGCCCGCCGCGAGCGCGCGCAGCGCCTCGGTGATCCGCGTCCAGACCGACATGGGCGCAGGATAGGCGCAGGGGCGGGAAATGTCAGCGCGGCAGATCGGACCGGGCGAGGATTTTCTGCATCAGCACGAGATCGAGCCAGCGGCCGAACTTGAACCCGACCTCGGGCAGCACCGCGACCTCGCGGTAGCCCAGCGCGGCATGGAAGGCGCGGCCCTGCGGATTGGCGGCGCTGACCCCGGCGAAGATCGAATGCGCGCCGCCGGCCGCGGCATGGTCCTCCACCGCCGCCATCAGCGCCCGGCCAAGGCCGAGGCCGCGGCCCTCGGGCGCCAGCAACACCGTGTGTTCCATCGTGCGGGCATAGCCCGGCCCGGCGCGGAACTGCCCGTAGGTCGCGAAGCCGACGATCCGGCCCGCCGCCTCGGCGACGAAGAACCCGTGCCCGGCCGCGGCCTTCTCGGCCAGCGTCGCGGCCAGCCCGCCGGCGGTCTTCTCGGCGGTGGTGAAGGTGATCGGCGTGTCGCGGATCACCGGGTTCCAGACCGCCGCGATCGCCGCGCAATCGGCGGCCCGTGCCGGCCGGATCATTCCAGCAACCGCAGGCCGTGCGGCGTGTCGATCTCGGCCGCCAGCGCCTTGCGCGGGCCTGTCACGAACACCACGCGCGGATCGTCAAGGCCCAGCGCCGCGGCAATTGCCGCCGCCCGCGGATGCGTCACCACCAGCCGCCGCAGCCGGCAGCCCGCGTCCGGCAACCGGTCGGCCGGGTGACCGCCGGCCTGCCACTCGATCAGCGCCGGGAACGTGTCGTCAAAGGGCAGCCTGCCGGTCTCCGGCACCGCCATGCGCCAGCGAAACGGCCCGCGTTCCAGATCGGTCGCCCGTCCGGCCCCCGCCGGCGCGGCGGCGAGCGCGGCGGCCAGATCGCCGACCCGGCAGATCCAGTGCGTCAGCCGCGGCGGGCCGGCCTGCGCATCGAGATCGAACCAGCGCGGCCAGCCGGGTTTCGGCGCGACCGGATCGGGGGCGATCACCTCCAGATACAGCCCCGGCCCCAGCGACAGCAGCCGGTTGTGGGTGGCCATGTGATCGTGCCGCCCGCCGGGTGCCAGCGTCACGCCCAGCGCCGCCTCGACGGCGGCAACGCCCGCGTCGAGCGTGCCGCAGGTCACCGCCAGATGATCGAGTTCCATGAACCGAAGTCCCGCCCTTGTCCACGCGCCGCGCGATCACAGCATGCCGCGCGCCGCCGGGCAAGCCGCACCCGGGCCCGGCCTAGCCCCGCGGCGGCGCGTCGGCCTCGTCGCCCTCGCCGGCCGGGCGAACCCCGCGCGCCGGCCCGTCGGGCGCGAAGCTGGCCCAGTCGCCCGCCTCGCCCGGTGCGGGCAGCGCCCCGGGCTTCTCGGCCTGGTGCAGATGCACCTTGGCGATGAACAGCGCGGTGATCGGCGCCGACAGGAACAGAAACAGCGTGATCAGCAGCTCATGCGCCGAAACCCGCCCCTCGGCGCCCCAGAAATACAGCATCGAGGCGATCAGAACGCCGCCGATTCCCAGCGTCGTCGCCTTGGTCGGGGCGTGCAGCCGGGTCATCGGATCGGGCAGCCGGATCAGCCCGAACGATCCGACGATGGCGAAGATCCCGGCCAGGACCAACAGCGCGGAGATCAGGATTTCCATCCACAATGCCATGGTTTTCCCCTATTCGATCACGTCGCCGCGCAGCAGGAAGCGGCAATAGGCGACGGTAGAGACGAAGCCCACGAGCGCGAACAGCATCGAGACCTCGAAATAGATCGCCGATCCCTGCCAGATCCCCAGCAGGATCAGAAGCGCGATGGCGTTGATCACCATCGTGTCGAGCGCGAGGATCCGGTCGCTCGCCGCCGGGCCGGTCAGCACCCGCCACAGGTTCAGCACCAGTCCCAGCGCGAAACAGGCGAAGGCGAAGGTCAGCGCGGCGGAGATCATGGGCGTGATCATTCGAAAATCTCCTTCAGCCGGCGTTCGTAGCGGTGCTTGATCTCGTCGACGACGGCGCCGGGTTCGGGCGCATGCAGGCAATGCACCAAAAGCGCGTGGCCGTCATCGGCAAGGTCGCAGGACACGGTGCCGGGCGTCACGGTGATCGTGCCGGCCAGCACCGTGATCGCCTCGGGTTTCGTCAGGTCCAGCGGCACCCGGATCCAGGCCGGCCGGAGCCGCGCGGCGGGCTTGAACAGCACGATCAGCGCGACCTGGATATTGGCCTTCACGATGTCCAGCAGCACGATCAGGATGTAGCCCGCGATGGCGACCGGGTTGCGCAGCGTCGGCATGTCGGGCCAGTAGGCCCGGATCGCCTGCGGCAACAGCAACCCCAGGATCAGCCCGAAGACGATGGCGTTCAGCGTCACCGTGTTGACCAGCAACAGCCAGACCACCGCCAGCACCAGCGTCAGCAGCGGATGGGGAAAGAGCCGGCTCAGCATCTCACTGGTCCTCGTCGGGGGTGGCGGTTTCGACGGCCACGCCGGCCTCGGGGCCCAGCACGGCGCGGACATAGGCCGCGCGGTCGCCCAGCTGCGCGGCGATCGCCTGCATCTGGCCGTGCACCGGGCCGGCCAGCACCGTCAGCGCGGCGACCGCGACAAGCGGCAGCGCCAGCGCCGCCATCGCCCAGCCCGATGTCGCGGCCGGATCGGGCCGGTCGGCGGGCTCGGCCGGCTGGGCGGCTGGGGCGGTGGATCCGTCATGCGCCTTCCAGAACAGGATCGATCCGGCCCGCGCGAAACCGACGACGATGACCAGCGATCCGACAAGCACCACCGCCCAGACCCAGACCCAGCTCTCGTGCCCGCGCAGCGCATCGAGCACCATCAGCTTGCCCAGGAAGCCCGACAGCGGCGGCATCCCCGCCACGGCGATCGCCGCGGCGAAATAGGCCGCGGCGACCAGCCCGGTGCCGGCCATCGGCGGGCGCGCCACCAGCGCCGAACTGCCGCGCCGGGCGCGAACCTGGTCGACCACCAGGAACAGGGCCGCGCCGGCCAGGGTCGAGTGGATCAGGTAGTAAAGCGCCGCGGCGAGTCCCTCGGGTCCGAATCCGGCGACGGCGGCGAACAGCGTGCCCATCGAGGCCAGCGCCGAGAACGCCGTGACCCGGCCCAGCGTACCGCCGGCCAGCACCCCCAGCGCCCCCAGCGCAAGGGTGACCAGCGCGAAGGGCATCAGGATGTCGGCGACCATCGTGCCGGTGCCCGCCGTGCCGGGCGGAAACACCAGCGTGTAGACCCGGATCACCGAATAGGCGCCGACCTTGGTCATGATCGCGAACAGCGCCGCCACCGGCGCGGGCGCCAGCGCATAGGTGTTGGGCAGCCAGAAATGCAGCGGCACCAGCCCGCCCTTGAGCAAGAAGACCAGCACCAGAAGCGCCGCCGAGACCCGCAGAAGCGCCATGTCGCCCTCTGGCAACTCGCCCACCCGCGCGGCCATGTCGGCCATGTTCAGGGTGCCGAAGATGCCGTAGATCGCCCCCAGCGCGAACAGGAACAGCGTCGAACCCGCGAGGTTGACGACGACGTATTGCACCCCGGCCCGCAGCCGCATCCGGCCGCCCGCGTGGATCATCAGGCCGTAGCTGGCGATCAGCAGGATCTCGAAGAACACGAAGAGGTTGAAGACGTCGCCGGTCAGCATCGCGCCCATCAGGCCCATCAGCTGGAACTGGTAGAGCGCGTGGAAATGCCGGCCGCGCCCGTCCCAGCCCGAGGCGGTGACATAGGCCAGCACCATCAGCCCCAGCACCGCGGTCAGAAGCACCATCAGCGCCGCCAGCCGGTCGGCCACCAGCACGATGCCGAAGGGCGCGGGCCAGCTGCCCAGTTCGTAGCTTTCGATCGCGCCGCCCGCGGTGCCGGCCCACAGCACCAGCGCGAGGAACACCAGCCCGGCGGTGCCGGCAAGGCCCGCCACCCGCTGCAACAGCAGGTCGTGGCGCAACCCCAGCAGCGTGAAGGCCCCCACCAGCGCGGGCAGGATGATCGGCGCGACGATCCAGTGCGACATCACCATGCCCTCAACCCGCCCGGTCGGCGGCCGGCGCGCCGCCCTCGGCATCCGGCTTCTCGATGTCGATCGCGTCGGTCTCGGCGCTCAGGAACGCGCCGAGCGACAGCAGCACCACCACCGCGGTCATGCCGAAGCTGATCACGATCGCCGTCAGCACCAGCGCCTGCGGCAGCGGGTCGGCATAGGTCGTGGCGTCCTTGGTCAGCACCGGCGGCGCGCCGCTGACCAGCCGGCCGGAGGCGAACAGGAAGGTGTTGACCGCGTAGGACAGCATCGCAAGGCCCAGCACCACCGGGAAGGTGCGGCGCCGCAACATCAGGTAGACGCCGACGCCCGCAATCAGGCCGATACCCAGAGAAACCAGCAATTCCATGTCAGTGAGGCTCCTTTCCCGCGCGCCCGGGCGCCTCGGGATCGATATCCATCGGGGTCAGGTTCACGCCCTCGCCGACGCGCCGGCCGATCCGGCTGAGGCTGGCCAGCGCCAGCATGACCGAGCCGACGACGGTCAGGAACACGCCGAGGTCGAAGGCGATGGCGCTGGCCAGGTGCACCTTCGACAGGGGCCAGACCGTGACATATTCGTTCGTCGAGGTCAGGAAGTTCCAGCCCAGCAACAGCGAGGCGACGCCGGTCAGCACCGCGATGGCGATCCCCAGCGCGATCACGCCGTGATAGTCGAAATGCTGGCGCGACTCGCTCCACGCGAAACCCGAGGCCATGTATTGCATCAACAGCGCGATGGCCGCGACGAGGCCCGCGATGAACCCGCCGCCCGGTTCGTTGTGGCCGCGCAGGAAGATGAACACCGCCACCGCCAGCGCGATCGGCAGCGCGACCCGCGTCGCCACCACCATCATCAGCGGGTGCCGGTCGCCGGCCTGCGGCATGTCGGGCACCCGGTTCGCCAGCCAGCGCGACACGGGGCCGCGCAGCAGCCCGTCGACCAGCGCGAAGATCACCAGCGCGGCGATGCCCAGCACGATGATCTCGCCCATCGTGTCGAAGCCGCGGAAATCGACGAGGATCACGTTGACGACATTGGTGCCGCCGCCGCCCTCGTAGGAATTGGCGAGATGATAGTCCGAGATCGTCGGCAGCGCCCGGTCGCGCGACAGGAAGGCCCAGGTCAGCGCCGCCACGCCGATGCCTGCGCCCAGCGCGATCGCCCCGTCCAGAAGCCGCCGCCCGGCGGGGGTTTCCGCCGGGGTCGATTTCGGCAGGTAGTTCAGCGCCAGCAGCAGCAGGATGATCGTCACCACCTCGACGGTGAGCTGGGTCAGCGCGAGATCGGGGGCCGAGAACTGCACGAAGGCCATCGACACCACCAGCCCGACGATCGAGATCACCACCAGCGCGACGAACCGGCGCCGGTGCAGCACCAGCAGCGCCAGACAGGCCACCGCCAGCAGCGTGGCGAAGATCACCGGCACCGGGGTCAGCGGCGTCGCGATCCGCAGGCCGGGGGTATGCTCGCCGCCCGTCCAGGCCCAGACCCCGAAGGCCAGCACCGCCGCCGTGATGATCGCGAGATAGCGCGACACGGCGCCGTCATGCAGCCCGTCGGACAGCGCGCGCGATCCACGCACGCAGGCCGCCACCAGCGCGTCGAAGATCGCCTTCGCCTCGGGCCGCGGCGCGGCGTCCCAGGCGCGGGCCAGCCCGCCGTGCACGGCCAGCAGGATCGCGCCGCCCAGGACGGCGGCGACCGACATCCACAGCGCCGGGACGAAGCCGTGCCAATGCTTGATGTAGACGACCGGGTCCGCGGCCGTCACCGCCGCCGCGACGGTCTTGACGAAATCGCCCGCGACCGCCTGCGGGAACAGGCCGATCACCACCACCAGCACCGCCAGGAACGCCGGCGGCAGCCACAGGCCGGGGCCGGGATCATGCGGGGTGTGCGGATAGTCGTCGCGCACCGGGCCAAGGAAGGTGTGCACGAGGTAGCGCAGCGAGTAGCCGACCGAGAACAGCGCCCCGATCGTCGCCAGCACCGCGAAGAGCGTGCCGGTATCCCACGCCGCCTCCAGCATCATTTCCTTCGACAGGAAGCCGTTGAAGGCCGGGATGCCCGCCATCGACAGCGAGGCGACGGCGGCGATCACGAAGGTCACCGGCATCAGCGCCCGCAAGCCCCCGAGCCGGCGGATGTCGCGGGTATGTGCCTCGTGATCGACGATGCCGGCGGTCATGAACAGCGCGGCCTTGAAGGTCGCGTGATTGATGATGTGAAACACCGCCGCGACCGCGCCGAATTCCGTGCCCAGCCCCAGCAGCATGGTGATCAGGCCCAGGTGGCTGACGGTGGAGAACGCCAAAAGCGCCTTCAGATCGTCCTTGAACAGCGCGATCACCGCGCCCAGCACCATCGTGATCAGCCCCGCCCCGCCGACAAGCCAGAACCACGCCTCGGTCCCCGACAGCACCGGCCAGAGCCGCGCCATCAGGAACAGGCCGGCCTTCACCATCGTCGCCGAATGCAGATAGGCCGAAACCGGCGTCGGCGCGGCCATCGCATGCGGCAGCCAGAAGTGGAACGGGAACTGCGCCGACTTGGTGAAGGCACCCAGAAGGATCAGGATCAGCGCCGGCAGGTAAAGCGGATGGGCGCGGATCGCCTCGCCCTGGGTCAGGATCACGCTCAGGTCGTAGCTGCCCGCGATATTGCCCAGGATCAGCATGCCGCCGATCATCGCCAGCCCGCCCATGCCGGTCACCGCCAGCGCCATCCGCGCACCCTGCCGGCCTTCGGGCAGGTGCCGCCAGTAGCCGATCAGCAGGAAGGACGACAGCGACGTCAGTTCCCAGAAGATCAGCAAAAGCAGCACGTTGTCCGACAGCACGATACCCACCATCGCGCCCTGGAACAGCAGCAGATAGGTATAGAACTGCCCCATCGGGTCGGATTTCGCGAGGTAGAACCGCGCGTAGGTGATGATCAGCAGCCCGATCCCGAGAATGAGCAGCGAGAACAGCAAGCCCAGCCCGTCCAGCATGAAGGTGGCGTTGAGGCCCAGCGCCGGGATCCATTCGAACCGCGCCGTCACCACCTCGCCCCGCATCACCGCCGGCGCGTGCAGCAGGATGCCCAGAAGCGCCAGCGCGGTCACGCTGCCGGTCACCGTGGCGCAGGCGTTGCGCCCGGCACGGATCATCAGGCCGGGCAATAGCGCGCCCAGAAAGGGCAGCGCTGCGATCAGGGCAAGGGACATGCCGTTTCGGTTCCGTCGTTGAAGGCGGCCCGCCGGGGCGCCGGTGTCCTGTGTGCAGCGCAGGGCTGCGCCGGTCCCCTAAAAATTTGTAGGCGGCGGCCGAAGTCAAGGGAAACCGGACCCCGCCGATGTCGGTTTTCGCCGGCAGCGCCGGGAGATAGGATCGGAAACCTCGCCGGGGCCGAGAATTCGGCCCGCGTCGCCCTCTGCCGCCGATCCGGCCGTTCTGGACGGCAGCCGGCCGGTCGTGTCTGCTGACGGGGCAACGGCGGAGGCGATTCCATGGCGGCGGACCTGGCAGAGATCATCCGGCAAGGGCGCGGGGCCGCACCCGCGGACCTCGTGCTGAAGGGCGGGCAGGTGTTCGACCTCGTGACCGGCGCCACGATCCCCGGCGACGTGGCGATCTGCGGCGACACCATCGCCGGGATCGGCGCGGACTACGCGGGGCGGCACGAGATCGACGTGGCCGGGCTGACGCTGGTGCCCGGCTTCATCGACACGCATCTGCACATCGAAAGCTCGCTCGTCACCCCGCAGGAATTCGACCGCTGCGTCTGCCCGCGCGGGATCACCACCGCGATCTGCGACCCGCACGAGATCGCCAATGTCGCCGGGCTCGACGGCATCCGCTATTTCCTTGAGGCCGCGCAAACCACGGTGATGGACATCCGTGTGCAGCTGTCCTCCTGCGTACCCTCGACCGAGATGGAAACGGCCGGCGCGCGGATCGACGCGGCGGAGCTGGCCGCGCTGATGGATCATCCGAAGGTGATCGGGCTGGCGGAGTTCATGAACTTCCCGGGCGTGCTGGCCGGCGACACGGGCTGCCTGGCCAAGCTGGAGGCGTTTCGCGGCCGCCACATCGACGGGCACGCGCCGCTTCTGTCGGGGCGCGACCTCAACGCCTATGTCGCCGCCGGGATCCGCACCGAGCACGAGGCGACGCACGCCGCCGAGGCGGTCGAGAAGCTGCAGCGCGGGCTGCGGGTGCTGATCCGCGAAGGTTCCGTCTCGAAGGACATGGCGGCCTTGGCCGAGGTGCTGACCGAGACGACCGCGCCCTACATGGCGCTGTGCACCGATGACAGGAACCCGCTCGACATCGCCGAACATGGCCATATCGACCACATGGTGCGCAGCCTGATCGCGATGGGCCGGCCGGTGCTGGCCGTCTACCGCTCCGCCAGCCTGTCGGCGGCCGAGGCCTTCGGGCTGACGGACCGCGGGCTGATCGCGCCGGGAAAGCGCGCCGACATCCTCGCCCTGCCCGAGATTGCTACGGCGCGCCCGGCGCTGGTGGTGGCCGGCGGGCAGGTGGTGGACGCGGCCGCCTTCGCCGCGCGCCCCGCGCTCGCCCCGGTCGCGCGGCACTCGGTGCAGGCGCCGCAAGTCACGGCCGACAGCTTCCGCTGCCCCGGCAATCGGGCGGAAACCCCGGTGATCGGCATCCTGCCGGGCAAGATCATCACCGAACACC
>CAYUXM010000046.1:0-15626 GCA_964448765.1 uncultured Rhodobacterales bacterium
TCCTCCAGCGCCGCGGCGATCAGCGCCTCGGTCTCGGGCCGGGGATCGAGCGTGTCGGAGGTGACGCGGAAGGCCCGGCCCCAGAACAGCCGCCGGCCGAGGATCTGCGCCACCGGGCGACGGCGGGCGCGGTCGGTCACGAATGCCTCGAAGCGGGCGGCGGCGGCCGGCGCCAGCGGTTCGGACAGGTGCAGCCCCAGCCGGTCGGGCGCCAGCCCCATCGCCTCGGCCAGCAACAACCGGGCATCGCGCGCCGCGCCCTCGACCCCGGCCGCCGTCAGCCGTGCCACGGCCGCGCGCAGCGCCCCGGCCGCCGTCGCCGGCGGCGTCATGCCTCCATCTCGGCCAGCCGGCGGGCCTGATCGTCGGCCACCAGCGCGTCGATCACCTCGTCGAGATCGCCCTGCATCACCTGATCGAGCCGGTAGAGCGTGAGGTTGATGCGATGATCGGTCATCCGGCCCTGCGGGAAGTTGTAGGTGCGGATCCGTTCCGACCGGTCGCCACCGCCGACCTGCGCCTTGCGATCCGCCGCGCGCGCGGCCTCGGCGCGGCTGCGTTCGATGTCGAAAAGCCGGGCGCGCAGCACCGCCATCGCATTGGCGCGGTTCTGGTGTTGCGACTTCTCCGACGAGGTCACGACGATGCCCGTGGGGACATGGGTGATCCGAACCGCCGAGTCGGTGGTGTTGACATGCTGGCCGCCGGCGCCGGAGGCCCGCATCGTGTCGATCCGGATGTCGGCGGCGGGAATGTCGATCTCCACCTCCGCCGCCTCGGGCAGCACCGCGACCGTCGCGGCCGAGGTGTGAATCCGCCCGCCGCTTTCGGTCTCCGGCACACGCTGGACGCGGTGCACGCCGCTTTCGTACTTCAGCCGGGCGAACACGCCCTCGCCCTCGATCCGGGCCATCGCCTCCTTCACGCCGCCCAGTTCGGTTTCGGCAAGGTCCATCATCTCGAAGCGCCAGCCATGCGCCTCGGCATGGCGCTGGTACATCCGCAACAGGTCGCCGGCGAACAGCGCCGCCTCCTCGCCGCCGGTGCCGGGGCGGATTTCAAGGATCGCGGGGCGCGCATCGGCGGCGTCGCGCGGCAGCAGCGCCACCCGCAACCGCTGTTCCATCTCGGGGATGCGGGCCTTCAGCGCCGGGATCTCGTCTTCGGCCAGCGCCCGCATCTCGGGATCGTCCAGCATCGCCTCGGCCTCGGCAAGGTCGGCGCGGGCCTGCCGCCAGGCGGCGATTTCCGCGACCACCGGCTTCAGGTCGGAATATTCGCGCGACAGCTCGGCGATCTCCGCCGGCGGCGCGCCGGCCGACAGCTTCGCCTCGAGAAACTCGAAGCGCCGGACGATCTGGTCGAGCTTGTCGGCGGGAAGCATGCGGTTTCCTCTACCCGATGGGCCGGGCAGGTCAAGCGGGCTCAGCCACCCAGCGCCGCCAGCCAGCCCTCTACCCGCGCCCGGTTCACGCCCAGATCGTCGCGGCCGAAGCGCAGCCGCGCGTGGATGCAGACCTCGGCGCCGTCGGGGCCGCAGAGCGCGGCGGTGGTGTAATCGGGAAAGCCCCACAGCCGCGAGCGGGTGATCCAGGTGATGCGCCCTTCCGCCACGCTGCCGGCCAGCAGCCGGGTGCGCGGCGTCGCCTCCGCCAGCGCCGCGAGCCGTTCGAGCGTGTCGGCCCCGCCCGGCAGCGCCGGCCGGTCGCCCGCCGGCCCCGCCACGTAGCGCCCCGGCCCCGGCGCCGCGCCGGCCGGATCGACATGCCAGCGCGCCGGGTCCGACGGCGCCAGCCGCACCCAGGCCGCCCCTGCCGCCACCAGCAGACAAAGAAGGATCAGCGCGGTCTTCATGCCGCCGCCCGCCGGGTCCAGCCGTAAAGGCAGATCAGTTCCATCGCGACATGCGCGCCCGCCACCGCCGTCGCCCCGGTCGTGTCATAGGGCGGCGACACCTCGACCACGTCGCCGCCGACAAGGTTGATCCCGGCCAGGTCGCGCAGGATCGCGGCCGCCTGCCAGCTTGCCAGCCCGCCCCAGACCGGGGTGCCGGTGCCCGGCGCGAAGGCGGGATCGAGCGCGTCGATGTCGAAACTGATGTAGCACGGGGCCTCGCCGACGATCTCGCGCACCCGGCGCGCGACCTCGGCCGGGCCCAGCCGGTGCACCGCCGGCGCGTCGATCACGCGGATGCCGAGGTAATCCTCGCATTCGGTGCGGATGCCCACCTGCACCGAGCGCGCCGGATCGGCCACGCCGGTCTTGACCGCCTTGTACATCATCGTTCCGTGGTCGATCCGCTCCATGTCGTCGTCGGGCCACAGATCGGAATGGGCGTCGAACTGGATCACCGGCATCGGGCCGAATTTCTCGGCATAGGCTTTCAGGATCGGCCAGAGGATGAAATGATCGCCGCCCAGCGTCACGCTGCCCGCCCCGGCGGCGAGGATCGTGCGGATATGGTCCGTCACCCGGCCGGGAAACTCGGAGGTTTTCGCGTAGTCGAAGGCCATGTCGCCGTAGTCCGCGATCGCCAGTTCCTCCAGCGGGTTGTAGCCCCAGCCATAGGGCGGATCGTAGGGTTGCAGGCTTGATGCCTCGCGGATCGCGCGCGGGCCGAAGCGGGTGCCGGGCCGGTGCGTCACCGCCTGGTCGAAGGGGATGCCGGTGACGGCCAGATCGACGCCCGTCAAGTCCTTGGTATAGCGCCGGCGCAGGAACGAGGGCGCGCCGCCGAAGGCGTTCTCGAAGGCCGCGCCCTTCAGATCGGCGCGGGTGAAGGCGCCGTCGACCTCGTTCTTCGCGTCTTCCAGTGCCATCGGTTCCCGATCCCCTGCTGTGCGGCCCTGCACCGACCTCGCCAGCTTCGCCGCACCCCGTCAAGGGCCCGGCGGTGCGGCCCGCTACCGCGCCAGCGGCAGCGCGCGTTCGACGAGCCGGGCGAAGAAACTGGCGCCCACCGGTGCGGCCTCGTCGTTGAAGTCGAAGGCGGGGTGGTGCAGCCCCGCCCCCGGCCCGGTGCCGAGGAACAGGTAGGCGCCCGGCCGTGCCTCCAGCATGTAGGAGAAATCCTCAGCCCCCATCTCGCGCTCGGCGGCATCGTCGACCGCCGCCACGCCCGAGACCTCGCGCGCCACCTCGGCGGCGAAGGCCGCCGGGCCGGGGTGGTTCACCGTCGGCGGGTAGCCGCGTTCGTAGCTGATCTCGGCCCTGACGCCATAGGCCGCGGCATGGCCCGCGACGATCTCGCGAAACCGCCGTTCGGCGAGGTCGCGCACCTCGGGGGTGAAGCTGCGGATCGTGGCGGTCAGGAAGGCGTGTTCCGGCACGATGTTCGAGGCGGTGCCGGAATGCACCTGCGTGACCGACAGCACGAACTGGTCGAGCGCGCGGACATTGCGCGCCGCGATCGTCTGCAGGGCCTGCGCGATGCCCACCAGCGCGACGATCGGATCGACGGTCTCGTGCGGGGTGGCGCCGTGGCCGCCGTGCCCGGTCAGCCGCACGGTCGCGGTATCGACGGCGGCCATCAGCGGGCCGGGATTGGTGTGGAAATGGCCCAGCGGCAGGTTCGGCACGTTGTGGATGCCATAGACCTCGGCGATGTCGAACCGGTCCATCACGCCCTCGGCCACCATCCGTTCGCCGCCCGCGCCATCCTCTTCGGCGGGCTGGAAGATCAGCGCGACGCGGCCCGCGAAACTGCGCGTCTCGGCAAGGTATTTCGCCGCGCCCAGAAGCATCGCGACATGGCCGTCATGGCCGCAGGCATGCATCTTTCCCGGCACGGTCGAGGCCCAGTCCGCCCCCGTCGCCTCGTCCAGCGGCAGCGCGTCCATGTCGGCCCTCAGCCCGATGGTCCGGCCCGGCGCGCGGCCTTCGATCACCGCGACGATGCCGGTCTCGGCGATGCCCTCGTGGATCTCGTCCACCCCGAAAGCCCGCAGCCGCGCGGCGATGAAGGCCGCGGTTTGCGCGCAGGCGAACTCCAGCTCCGGGTGCCGGTGCAGATGCCGCCGCCACGCGGTCATCTCCGGGGCGAAATCGGCGATCCTGTTCAGGACGGGCATCGTGGACTCTCGGGGCTGTTTCGCACTATCGGGGCACAGAACGCCAAAACCGGGGGCTGCGCAATGACCAAGGACGACGCGATCCACGACCCCGCGGGCGGGCTCGACAGGCTGGCGCTGATCATGGCGCGGCTGCGCGACCCCGACACCGGCTGCCCCTGGGACATCGCGCAGGATTTCCGCTCCATCGCGCCCTACACGATCGAGGAGGCCTACGAGGTCGCCGACGCGATCGAGCGACAGGCCTGGGACGAGCTGGCGGGCGAGCTGGGCGACCTGCTGTTGCAGGTCGTCTACCACGCGCGGATGGCCGAGGAGGCGGGCCATTTCGCCCTGCCCGACGTGGTGCGCGCGATCTCGGACAAGATGGTGGCGCGGCATCCGCATGTCTTCGGCGACGCCTCCCGCGACAAGACGGCCGAGCAGCAGACCGCCGACTGGGAGGCGATCAAGGCCGCCGAGCGGGCCGGCAAGGCGCAGGGCGGCACGCTCGACGGCGTCGCGGCCGGGCTGCCGGCGCTCCTGCGCGCGGTGAAGCTGCAAAAACGCGCCGCAAGGGTCGGATTCGATTGGCCCTCGACCGACGAGGTGGTCGACAAGATCGTCGAGGAGGCGCGCGAACTGGTCGAGGCGCGCGACCGGCTGACGCAGGCCGAGATCGAGGAGGAATTCGGCGACCTGCTGTTCGTGATGGCCAACCTCGCGCGCCACCTGCAGATCGACCCGGAGACCGCGCTGCGCGGCACCAACGCCAAATTCACCCGCCGGTTCAAGGCGATCGAGGCCGAACTTGCGAAGCGGGGCAAACGCCCCGACGACAGCGACCTGGCCGAGATGGACGCGCTGTGGAACGCCGCCAAGGCCGCCGAGAAAGCGGCGCGCTGATGGACCGCGCCGCGCGCATGCGCTAACTTGCGTCCGGGTCACGCGAACGGGGATCACCGGCCATGTCCGACAGCATCGGCCCCGGCCTGACGACGGCCGGGCCGGAACAGATCGCACCGCGCCCGCGGCTGCGGATGTCGGCCGGCGAACGCCTGCTGCTGGGCCTTGCCGGGGCCATCGCGCTGTTTTGCCTGTTGCCGATCGCCGCCGTGGCGCTGGCCGCCGGGCTGGCGCAATCCGACACGCTGGCGCATCTATGGGACACGGTGCTGCTGCGCTACATGAGCGCCACCGCGCTTCTGGTCGTGATCGTCGCGGCGGGCACCTTCGCGATCGGCACCGCCACCGCCTGGCTGGTGGTGATGACGCAGTTCCCCGGCCGCCGGCTGCTGGAGATCCTGCTGGTCCTGCCGCTGGCCTTCCCGGCCTACGTGATGGCCTATGCCTATACCCATCTGCTGGATCATCCCGGCATCGTGCAGACGACGCTGCGCGCGGTCATGGGCTGGGGCCCGCGCGACTACTGGTTTCCCGAGATCCGCTCGCTGGGCGGCGCGGCGGCGATGCTGACGCTGGTGCTTTACCCCTATGTCTACCTGCTGGCCCGCGCCGCCTTCCAAAGCCAGAGCGCGACGACCTTCTTCGCCGCCCGGGCGCTGGGCTGTTCGGCGCCCGGCGCGTTCTGGCGCGCCGCGCTGCCGATGGCGCGCCCGGCGATCGCGGCGGGCGTTCTGCTGGCGACGATGGAGACGATCGCGGATTACGGCACGGTGGCCTTCTTCGGGGTGCAGACCTTCGCCACCGGCATCTACACGAGCTGGTTCTCGATGGCCGACCGCGGCGCGGCCGCGCAGCTGGCGCTGGGGCTTCTGGCCTTCGCGCTGCTGCTGGCGGCGCTGGAACGCGCCAATCGCGGCCGGGCGGTCTATCATTCCGGCCGGCGGGTCGAACCGATGCCGCCGCTGCCGCTGGCCGGCTGGGCGCGCTGGGCCGCGCTGCTGGTCTGCGCGCTGCCGGTTCTGCTGGGCGCGGTGATCCCGGCCGTCGCGCTTCTGGCGATGGGGCTCGAGTCGGGCCAGGACCTGTTCGGCCGCCGCTACCGCGGCTTCATCGCCAACTCGCTGACGCTGGCGACGATCGCCGCGCTGGTCACGGTGGCCGCCGCGCTGATGCTGGGCACGATCCACCGCGCCCGGCCGGGCCGGGCCAGCGCCGCGGCGCTTTACACCGCGCGGCTGGGCTACGCGGTGCCCGGCGGGGTGATCGCGGTGGGGCTGATGGTGCCCTTCGCGGCCTTCGACAACGCGCTCGACGCGCTGATGCGTGACACCTTCGGTTTCGGCACCGGGCTTCTGGTCACCGGCTCGATCTGGCTACTGGTCGGGGCCTACATGGTGCGCTTCCTCGCCGCGGCGATCGGCGCCTACGAGGGCGGCATCGCCGCGGTCAGCCCGAATGTCGATTCGGCCGCGCGGGTGCTGGGCCAGGGCACGCTGGGGATGGTGCGGCGCGTCCACCTGCCGCTTCTGCGCCCCAGCCTGATGACCGCGGCGCTGATCGTCTTCGTCGACGTGATGAAGGAACTGCCCGCGACGCTGATCATGCGGCCGTTCAACTTCGACACGCTGGCGGTGCAGGCGCATCGGCTGGCCTCGGACGAACGGCTGGACGGCGCGGCGGTGCCCAGCCTGGTGATCGTCGCCGTGGGCCTGTTGCCGGTGATCCTGCTGATGCGCACGCTGGGCCGGCGCGACGGCTGACCGCCGCGCACGACTCGACCCCCTTGCCCGATGCGTTGCCGGTTCGTCGCGCCCAGGCTAGGCCGACCGGTACCTGGCAAACAGTTCGCCGAACACCCGCAACGCTTCCTTCGCCTGCGCGGCTTTCAGACCCACGGTGATCGGCAGGTGCCGGCCGCCGGTCTCGATGTAGACATGCGGCCCGATCGTGACGTTTCGCGGCACGCCGATCGACACGGGATCCACAACGTCACCTCCATACCCGCTCACGCCGAAGGACCGGATGTCCGAATAGGCAAAGCGCTGCCGGCCGACCTGGAGAGAGTCGCGCGAGAACGTCATCGCAAAGGGCCTTGGCCGCCAGCCGATGCGCCACGTCAGCCACACGATCGTCGCCGTCAGCACGGTCATGATCAGCACGGTTCCGTAGTTCGACATGAGGAAACCGTAGGCCAGGATCACGACCGGCCACACGCAGGCAAATGCCCCGACAACCGTCACGATCCACGACACCAACGGATTGCGCGCGACAAGCGTCAGCGTCGCCTCGCAGGGCCGTTCCTCGACGACGATGTCCGAGCGTGTCGATGTGATGGCCAACTGCGCGCCCTTGTCGGAGTTCCATTGCGCCACGGAGATGTCGACCGACAGGATGCGCGGTCAAGTGACCCGGCGCAAACCCCGGCAGGGCCGGATGACTGCGGGGTCGAAGGCCGGGTTGGCCCTCGCGGCTGCCACGCAAGGGCATTCACGCGGACAACCTCGAGAACGCGTTGGCTTCAAGTGGCCGGGCACGTGGCGGCGGCGCAGCCCTGCCCAGATATGGCAAGGGGCGCGGCCCGGCCGCGCCCCCGCGTCCCGACCCCGGAGGACGGTTACTTCCAGCCGACCTCGTTGAAGATCCGCTGCGCCGCCGGCACGTTGCCGGCCACCTCGCTCAGGTCCACCGCGTCGGGCCGGAAGATGCCCAGCGCCGCGACCGAGGGCGACAGCGCCACGCCCGGCACCGCCGGATACTCGTCATTGCCGGCCGAGAAATATTCCTGCGCCTGGTCGGAGGCGAGGTATTCGAGGAACAGCACCGCGTTGTCGCGGTTCGGCGCATGCGCCGCCACGCCGCCGCCCGACAGGTTCATATGCGCGCCCTCGGCATTCTGCGCCGGGAACACCCAGCCGATCCCCGCCATCGCCTCCTTCGACAGCCCGTCGACATCGGTGCGGATCGCGCGGGCGAAGTAATAGGTGTTGGAGATCGAGATGTCGCATTCGCCGGACACGAGCCCGCGCAGCTGGTCGGTATCGCCGCCCTGCGGATCGCGCGCGAAATTCGCCACCACGCCCGCGGCCCAGTCCTTCGCGGCCGCTTCGCCGTGGTTCTCGATGATCGCCGACAGCAGCGTCTGCGAATAGACATTCGTCGAGGACCGGTGACAGACCATGCCCTTGTAGGCCGGATCGGCAAGATCGACATAGCTTTGCGGCGGGTTCGGCACGTCGGCCTTGTCGTAGAAGACGATACGCGCGCGCTGCGAGAAGCCGAACCACTGGTTGTCATCGTCCTGCAGGTAGTCGGGGATCCGGGTCTCCAGCACCGCGCTGTCGACCGGCTGCAGGATGCCCGCCGCCTTGGCGCGTTCCAGCCGCGAGGTATCGACGGTCAGCAGGATGTCGGCAGGCGAGTTCGCGCCCTCGGCCTCCATCCGGGCGATCAGTTCGTCGGCATTGCCCTCGATCCGGTTGATCGTGATGCCGGTGGCCTCTTCGAAATCGGTGTAGAGCCGCTCGTCGGTGTCGTAGTGGCGCGACGAGTAGAGGTTCAGCTCGCCATTGGCATGGGCCGCCGGCGCCAGCACGGCGGCCGCGGTCAGCGCGACGAGCGATGTCTTGAGGGTCGAGGTCATTGGCTACTCCCTTTGCGCATATCCTAGTATTTCGATCAACTACCAAAACCGCGGTGGATTTCAAGCTTTGTTGACTGGTTTGCTCAACTTTTCTGCCCGGTGCCCCGGCGCGCTGGACAAGTCCTGCCGCAAGGGCCAGTCTCGCGCCCGGACAGGAGGGCGCCATGGCACCGCATCCGCGCAAGATCATCATCGACACCGATCCGGGCCAGGACGACGCGGTGGCGATTCTGCTCGCGCTGGCCAGCCCGGAACTGGACGTGCTGGGGATCACCGCGGTCGCCGGCAACGTGCCGCTGCCGCTGACGGCGCGGAACGCGCGGGTGGTCTGCGAACTGGCCGGCCGGCCCGACGTGCCGGTCTTCGCCGGCTGCGACGCGCCGCTGCGGCGCCAGCTCGTCACCGCCGAACACGTGCATGGCAAGACCGGGCTCGACGGGGTCGACCTCCCCGCGCCACGGATGCCGCTGCAAGACATCCACGCGGTCGAATTCCTGGTCGAGACGCTGCGCGCCGAACCCGCCGGCGCGGTCACGCTGTGCCCGCTGGGGCCATTGACCAACATCGCCACCGCGCTCGCCCGCGCCCCCGACATCGCGCCGAAGATCGCCGAGATCGTGCTGATGGGCGGCGCCTATTTCGAGGTCGGCAACATCACCCCGGCGGCGGAATTCAACATCTATGTCGATCCCGAGGCCGCCGATATCGTCTTCCGCTCCGGCATCACCCTCGTCGTCGCGCCGCTCGACGTCACCCACAGGGCGCTGACGACGCGGCCGAGGGTGGAGGCGTTTCGCGGCCTCGGCACCCCGGTGGGCCATGCCGTCGCCGGCTGGACGGATTTCTTCGAACGCTTCGACATGGCGAAATACGGCAGCCAGGGCGCGCCGCTGCACGATCCCTGCGTGATCGCCTACCTTCTCGATCCCGGCCTGTTCACCGGACGGCATGTCAACGTGATGATCGAGACGCAGGGGGAGTTTACCACCGGCATGACGGTGGCGGACTGGTGGCGGGTCTCGGGCCGCGCGGCGAACGCGATGTTCCTCGGCGATGTCGATGCCGAGGGCTTCTTCCGGCTGCTGACCGAGCGGATCGGCCGGCTGTGACCTTGCGCGCGCCCGCAGCCCGCCTACCTTCCGGGTCATGAGCCCGGTCTTCGCCTTCGACAATTCCTATGCCCGGCTGCCGGAGCGATTCTTCGCCCGCCAGCCGCCCGATCCCGTGGCCGCGCCCGGCCTGATCGCGGTGAATGCCGCGCTGGCGCAGGCGCTGGGGCTCGATCCGCAGGCGCTGGCCGCGCCCGAGGGCGTGGCGATGCTCGCCGGCAACCGGCTGCCCGAGGGCGCCGATCCGATCGCCCAGGCCTATGCCGGCCACCAGTTCGGCGGCTTCGTGCCGCAGCTGGGCGATGGCCGCGCGGTACTGCTGGGCGAGATCGTGGCGCCCGGCGGCGCGCGGCTGGACCTGCAACTGAAGGGCGCGGGCCAGACGCCGTTCTCGCGCCGCGGCGACGGCCGGGCCTGGATCGGCCCGGTGATCCGCGAATACCTCGTCTCCGAAGCGATGGCCGCGCTCGGCGTGCCCACCACCCGCGCGCTGGCCGCGGTGACGACGGGCGAGACGGTCTGGCGCGAGGGCCCGATGCCCGGCGCGGTGCTGGCCCGCGTCGCCGCCAGCCACATCCGCGTCGGCACCTTCCAGTTCTTCGCGGTGCGCGGCGATACCGAGGCGATCGAAACCCTCGCCCGCCACGTCATCGCCCGCCACTACCCCGGGGCCGGCGGCGCGCTCGATCTCTTCGACGCCGTGGTGACGGCACAGGCGCGGCTGGTGGCGCAATGGATGGCGCTGGGCTTCATCCACGGCGTGATGAACACCGACAACATGGCGATCTCGGGCGAGACGATCGACTACGGCCCCTGCGCCTTCATCGACGGCTACCATCCCGACACGGTGTTCTCCTCGATCGACAGCCACGGCCGCTACGCCTATTCGAACCAGCCGCAGGTGGCGATCTGGAACCTCGCGCAGCTGGCCTCCTGCCTGGTGCCGATGATCGAGGCGGAGCTGGGCCAGCCGACCGAGGCGGTGATCGAGATCGCGACGGAGCATCTGAACCGGTTCCGCGAGATCTACGAGGGCGAATGGCTCGCCCGGATGGCCGGCAAGATCGGCATCGCCGCCCCCGAACCCGAGGACCGCGCGCTGATCGAGACGCTGCTGACCCGGATGGCCGGGCAGCGGGCCGATTTCACCCGCGTGTTCCGCGGCCTCGCCGAGGGCGGCGCGGCGGCCGAATTCGCCGAACCCGAGGCCTATCACGGCTGGGCCGCCGACTGGCGGGCCCGGATCGCGCGCGAGCCCGACCCGGTCGCCGGGATGCGCGCCGCCAATCCCGCGATCATCCCCCGCAACCACCGCGTCGAAGCGGCGATCGCCGCCGCCGTGGCGGGCGATTTCGCGCCGTTCCACGCGCTGCATGCCGCGCTGGCCAGCCCCTTCGACCGGCCGGAAAACGATCCCTACCGCGCCGCGCCGCGGCCCGGCGAGGAAGTGCGCCGCACCTTCTGCGGCACCTGAGGGATTTTGGTCTTCAAATATCCCGCGGGGGAGGCCGGGCGCAGCCCGGCCCGGGGGCGCGAAGCCCCCGCGCCCGCCTCAGCCGCGCGCCGGCCGGTTGATCAGCCACAGCCCCGCCGCCACCAGCGCCAGCGCGCCGGCCACCGAAGCGCCGATCGGCTCGCCCAGAACCAGCGCGCCCAGCGCCACGGAAAACACCGGGGTCAGGAAGGAAAAGCTCGCCACCGCCGCCGCCGGATAGATCGTCAGGATCCAGAACCAGAACAGGAAGGCGCCCGAGACCGTGACGGCGGCCTGGAACACCAGGCTCGCCACCGGCAGCGGCGCGATCTCGCGCAACAGCGGCCCGAAGGCCGGCGCCAGCGCCAGCAGCACGACGGCCGAGACGCAGACCTGCCAGAACAGCTGCGCCTCGGGCTTCAGCTCGCTCAGCCGGGTCAGCCGGGCGCAGAGCGCGATTCCCGCCCAGCTGACCGCCGCGCCCAGCGCGCAGAGATCGCCGGCAAGGCTGGCCCGCCCGCCCGCGTCGCGGTCGGCCAGCACCCAGATCACCCCCGCGAAGGCCAGCGCCAGCCCCGCCGCCTTCGCCCGCCCGATCCGCTCGCCCGGGATGAACAGATGCGCGGCCAGCGCCAGCCATAGCGGCATCGAGTAGAAGATGATCGCCGCCCGCGTCACCGTGGTGAGATCGAGCGCGATGAACAGGAACACGAACTCGACCGAGAACACCGCGCCGACCAGCAGGCCGGGGCCGAGATAGGCCGGGTCCAGCCCCGCGCGCCGGCCCCTCAGCCGCGCCCAGGCCCAGACGAAGCCGATCGCCAGAAGCGAGCGCAGCCCGGCCGAGAACACCGGCTGGAAGCCGTCGTTCGACAGCTTGATCGCGACCTGGTTGACCGCGAGGACCAGCGAGAACAGCACCAGAGAGGATGCCCCGAAGGCGTCGATCGCCTGCTTGCGCTGCATGCCCGCCTCCCCACCGTCGCGCCACACAATCCCGGCCCCGCGCCGGTGTCAACGCCGGCCGCCGCCGGTGCCGGGCGGAAAGGCTTTCCCCGCGCCGCCCGATCGCTTACATCCGGGCGCGACGGGACGAGGAGCACGGGGGCGCCGATGACGCCGACGATCATCGAACGCTGCGAAGCGCAGGGCCTGCGGCTGACCGACCAGCGCCGCACCATCGCCGAGGTGCTCGAAGAGGCCGAGGATCATCCCGACGTGGAGGAACTGCACCGCCGTGCCGCCGCCCGCGACGCGCGGATCTCGCTGGCCACGGTCTACCGCACCGTGAAGCTGTTCGAGGAATCGGGGATCCTCGACAAGCTCGAATTCGGCGACGGCCGCGCCCGCTACGAGGATGCCGAGCGCGACCATCACGACCACCTGATCGACCTGACCACCGGCGACGTGATCGAGTTCTGCGATCCCGAGATCGAGGCCCTGCAGGAACGGATCGCGGAAAAGCTGGGCTACCGGCTGAAGGGCCACCGGCTGGAACTGTACGGCGTGCCGCTGAAGGGCCGTAAGGGGCGATAGCCCCTTTCGCGCGCCGCCCGCCCGGGCTATCGCCGGGGCCGGGATGGATGCGGGCGGGGTCGGCAGGATGGACAACATGCGCGGCATCGTGCTGATGGTGCTGGCGATGGCCGCCTTCGCGGTCGAGGACATGTTCATCAAGCGGCTGTCGGCCGATCTGCCGACCGGGCAGATCCTGATCCTGATCGGCGCCGGCGGAACGCTGGCCTTTGCCGCCGCCACGCTCCGGCAGCGCGCGCCGCTGGTCTCGCGCGACATGCTGCTGCCGCCGGTCGTGCTGCGTAATCTCGGCGAACTGGTCGGCACCGTGGGTTTCGTCACCGCGCTGGCGCTGGTGCCGTTGTCCACCGCCTCGGCGATCCTGCAGGCGATGCCGCTGGCCGTGACCTTCGGCGCGGCGGTGTTCCTGGGCGCCGAGGTCGGCTGGCGGCGCTGGAGCGCGATCCTGGTGGGCTTCGCCGGCGTGTTGCTGATCATCCGGCCCGGTCTTGCCGGGTTTCAGCCCGCCTCGCTCTTCGCGGTGCTCGGGGTGGCGGGGCTGGCGCTGCGCGACCTGGCCACGCGGCGGGTGCCCGCGCGGGTATCGACCCTGCACCTGTCGGCCTATGCCTTCGCCACGGTGGTCGTGGCCGGCCTCGTGCTGCTGGCCCTCGGCGGGCCGATGCAAAGCCCCTCGGGCGAAAACTGGCGCGACCTCGGCCTCGCGCTCGGCGTCGGCACGCTGGCCTATGCCGCGATCACCGCGGCGCTGCGGACCGGCGACATCGCCGTGGTGGCGCCGTTTCGCTACACCCGGCTGGTCTTCGCGCTGGCGCTGGGCGCGCTGGTCTTCGGCGAACGGCCCGACGCGGCGACTCTGGCCGGCGCGGCGCTGATCGTCGGGTCGGGGATCTACACGATCCTGCGCGAACGGCGGCTGGCCCGCGGCCTTTCCTCCCCGGCCCGGCTCGGGTAAACGGGCGGCGAAGTCGCCCCCCCTTTCGCAAGGAAGCAGCAAGATGAGCACGATCGTCGACATCCATGCCCGCGAGATCCTCGACAGCCGCGGCAATCCCACCGTCGAGGTGGACGTCACGCTGGAAGACGGCACCACCGGCCGGGCCGCCGTGCCCTCGGGCGCCTCCACCGGCGCGCACGAGGCGGTCGAGCGGCGCGACGGCGACGCCGCCCGCTACAAGGGCAAGGGCGTGCTGGAGGCGGTGGCCGCCGTGAACGGCGAGATCGCGGAAAACCTCGTCGGCGAGGACGCGACCGAACAGGTCGCCATCGACCGGATGATGTGCGAGTTGGACGGCACCCCCAACAAGGCGCGGCTGGGCGCGAACGCGATTCTCGGCGTGTCGCTCGCCGTGGCCAAGGCGGCGGCCGATTTCACCATGCAGCCGCTGTTTCGCTACGTGGGCGGCACCTCGGCGCGGATCCTGCCGGTGCCGATGATGAACATCGTCAACGGCGGCGAACATGCCGACAACCCGATCGACATCCAGGAATTCATGATCATGCCGGTGGCCGCCGCGGATATCCGCGAGGCGATCCGCATGGGATCGGAAGTGTTCCACACGCTGAAGGCCGAACTGCACAAGGCCGGCCACGCGACCGCGGTGGGCGACGAGGGCGGTTTCGCCCCGAACCTGTCGTCGGCGCGCGCGGCGCTCGATTTCATCATGGGCGCGATCGACAAGGCCGGCTACGCGCCGGGCGAGGACATCCTGCTGGCACTGGACTGCGCGGCGACCGAGTATTTCAAGGGCGGGAAATACGAGATGACCGGCGAGGGGCTGAGCCTGACGCCGGACGAGAACGTGGCCTTCCTCGAAAAGCTGGTGGCCGACTATCCCATCGTCTCGATCGAGGACGGCTGTTCCGAGGACGACTGGGAGGGCTGGGCCGCGCTGACGCGGGCCATCGGCGGGCGCTGCCAGCTGGTCGGCGACGACCTGTTCGTGACCAACCCGGCGCGGCTGGCCGAGGGGATCGCGAAGGGCTGCGCGAATTCGCTGCTCGTGAAGGTCAACCAGATCGGTACGCTGACCGAAACGCTGGATGCCGTGCGGATGGCCGACCGGGCGCGCTATACCTCGGTGATGTCGCACCGCTCGGGCGAGACCGAGGACGCGACCATCGCCGATCTGGCGGTGGCCACCAACTGCGGCCAGATCAAGACCGGCTCGCTGTCGCGCTCCGACCGGCTGGCGAAATACAACCAGCTGATCCGGATCGAGGAAATGCTGGGCGAGGCGGCGGACTACGCGGGCCGGTCGATCCTGAAGTGATCCGGCCCCGGCCCCGGGGTGTGGAAAGCCGGGGCCGGGCGCGCTATACTAAAGGTTATGACCGCCGACGAGATCATTTTCCGCCTCGGCCTCGAACCGCATCCGGAAGGCGGCTGGTATCGCCAGACCTGGGTGGCCGAGGCCGAGCCGGGCGCGCGGCCCGCCGGCACCTGCATCTATTTCCTGCTCAAGGCCGGCGAGCGCAGCCACTGGCACCGGGTCGATGCCGCCGAGATCTGGCATTTCTACGCCGGCGCGCCGCTGACGCTGCGGGTGGCGGAAACCTCGGCCGGCCCGGCCGTCGCGCGTTGCCTTGGCCCCGACCTGGGCGCCGGGGAATGCCCGCAACTGATCGTGCCCGCCGGCCACTGGCAGGCGGCGGCGACGACGGGGGCCTGGAGCCTTGTCGGTTGCACCGTCTCGCCCGGCTTCCGGTTCGAGGGGTTCGAACTGGCCGCGCCGGGCTTCGACATTCCCGGCCGGGCGGCGGAGGGCGCGGGCGGCGCGGGCTGCGCCTGGAAGGCCGGGCGGTAGGCGCGCGCGGGCCGGTCCGCAGAGGCGCCCCCGGCGCAGATGGTTCGGCGCTTGAGCAAAGATGGAAGGGCAGCGCCCGGCCCGAGGGTGGGCGTGAAGCGCCCG
>CAYUXM010000047.1:0-15583 GCA_964448765.1 uncultured Rhodobacterales bacterium
CCGGCCTCGCCATAGAAGGCGAACCAGACGGCGAGCTTCTTGCGGGTGCAGATCCGGGGATGGAAATGCGCGTCCACGATCGCCAGCAGCTTCTCGGCGGCGCTGAGGCCGGCGTCGTCATGGGCCTTTTTCCAGTGCTCGTGATGTTCGCGCGCGAGATGGACGAGGGTTTCCTCCAGCAGCCTTTGCTTGCTGGCGAAATGGAAGTTGACGATGCCCAGCGACAGGCCGGCATCCTCCGTCACGGTGGACAGCGTGGTGCCGGCGATGCCGTGTTTCGCGATCGAGTTGATCGTGGCGTCGATCAGCTGCGTACGCCGCACCTCCTTCGATTCGGTGCGCCGCCGGGTCTTGGCCTCGGCCTTCGGCCTGCCGATCGGCTGGTTCATCCTGCCCTCCCCGCGACGGGCCGGCCAGCCCGGCTCCGGCCGCTCATTCCGCCTCCAGGATCACCATCGACTCGGGCGACCACGACAGCCACAGGGTCGTATCGCCACCCTCGGCGGCGGCGGCGATGCGTCCGAGGTTCTGGCTGGAGACCGCCACCGGCTCGTCCCGGCCCTCGATCTCAAGGTAGTAATGGCTGCGCTCGCCAAGGTAGGCTGCGGTCTTCAGCCTCCCGGCCACCGCATGCGCCGCATCCGCCGGCCGGCTGGCCGACAGGACGAACTTCTCGGGCCTGAGCGCCACCAGCACCGGCGTGCCATCGGGCCGGCCGAGGTGCTCCGCCGCGACCGGAACGGTGCCCAGCCCCTCGGCCTCCACCGCGCCGGCCGTGCCGCCGTTGCGCCGCACGGTGCCCCGGAAGAAGTTGATACTGCCGATGAAACTGGCCACCGCGCGGCTTTTCGGCGTCTCGTAAAGCCCGGTGGGCGTATCGAGCTGCAGCACCCGGCCGCCGGACATCACCGCGATCCGGTCCGACAGCGTCAGCGCCTCTTCCTGGTCATGGGTGACGAAGACGAAGGTGATGCCGACCTGCCGTTGCAGCGCCCGCAGTTCCAGCTGCATCTGCTCGCGCAACTGCTTGTCGAGCGCGCCCAGCGGCTCGTCCAGCAACAGCACCTTGGGCCGCAGGATCAGCGCGCGGGCCAGCGCGATGCGCTGGCGCTGGCCGCCCGACAGTTCGTTGGCCTTGCGCCCGCCGTAGCCGGGCAACTTGATCAGGTCGAGCATCTCGTCGACCATCGCGTCGCGCTTCGGCTTCGGCAGCTTTTGCTTGCGCAGCCCGTAGGCGATGTTGTCGCGCACGTTGAGATGCGGAAAGATCGCGTAGTTCTGGAACACCATGTTGACCGGCCGGTGATGCGGCGGCACGTCGGACATCGGCTGGCCATCGATGTAGATCTCGCCCTGCGAGGTGCTTTCGAACCCGGCGAGCATCCGCAGAAGCGTGGTCTTGCCGCAGCCCGAGGCCCCCAGGAGCGAGAAGAACTCGCCCCGGCCGATCTCCATCGACACGTCGTCGATCGCCTGGAAGGTTCCGAAGAACTTGCTGACGTTCCTGATCGAGATGAAGGCGTTCGGCGGCGTCATGCTCACGGCGTTTCCCTGTTCTGGTCCAGCCCGACGCGGCCGATCCACTGGGCCACGAAGACGAGGACGAAGGAGGCGATCAGGATCAGCGCCGACAGCGCCAGAACCGAGGGGAATTGCTGCGGGAACCGCAGCTGGCCCCAGATGTACATCGGCAGCGTCGGGTCGGTCCCGGTGAGGAAGAAGGCCATGATGAACTCGTCGAACGAGATCGTGAAGGTCAGAAGCAGGCTGGCCACCACGCCGGGGAAAACCATCGGGAAGGTCACCCGCCAGAACGTCCACCAGCCGTTTTCGCCCAGGTCCATCGAGGCCTCTTCCATCGACGGGTCGAACCCCTCGAACCGCGGCAGCAGCGTCGCCACCGCGAAGGGCAGGCAGAAGATCAGGTGCCCCAGCCCGACGGTGTAAAGCGACAGCGGCACGCCCATCCGGCTCAGCAGCACCAGCAGCGCGACGCCGAAGATGATGCCGGGGATCACCAGCGGCATCATGATGAAGGTCACCAGCGCGGTCTTGCCCGGCATCCGGTAGCGGGTGATCGCGCGGGCCGCGACGACGCCGAGAATCGTGGCGATGACCGAAACCACCGCGCCGACCCGGACGCTGTTCCACAGCGCGTTCCACACCGGTTCGCGCGACCACAGTTCCACGTACCATTGCAGCGTGAAGCCCTCGAGCGGGAACCGCACGTAGACCGAATCGTTGAAGCTGAACAGCGGGATGAACAGCACCGGCACGTAAAGCACGATCAGGAACGCCACCGCGTAGACCTGAAGGGCGCGGTTGTGACGCTTGATATAGGTGCCCTGGCTCATGTCAGCCGCTCCTGCAGCTTGCGGGTCAGCAACAGGAAGGCCAGCGCGACCGCCGCGATCCAGAACATCAGCACGATCGCCAGCGTCGCGCCCATCGGCCAGTTGTTCACCGGGCCGAACTGCAACTGGATGAAATTGCCGATCATCGCCCCGTCCGGCCCGCCGAGCAGCGCGGGGGTGATGTAGTCACCGGTGGTCGGGATGAAGATCAGGAACGAGGCCGCGATCACACCGGGCATCGACAGGGGCAGCGTCACCCGCAGGAACCGCCGCACCGGCCCGTCGCCCAGGTCTGTCGCCGCCTCCAGCAGCGATCGGTCGATCTTTTCCAGCGACACGTAGATCGGCAGGATCGCGAAGGCCGCCCAGGCATGGGCGAGCGTGATGATCACCGCCTCCTTGCTGTAGAGCAGGAATTCCAGCGGCGCCTCGATGAACCCCAGCGACATCAGCCCGGAGTTGATCACCCCCTCGTAGCCCAGGATCACCTTCCAGGCGAAGACCCGCAGAAGGTAGCTCGTCCAGAACGGCAGGGTCATCAGGATGATCCAAAGCATCTTGCGGCGATGCACGTGGAACGCCACGTAATAGGCCATGGGATAACACAAAACCACGGTCGCCACCGTGGCCACGCCGGAAATCCAGAACGACCGTGTCAGCAGCGCGCCGAACACCGGCTCCGACCAGGCGCGCAGGTAGTTGTTGATCGTCGGCGTCGTGTCGAAGCCGAAGCCGTCGCGGCTCCAGCTGCTCATCACCAGCAGGATCAGGAACGGGATGACGATGCCCAGCGTCATGATCAGCAGCGTCGGCGACATCAGCAGGTAGCCACGCAGCGCCTCGCTGCGATGCAGGATCGCGGTCAGCCGCGAGGGCCGGCCCGGCGGCGCCCCGGCCTCGGCCTGGCGGTTCGGATGCGGTGTGTCGACCATCTGCCGGGTCGTCTCCCTGCCCTGCGGCGGTCCCGCCGCCCGGCCGGGCGGCGGGCGGTGCCGGCGCGGCCTAGAAGCCGGCCTTGATCTGTTCGAAGGTCTCGTTCATCCGGGTTTCCCATTCCTGGGTCTGCGGCACCTGGAAATGCCCCGCCTGCAGGATGTCCAGCGGGTTCTTGGACAGGCCGAGGCCTTGCAGCGTCGCCTCGTCGAAGGCCTCGAACGACTTCGCGTTGGAATGGCCGTAGCCGTAGTCGTTGATCATGAACTTGCCGGATTCGACGCTGAGCAGGGAATCGATCACGTCATAGGCACGGTCGAGGTTCGGCGCGTCCTTGTGGATGACCGCGCCGCAGACCCAGGTCAGCGCGCCTTCCTTGGGCTTGGCGAATTTCACCGGCACGCCCTCGGCCTGCAACAGCGTCGCCGAAGAGTTCCAGGTCATCGCCGCGACGAGTTCGCCCGAGGCCAGCGCCTGTTCCAGCGTGGTGGTGTCGTCGGTATAGACGCGGATCAGCGGGCGCTGTTCGCGCATCACGGCGGCGATCTTCTCGAACGCCTCTTCGCTGTCGATATCGGCGAAATCGACACCGGCCTTGATCGCGCCGCACCACCAGGCGTCGCCGCCGGCGGCGAGCGAGCCCAGCCGGCCGCCATAGCGCTGGTCCCACAGCATGTCCCAGCTTTCCTCGCCCTCGAGCTCGAACATGTCGGTGCGATAGGTGACGGAGGTCTGGCCCCAGTCGAACGGCGCCATCCAGACATTGCCGTTCTCGGCATCGTTGCCCGGCAGGGCGACGAGTTCGGGCATGATGTCGGCCCAGTTCGACAGCCGCGCGGTTTCGATCGGCTGAAACAGCCCGGTGCTCACCCAGCGCGGCAGCGCCTGGTTGCAGGGGTGCGACACGTCGACGACGAAGCCGCCGCGCATCTTCGTCAGCGCCTCTTCCGACCCGCCGAAGATCGAGAAGTTCGGCAACTCGCCGTTCTTCGCCTCGTAGGGCTGGAACAGTTCGGGAATGTCGTAGCCGCCCCAGGTGAAGAAGGTGGCCTGGTCTTCCGGCGCGGCCATCGCCCGGCGCGCGCCGGCCGGCACCATGGTCACCGCGACGCCGGCGATGGTGAGTTCCTTGATGAACCTGCGGCGGCTCAGCTTGCCTTCGCGCACCGCGCCCAGTTGGTCGAGAACATCCATGAGGTTTCCGTCTCCCTGTTGGTGTGTGCCGCCGGACCAGCCCGCCGGCCATCCCCTGATCACTTGCCGCCGCGCTGCTTTGCCCTTCGAACGGGCACTATCTGTCCTTGTCGGCAGCCGGGCCATTGAATGATCGTTCAATCATTGAAAGCCGAGGCGAATCGAGTCAAGCCATTTGCGAGCATGCCGCGCCCGGGGCCCGGAGCCGCCCATCGAACGGGCATCTGCCGGGCCAAGGGGCGTATCGTGCGGGCAGCCGGGAGGATCGGGCGAATGACGACGCGACAGCGCATCTACCGGCTGGAACCGGACGGGCCGTCGGGCCTTGCGCCGATGGCACTGGACCCGGCCGGCTTCCAGGTGATGCCCGAGGCGCAGAACCTCCACGTCTACTATGCCGACGACGATCTCGGCCTCAGCGTCGGCGTGTGGGACACGACCACGATGCAGGAAGCCTTCGGCCCCTATCCGGGCGACGAGTTCATCGTGGTGCTCGACGGCGGCTTCACGATGCTCGACGGCGCGGGCGGCGGCGTCCCGGCCACGGCGGGCCAGAGCGTGATCTTCCGAAACGGCGTGCCCGTGAGCTGGAAGCAGAAGGGCTACCTCAGGAAATTCTACATCACCTATCTCGACCCGCGGGCCGAAACGCCGCGGATCGACAGCGCGGCGGGCGGGATCGTCGCGCTCGATCCCGACCGCGCGCTGACCGATGCCCACCGGATCGAGGGCACCGGACCGGTGCAGCGCGAGGAGGTGCTGTTTCGCAACGACACCGGCAACATGGAGGTCGGGTTGTGGGACACGCAGGCGATGCGCTCCGGCATGGAACCCTTTCCCTGGCACGAGTTCGCCCAGATTCTCGACGGCGAGGTCACGATCACCGAGGCCGACGGCACCGCCCATCGCTTCGGCCCCGGCGACGTGTTCTTCGTGCCCGCCGGCACGGTCTGCAGCTGGGACGTGCCGCGCTATCTGCGCAAGTACTACGCGCTGCTGCATCCCCCCGCGACGCCGGAGACACGCCCATGAAAACCCCGATCCCGCGCCGCACCGTTCTCGCCGGGTTGACGCTGGCCGGCGCCGCGCCGCTGGCGGCGCAGCCGCTGCCCGCCGATCCCGACGTGGTGATCGTCGGCGCCGGCGCCGCCGGTCTGGCCGCCGGGCAGGTGTTGCGCGACGCCGGCCTGTCCTTCGTGATCGTCGAGGCCGCGGATCGCGTCGGCGGCCGGGCCCATACCGAAAGCGCCAGTTTCGGCCAGCCGGTCGATCATGGCTGTTCGTGGATCTCGAATTCCCGCCGCAACCCGTTCACCCGGATCGGCAAGGCCGGGGGCTTCACGCTGGTCGATCACACCAGCGCCGGCAGCGACCTCTTCGATCTCGACGGTCGGCGTGCCGACGCCGCCGACGAGGCCGCCTACGAGCGCGCCTGGGGCGCGCTGGTCCGCGCCGTGGAACGCGCCGGGCGCGCCGGGCAGGACGTGCCGGCCGCCGAGGTGATCCCCGAGATCGCCTGGGGCGCCACCGTGCAGTCCTGGATGGGGGCGATGGATTACGGCGTGGATTTCGACGGGATCTCCACGCTGAGCTACTGGAACTCGGCCGAAAGCCAGCCCAGCGCCATCGTGCGCGAGGGGCTCGGTGCGGTCGTCGCGACGCTGGCCGCGGGCCTGCCGATCGCGCTGTCCACCCCGGTCACCGCGATCGACTGGTCCGGCGCGGGCGTGGCGGTGGACACACCGCGCGGCACGATCCGGGCGAAGGCCTGCCTCGTTACCGTCTCCACCGGGGTGCTGAACGCCGGCACGATCCGCTTCACCCCCGCCCTGCCGGTCGCGACGCAGGAGGCGGCGGCGAACATCCCGATGGGGCTTCTGCTCAAGGTGCCGCTGCTGTTCGACGGCGCGCGTCTGGACCTGGGCGAGAACAACTGGGTGACCTACCGGGTGCCCGAGGACCGGCCGGGCGAGGCCTGTTTCTTCGTCGCCTGGCCCACGGGCCACGATTACCTGTTCGGCAATATCGGCGGCCGCTTCGCCTGGGAGCTTTCGGCGCAGGGGCCGGAGGCGGTGATCGACTATGCGCTGGGCGAACTGGTGCGGCTGGTGGGCAGCGACGCTCGGCGGCATTTCGTCAGGGGCCTCGCCACCGACTGGGCGGAAAACCCGCTGACGCTGGGCGCCTACGGCGCGGTCCGGCCCGGCGCCTACGGCGCGCGCGACATCCTCGCGCAGCCGGTGGGCGAACGGGTGTTCTTTGCCGGCGAGGCGGTGGCGGGCGAAATCTCCGCCCTCGTCAACGGCGCCTATGTCAGCGGCCGCGCCACGGCGCAGGCGATCGCCGGGCAGTTGTCCCGGCCCTGACGGGCGCCGGGGCCGCGGCCCGCGTCGGCGCCGTCAGGCCGCGCCCGGCCCGAACTGGCCCGGAACCAGGCGGGCGATGCAGGCGCGGGCCCCTGCCAGCCCGGCGGCGCGGTCGAAACTGCCCGGCGACAGGTGCAGCCGCTGCCAGTAGCCATCGGTCAGCGTGTCGATCCACTCGGCGATCCGCTCGGCCTCCTCCGGCATGCCGCCGGGCAGCAGGTCGCGGCAGATCGCCGACAGCGCGTCGCGGCGGCGGGCGTCGAAATCCTCGGCCACCTCGTCGTAGCGGGCCTGGAAGTGCAATTCGCCCCAGAACGCGAACCACAGCGGCAGAACGGCGGGGCCGCAGGCGGCCTCGTCGAAATCGGCGGCGATCACCGCGTCGAGCCGCGCGGCCGGGTCCGGACCCGCGGCCTTGAGCGCGGCCTGCCAATGCGCCTCGTAGCCCGCGTAGAGGTCGCGCAGGGTCTCGATCAGCAGCCCGCCCTTGGACTGGAAGTAGAACACCGCGACCCCCTGCGACAGCCCCGCCGCCTCGGCCACCGTCGCCAGCGTCGTCTTCGCCAGCCCGTGCTTCAGGATCGACCGGCGCGCGGCATCCAGAAGCTGCCGGCGGCGCCGGTCGGCGTTTTCCTTGCGCTCCTTGCGCGGTCGTCTTTCCTCGGCCTCAGACACCGCCCCCTCCGCTGGCCCGTCGCGCGATGAATGCCACACCGCGCGCCCGGCGTCACAGGAATTTTTTGATTGAGCGCTCAAATAAACTTTACGGACCGACCGGCCCGCGGTAACCTCTGCCGCAAGGAGTCGCGGTCTTGGCCCTCAAATCCACCTATGACGTGATCGTCGCCGGCGCCGGCCACAACGGCCTGACCGCCGCGGCCTATCTCGCCCGCGCCGGGCTGTCGGTGCTTGTCGTGGAAAAGAACGACTGGATCGGCGGCGCGGCGGTCAGCCGGTCGCTGCACGAGGGCTGGACCTATTCGAACTGCTCCTACGTCTGCTCGCTGCTGCGGCGCGAGATCGCGCGCGACCTCGACCTGCCGAAATACGGGCTTCAGGTGATCCCCTACGAGGGCGGCGGAAGCTTCACCCGCACCGGCGACTACTTCGCCTATTACTCCGATCACGACGCGCTGAGGCGCGAGATGGCGCGGCATTCGCCGCGCGACGCCGATGCCTATCCGCGCTACGCGCAGGCGATCATGCGGCAATGCCGGTTCATCCGGCCGTTCCTGCTGCGCGATGCGCCCGATCCGGCCTCGCTCGCCCCGCGCGACCTCGGCGAGTTGGGATATCTGGTCAGGAAGGCCTGGGGGCTGGGCAAGCGCGAACTGGGCGAGACGCTGCGCTTCTGGACGATGTCGATCGGCGACTTTCTCGACGAGCATTTCGAGAACGACCTGATCAAGGCGCACCTGGCGGGATCGGGGATCATCGGCACCGGGCTTGGCGTCTATTCGCCCGGCACCGCCTACGTGCTGCTGCATCACTACATGGGCGATATCGACGGCGGCATCGGCGCCTGGGGCTTCGCGCGCGGCGGGATGGGCGCGATCTCGAACGCGCTGGGCGCCGCGCTGGAGGATCATGGCGGCACGATCCACCGTGGCGCGGGGGTGGCCGAAATCCTTGTCCGCGACGGCCGGGTGACGGGCGTGGCGCTGGAGGACGGCAAGGAATTCAGCGCGCCCGTCGTCGCCTCGAACATGGATGTGAAACGCACCTTCCTGCGCCATGTCGACCGGGCGGCGCTGCCGCCGGATTTCCTGCGCCAGGTGGAACGGTTCAAGATCCGCGGCTCCTCGGCCAAGCTCAACATCGCGCTCGACGCGATGCCGGCCTTCCCCGCCGCGCCGCCGCATGCCAGCTTCCTGCGCGGCGACCTGCATTGCTCCGAAAGCCTGTGGGCGCTGGAACGCGCCTATGACGACTGGAAATCGGGCCGCTGGTCGGCCGAACCCTATGTCGACATGCTGATCCCCAGCCAGATCGACCCGACGATGGCGCCGCCGGGCAGCCACATGATGACGGTCTTCGTGCAATACGCACCCTACGACCTCGCCGTGAACGGCACCCGCAGCGGCGAGAACTGGGACGATGCGCAGCGCACCGCGCTGGCCGAGACCGTGCTGAACCAGATGTCGATCGCCTGCCCCGACATCCGCGACCGCATCCTGCACATGGAGGTTCGCTCGCCGCTGGAGCTGGAACGCGAGGTCGGGCTGACCGAGGGCAACATCTTCCAGGGCGAACTGACCTTCGACCAGCTGTTCTTCAACCGCCCGCTGCCCGGGTTCTCGCAATATCAAAGCCCGGTGAAGGGGCTGTATCTTTGCGGCTCTTCCGCCCATCCCGGCGGCGGGGTGATGGGCGCGCCGGGTGCGAACGCGGCCCGCGCGATCCTGCGGCGCGCGGGCAAGGGCGGGCCGATGAAAGGCTACGCGGCATGAGCCGGTTCGACGCCATCGTGATCGGCGGCGGGGTCAACGGGCTCGTCGCCGCGGCGGTGCTGGGCCGGCGCGGCAAGTCCGTCTGCCTGATCGAACGGTCGGGCCGGCTGGGCGGCATGGCCGGCGCCGAGGGCGCGTATCCGCGCATGGCGCATCTGCTTCACAATCTCGGGCCACTGGTGCGCAGGGACATCGGCCTTGGCCCCGGCGACTGGCCGTTCCGCACCGTCGCGCTGCCGACCGTGGCGCTGGCCCCCGGCGGCGGACATGTCCGCATCGACGGCGCCGAGGCGCGGTTCGCCGACGGCCGCCCGCATCCCGATGCCGAGGCCTATCGCGCGCTCGTCACCCGGCTGAGGGACTACGGCGCGCTCTTGCGCCGGCTGGCCGAGGCGCCGCCACCGGGCGGCGAGGCCGCCTGGGCCGATCCGGCGGCGTTGAAGCAGGTGCTGCGGCTGGGCGGCTTCGGCCGCGCGCTGCGGCAGATGGGCAGGGCCGAGATGCGGACCTTCCTCAAGGTCCTGCTGTCGAACGCCCACGACCTCATTCTCGACGAAATGCCCGACGGCCCGCTCGCCGGGGCGCTGGCCGCCGACGCGGTGCGCGGGCTGGCGCTGGGGCCGCGCTCGCCCGGCACGGTGTTCAGCCTGATCTATCGCCACGGCCACGGCGGCACGGTCAGCCTGCCGGTGGGCGGCATGGCCGCCGTCATCGCCGCGCTGGCCGGCGCGGCCGAGGCGGCCGCCGTCACGATCCGCACCGGCACCGCGGCCGCCCGGCTTCTGTGCGAGGGCGACCGCGCGATCGGGGTCGAGACCGACACGGGCGAGGTGGTGATGGCCCGGCGCGTCCTGTCCAGCACCTCCCCGCTCGCCGCCGCGCGGATGGCCGGGCTCGACCGGTTCGATATCGAGGCGACGCGGCGGATGCGGCTGGTGCGCGCCCGCGGCACCGTGGCGAAGATCAACCTGCACCTCTCCGCCCTGCCCCGGATCGACGGGCTGCCCGACGATCTGCTGGGCGCGCGTCTGCTGCTTGCCCCCTCGGCCGAGGCGGTGGAAACGGCGTTCAATCCGGCGAAATACGGCCGGATGTCGGACGACCCGATCCTCGAGGCGCTGTTGCCCGGCGTCACCGATCCCGCGCAGACGGGCGATGGCGGCCCCGCGCTGTCGATCATCGCGCACTACGCGCCCTCCGACCTCGCCGGCGGCTGGACCGACGCGGCGCGCGACCGGCTGCTCCGGGCGGTGCTCGCGCGGCTCGCCACCGTCGCGCCCGACCTGCCCGGCCTCGTCGCCCGGTCAGAGGTTCTGTGCCCCGGCCGGATCGAGGCGGAAACCGGCGCGCCCGGCGGCCATTGGCACCATGCGGACCTGAGCCTCGACCAGCTGCTGTCCGTCCGGCCCGCGAACGGGCTGGGCCATTACGCGATGGGCCTCAAGGGGCTTTACCTCTGCGGCGCCTCCACCCATCCGGGCGGCGACGTGATGGGGCTTGCGGGCCGCAACGCGGCCCTTGCGGCGCTGGAGGACGGGCCATGAGCGTGGTGACCGATCCGAAGACCGGCCTGATCGACGGGCCGGTGCATGACCGGCTGGCCGCGCTCAGCCGCGCGCGCGGCTGGTATGGCTGGGCCGGCCATGCCGCGCCCTCGGTGCTCGACACCGTGGAGTTCGAGTATTTCGCCCTGCGCAACCAGTGCGCGCTGTTCGACATCTCGCCGATGCACAAGTACCGGCTGACCGGGCCGGACGCGACCGCGGTGCTCAACCGCCTCGTCACACGCGATGTCACCCGCATCCGCCCCGGCCGGGTCGGCTATGCGGTGTGGTGCGACGAGGAGGGCATGGTGATCGACGACGGCACGCTGTTCCGGCTGGGCGCGCAGGACTGGCGGCTGTGCTGCCAGGAGCCGATGCTGACCTGGCTGATCGAGGCCGCATGGGGCTTCGATGCCGAGGTGCGCGACGACAGCGAAACGCTCGCCGGTCTCGCCTTGCAGGGGCCGACCGCCTTCGCCGTGCTGGAGGCGGCGGGCTGGGACGTGGCCACGCTGCGGCCTTTCGACCATGCCGATCTGGGCGAGGTGATGATTTCGCGCACCGGTTTCACCGGCGATCTGGGCTACGAGATCTGGATGCCCTGGGCCGAGGCGCCGGCAGTCTGGGACCGGCTGTGGCAGGCCGGGGCCAACCACGGCCTGCGCGCCATCGGCTACGAGGCGGTCAACATCGCCCGGATCGAGGCCGGGTTCCTCACCGCCGGGGTGGATTTCCAGCCGGTGCATGCCACCGAACGGCTGCACCGCGGGAAAACCCCCTTCGAACTGGGCCTTGGCCGCATGGTCGACATGGCCAAGGGCCATTTCAACGGCCGCCGCGCCTTGGCCGGGGCCAGGCCGCGCAGCCTGCTCATGCGCGTCGATGTCGAGGGGTTCAAGCCCGCGCAGAACGCGCTGGTCTATCACCGCAGGCGCCGCGAGGTCGGCCATGTCACCTCGGGCGTCTGGTCGCCCACGGCGAAGCGCAACATCGCGCTGGCCCATGTCGCCCTGCCCTGGGCGGCCCGCACCCCGCCCGATCTCTGGGCGGAAATCTACACCCTTGAAGAAGGCCGGTGGGAGACCCGGATGGCACGGCTGACCCCGGTCGAGGGCGCGTTCTTCGCGCCGCCGCGCGCCCGCGCCACCCCGCCCGCCCGCACCTGAGCCGCGATGGAGAGCATGATGACGACGACGCCCAACACCCCCACCGGGGCCGACCTGACGGCCTGGGACCGTGACCATCACCTGCATCCCTGGGAGGCGCTGGAGGACTGGCAGAACGAGGAATACATGCGCGTCAGCGGCGCCCGCGGCATCCATGTCTGGGACGACACCGGCAAGCGCTACATGGACGGGCCCGGGGGGATGTGGTGCGTCCAGATCGGCTATGGCCGCAAGGAGATGGCCGACGCCATCGCCCGGCAGGTGATGGACATGCCCTATGCCTCGCCGTGGTCCTTCACCTCGGGCCCCGCGGCCGAGCTTGCCGGGCGGCTGGCGGCGATGGCGCCGGGCGACCTGAACACCGTGCATTTCACCACCGGCGGCTCCACGGCGGTGGATACGGCGATCCGCACCGCGCTGTTCATGCATGACATCGCCGGCAACCCGGACAAGACCATCGTGATCTCGCGCGAGAAGGCCTATCACGGCTCGACCTACCTCGCCTCCACCGTCACCGGCAAGGAACGGTTCAAGACGAAGTTCCAGAAGGCCGACGACCTCGTGCGGTTCCTGCCCGACGTGAACCCCTATCGCCGGCCCGAGGGCATGAGCGTCGAGGAGTGGTGCGACGCCAAGGTCGCCGATCTGGAGGCCCTGATCGCCGCCGAGGGCGCGGGCCGGATCGCCGCCTTCATCGCCGAACCGATCCTGTGTTCGGGCGGCGTGATCGTGCCGCCGCCGGGCTATCACAAGCGCACCGCCGAGATCTGCCGCGCCAACGACATCCTCTACATCTCCGACGAGGTGGTGACGGGCTTCGGCCGGCTGGGGCACTGGTTCGCCTCGGAAGAGGTGTTCGGCGTGGTGCCCGACATGATCACCTGCGCCAAGGGCCTGACCTCGGGCTATATCCCGCTGGGCGCCTGCATCATCTCCGACCGGGTGATGCAGCGGATGGCCGATGCCGGCGGCAAGGAGGTGTTCTACAATGGCTACACCTATGCCGCCCATCCGGTCGGCTGCGCCGCGGCGCTGAAGAACATCGAGATCATGGAGCGCGAGGACATCCTTGGCCATGTCCGCCGCGTGACACCGAAGTTCCAGGGCCGGATGCAGGCCTTGCAAGAGGAATTCCCGATCGTCGGCGACGCCCGCGGCATGGGGCTGCTGGGCTGTCTCGAATGCCGTCCCGACCTCGGCCAGGAGGATTACGCCAAGCACCTGCAATTCGGCGCCAAGCTCGACAAGGCCTGCGAGGAGATGGGGCTTTTGCTGCGCCCGTTCGGCAACATGGCCGTGTTCTCGCCGCCGCTGGTGATCAGCGAGGCGCAGATCGACGAGATGTTCGACATCATGAGAAAGGGGCTCGTCAAGCTGAGCCGGGATTACGATGCCTGAGATCGCACGCCTTTCCGCCGACGCCGCCGGCGTCGCCGACACGCTTCTCGCCGATGGTGGCGTGATCGTGGAAACCCTCGCCCCGGCCGATCTGCTTGACCGGATCATGGCCGACCTGCGCGGCCCGTTCGACGAACAGGGCCACAGGTTCGCCAATGATTTCAACGGCTACAAGACGCTCAGGCTGGGCGCGATCCTCGCCCTCAGCCGCGCCGCGGCCGATCTGATCGCGCATCCGCTGGTGCTTGGCGTCGCCGACCTGGTGCTGAAGCGGCATTGCGTCAGCTACCGCATCGGGTCCTCCACCGCGATCGAGATATTGCCGGGCGAAAAGGCGCAGGTGCTGCACCGCGACGACGATTTCTACCCGATCCGGATTCCGGGCGTGGAATTCCAGATCTCGGCGATGTGGGCGCTGGACGATTTCACCGAGGAAAACGGCGCGACCCGCGTCGTGCCCGGCTCGCAGGATCTGCGCCCGATCGACGGGATCGGCGAGGCCGAGATCACGCAGGCGGTCATGCCGCGCGGATCGGTGCTGTTCTACCTTGGCGGCACCGTCCATGCCGGCGGCGCCAACCGATCGACCGCGCCGCGCACCGGGCTGATCACCACCTATTCGCTGGGCTGGCTACGGCAGGAGGAGAACATGTATCTCGCGATCCCGCGCGAGGTCGCCGACAGCTACCCCGACCCGGTCCGGCGGCTGATGGGCTACCAGTCGCACGGCCCGGCGCTGGGTGTCTGGCCCGGCGATCCCGACGGGCACTGGTACGATTCCTGAACCCGGCAGCCGCGGCCGTCACCCCGGCTTCCGGCCCCGGATGTGGTGCGGGCAATGCTCGCCGCTTTGCAACACGCCGACCAGCTTGGCCCAGACCTCGGCCTGGTGGGCGATGAACTCGGCCCCGTGGCGCGCCTCCAGGTCCGGCCGTTTCGGCCCCTCCAGCCAGGCCAGCTCCTCTGCCGCGACGACCGCGTACCAGGGGTTGCGGTTGACCAGTTCGACATCGACGAAGCCCGCCGCTTCCATCGCCTGCCGGTAGCTTGCGGGCGAGGCCATCGCGAAATCCAGCGCCTCGGCCTTGATGTAATCGGCCATCCGCGCCGAAGGTTCGCCGTCATGCGCGATCAGCCAGTCGGAGGCGGCGAAGCGCCCGCCGGGCTTCAGCACCCGGAACGCCTCGGCCGCCATCGCCGCCTTGTCGGGGATGTGGATGATCGAATCCTTGGAAAACACCACATCGAACCGGGCATCGGGAAACGGGAACGGGCCGGGCACGACCTTGGTGATCGTCACCCGGTCGGCCACGCCGGCGGCCCTGGCCCGGGCGCGGGCGGCGGCGCAGACCGGGTCTTCCACGTCGATCCCGGTGACATGCGCCGCGCCGTGGTCGCGCGCCAGCAGCACCGCGCAGGCCCCCGATCCGCAGCCGATGTCCATCACCTCGCGCCCCGCGACATCGACCCCGTCGAGCACCCGGCCGACCTCATCCGCGCCGCCGGGCGACAGGAACCCCTCGCCCCACATCTCCTCGAGAAAGGCGATATGCTTGTCGTCGTAGAGATCCTCTTCGGCCATGCCATCCTCCCACCGTGCTGCAAGGCCCAGCTTTCCCGCATTTCCGGGCCCCGACAAGCCCTTTGACGCGGCACTTGCGGGCGATCCGCGGCTTTGCCCACTGAATGGTCATTCAATCAATTGAAACGCGCGCCCGGCCTTGCTACCGCTGTAGGGACACGGCCAGACCAGGATCAGCGCGATGACGGAAACACTGCCAGCACACGCCCGGACGGTGATCATCGGCGGCGGCTCGATCGGCGCGAACACCGCCTATCACCTGACGAAACTGGGCCACACCGATGTCGTGGTGCTGGAACAGGGGCAACTGACCTCGGGCACCACGTGGCATGCCGCCGGCCTGATCGTCGCCGGGCTGCTGAAATCCGAGGCGGACTGCGCGATCTACACCCACGGCCGCGAGCTTTACGCCAACCTCGAGGCCGAAACCGGCATCTCCACCGGGTTCCGCCGCGTCGGCTACCTGCAGATCGCCAACAACGACGAGCGCGTGCACGAGATGCGCCGCACCGCCGCCTTCATGCGCCGCTTCGGCATCCATTACGAAGAGGTGTCGCCCGCCGAGGCGCAGGCGATGTTCCCGATCGGCGACCTGT
>CAYUXM010000048.1:0-15492 GCA_964448765.1 uncultured Rhodobacterales bacterium
AGACCCCGGGCCTCGTCGATATCGCGCAGGGCGAGACCGTGCAGGTCGCCGTCGCCGCGGCCGGCGGGCCGCGGCTGGGCGCGCAGCTGGATCGCTACCAGCACCGGCGCGGCGACGCGGTGACCGAGTTCAACTACAAGCGCTACCTGGAAACCGGCGACGACGGGCTGCTGCCGAAGCTGCGCTCGCTCGACACGATCTTCATTCCCGCCTCGCCGCTGCTGGGCAACGTCGCGATCGCGGTGGACAGTTCCACCTTCGAAAGCGCCGGCGACAGCGGCGATGCCGCGCGCGCGGTCAGCGTCTTCGGCGAGGTGGTGCGCCCCGGCGCCTACAGCTGGAAGGACGGCATGACGCCGATGGACGCGATCCTGCGCGCCGGCGGCGTCACCCGCTATGCCGGGGTGGAACAGATCCGCGTGATCACCGGGGGCGAGCCGCGACCCTTCAACCTCAAGGATTACCTCGACACCGGCGATCCGGCGCGGATGCCGGCGATCGGGGCCGGCGCGATCCTGTTCGTGCCGAGCGAGGCCGAGGGCGTCGCCGCCTCCAGCCGCACGGTCTACCTGATGGGCGAGGTGCAAAAGCCCGGCGCCTACGAACTGGGCGCCGATGCCGGCATGCTCGACGTGCTGGCCAATGCCGGCGGGCCGACGCGCCATGCCGATGCCCGCAACATCCGCATCCTGCGCGCCGACGGCGCGGTCGACCGGTTCGACCTGACAGCCTTCAGCGAGGGGCCGGGCGGCCCGCCGCCGGCGATCCGGCCCGGCGACGCGATCTTCCTGCCCGAGGCGGCCGATGACGCCGCCAATTCCTGGCTGTCGGTGCCCTCGTCGCGCGCGATCTACCTGATGGGCGCGGTGGCCCGGCCCGGCCGCTACGAATGGTCGGGCGAGATGACGCTGCTGGACCTGCTGGCGCAGGGCGGCGGCCCCACGGCGGCGGGCGATGCCTCGGCCATCGAAATCTCGATCCCCGGCCCCGGCGGCGGGTTCGAACGGCTGGTCTTCGACCTCGACACGTTCCGCGCCGGCGGCCTGCCCGACGACCTGCCTGCGGTGGCCGCCGGCAGCGTGGTTCTGGTGCCGGAACTGCCGCAGGATCCGGCCGACAACAAGTCGCGCTACATCCTGCAATCGCCCGACCGGTCGATCTACATCCTTGGCGCGGTGCAGGCGCCGGGGCGCTACGCCTTCGAACCCGCGCTGTCGCTGCTTGACGTGCTGTCGGCCGCCGGCGGGCCGATGCCCGATGCCGACCTGCGCGCGGTGCGCCACGTGCGCCCCGGCGAGGCGACCGACAAGGCCCGCACGATCGACCTGAGCCTGTTCTTCAAGACCGGCGATCCGGCGGTGCTGCCCGCCCTAGCCGCGGGCGACGCGCTATACGTTCCCTCCGTCGAACGCCCGTTCATCGACCAGGCGCCCGAGGATACGGTGCGGGTGCTGGGCGCGGTCGCCGCGCCGGGGCGCTACATCTTCACCGACGAGATGACGATCCTCGATCTGCTGGCCCAGGCCGGCGGGCCGACCGAGAACGCGCTGAACCGCAAGATCGTGGTCGTGAACCTGTCGTGCTGCCGCGACCAGGCGCGCAGCTTCAACCTGACCGCCTTCGCCCGCAACGGCGACATGAGCCTGCTGCCCGTGGTCCGGCCCGGCGACACCGTCTACGTGCCCGACCGCAACCAGACCGGCTTTCGCCGCTTCATGGGCAGCGTGACCGACATCACCCAGATCCTGTCGCTCGTCGCCATCGCCGGAGGATTGTAGGATGACGCAATCGACCATGCAGGCCGCGATCGACGCGGTCTACCGGGTGGCCGACGTGGCCAGCCTGCGGTCCGTCGGGGTGACCGCGCCGGGGCCCGGCGACGGCGCGACGACGCTGGCCGCGGCGCTGGCGCTGCGCGCGGCGGCGGGCGAGCGCGAGACGCTGATCGTCGATCTCGGCGGCGGCGGGGCAAGCCGGCTGTGGCACTGCCCGCCCGCGCCCTGGAGCAACGCGCCCGGTTCGGCGGAGGCGGCGATGCAGCCGGTCGCGCCGGCGCTGACGCTGCTGCCAGCCCCCGGCGCCGGGCCGATCCCGCCGATCCTGCGCGAGCGCAGCGTGCTGGCCGATCTGGTCCGCGGCTGGTCGGAGCGGTTCGCCGCCGTGATCGTCGATCTGCCGCCGCTGGAGGGCGCGGCCTCGTTCGGGGCGGACCCTGTCAGCGCCGCGCAGGCGCTTGACGGGGGGGTGATCTCGGTGATGGTGCGCCGCACCCGCGAGGCGGCGCTGATCGGCGCGGTCGAGACGCTGGCGGCGGCCGGGGTGCGCACGCTGGGCGTTGTCGCCAACGACCGCGACAATCCCACGCTGGCCGCGGAACTCGGCCGCGAGGCGCGCCGCCTGCACCGGTTCCTGCCGGCGCTGGCGCTCCGGGCCGAACGGCTGGTGCAGGCCAGCCCGCTGCTGTCGCGCCGGCTTTAGGAACGGCGGGCGCGCGGCGCTGCCCCCGATCGCCGCAACGCACGCCGCAGGATCAGGCCGCGATGCCCGGGAGCCCCGCCGCGCTGGCATAGGCCCAGTGATCGCGCGCCATCTCGTCCAGCCCCAGTTCGGCCCGCCAGCCCAGAAGCCCCAGCGCGAGCCCCGGATCGGCCGTGCATTCCGCCGCGTCGCCGGGCCGCCGCGGCGCCAGATCGTGCGGCACGGCCCGCCCCGAGGCGCGTTCGATCGCCGCGATCGCCTCCAGCACCGAATAGCCGCGCCCGGTGCCGAGGTTGACCGGCACGTGACGCCCGGCGAACCCCGCCTCGCCGATCCGCTCCAGCGCCGCGGCATGGCCGCGGGCGAGGTCCATGATGTGGATATAGTCGCGCACCCCGGTGCCGTCCGGCGTCGGCCAGTCGGTGCCGAACACCTTCAGCCGCCCGCCGGTGCCCAGCGCCGCGCGCGAGATGCAGGGAAACAGGTTGGTCGGCGGCAGCCGCGGATCCTCGCCCAGAAGGCCGCCGGGATGCGCGCCCACCGGGTTGAAATAGCGCAGCGAGATCGCCGAGACCCCGCCGCCCGCGGCGGCAAGATCGCCCAGCATCCGTTCGACCATCAGCTTGCTGCGGCCATAGGGATTGAGCGCGCCCAGCGGCGCGTCCTCGGTCACGCCGGCGCCCGGCGCGGAATAGACCGTGGCCGAGGATGAAAACACGATGTCGCGCACCCCGTGGCGCTGCATCGCCTGCAACAGCGTCAGCGTGCCGGCGACGTTCACGTCGAAATATCCCAGCGGGTCGGTCACCGACTCGCCCACCGCCTTCAGCCCGGCAAGGTGAACCACCGCGTCGATCCGGCGGGTGGCGAACAGCCGGTCGAGCGCGCGGGCATTGCGGATGTCGGCGGTGACCAGCTCGGGCTGGCCGTGGCCCAGCCGCTCCAGCCGCGCGATCACGCCGGGATGCGAGGTCAGGAAACTGTCGAGGATCACCACCCGGCGTCCCCGCGCCATCAGTTCGGCCGCGACATGGCTGCCGATGAACCCCGCCCCGCCGGTCAGCAGGACCGCCCCGGCGGGTTCGCCCGCGCCGGTTGCATTGCCTGTCTCGCGCATCTTGAATCTCCCCTTCCACAACCACCGAAACGGTTATGGCACGAGGCGAAAAACGACGCTCAAGCCCATGGGAATATGTCGAAATCCCTGCCGCGACAGACCCTATACCGAGGGTTAGACGGCAGGTGGAGACGGACAGGGCCGGGCACCGCCCGGCCCACCGTGATCAAACGAGGTTCCTGTCCCGCGCGATCAGCGCGGCCTGGGTGCGGTTCCTGGCCTGAAGCTTGCGGCACAGCGTCTTGACGTGCAGCTTGACCGTCACTTCCTGCAGGTCGAGATCGCGCGCGATCTCCTTGTTCGCCTTGCCCTCGGACAGCCCGCGCAGCACGTCGCGTTCGCGCGGGGTCAGGCCGGCCTTCTCCGCGGCGCTGTCGGGGGTGGAAGACATCAGCTTGAACGGTGCATAGACCTCGCCCTCGGCCATGAACTTGACCGCCGCGAGGATCGATTTCGCCGCCAGCGTCTTGGGCACGAAGCCCGCCGCCCCGGCCTCGATCGCGGCCTGCGCGATTTCGGCGGAACAGTTGCCCGAGATGATCGCCACCGGCTTGCCGCCGTTGGCCTCGATCGCGCGGCCGATGGTCTTGACGCCATGCATGCCGGGCATGTTGAGATCGAGAAGCACCAGATCGAACGGCCCGTCATCCGCCATCCGCTGCATCGCCTCGTCAAGGCATCCGGCCACCGTGACCTCGGCCGACGTGCCGAACGAGATATGCGCCGCGACCAGGTCGCGCACCAGCGCGTGATCGTCCACCACCATGACACGGAAAGAACGCTCCTGCTCTGCGCCGCGCTCGTTCGAAACGGGCTGCACACTGGCAAGATCCGCGTTACGCAACTCCAACATCTACCTACCTCCAAGACAAATTCTAAGTCTTTCAATGCACTGTCCGAACGATCATGCCGTTCGCCACAAGACATCTATTATTCCGCATGACGACCTTGTGACGGCAAGAGGTCGTGTTTCCCATCCATAAGTATGGGTCGCGCACGTGGCGCGGGAATGAGTGTTAAGAGATACTTATTTTTCCCGCGACGGCTGCAGCGCCGTCCGGAGTTCCCGTCGAAACGCCGTTCGCCCGGGCCCGGGAGCCGCCCCGGCGCGAATCACCGGCGACCAGTCGGGCGGCCAGCGCGAAGGCCGCGATCCGCAGCACGGCGCCGGCCAGACGGGCGGCCAGCGCGCCCTCCAGCCCCCAGCGCGGCACCGCCACAAGGCACAGCGCCAGCGTGACGGCGGCGCAGACGGCGTTGACCGCCAGCACCGGCAGGCCCGAGGCGCGGATGTAAAGCCGCGCCCCGGCATAGGCCGAGGCGGCATGGCAGGCGCCCGCCGCCGCGGCCAGCGGCACCAGCCCGGCCGCGGGGTGAAACGCCGCCGGCGTGGCCCACAGGATCAGCAGGCCGCCGCCCAGCGCCACCGCCGCCCCGGTCAGCGCCGACAGCCCGAACCCGGCGGCCAGTGCCCGCCGCGCCGCGCCCGGCCCCACCTCGCCGGTCAGCAGGCGCATCCGGTTCGCCTCCCACCACATGTCGTAGGGCCGCATCAGCACCGCGGTGACGATCGCCACCTTCACCGCCAGCGCGTAATGCGCCAGCGCCTCGGCGCCGAGGTGGTCGGCCACGATCCAGCGGTCGCCCGCCATCTGCAGGAACCCGACAAGCCCGCCGGCCATCATCGGCAGGCCGAACCGCAGATAGGCCCGGAACCGCGCCGATGGCGGCAGCGCGACGCCGCCGCCCCGCGCCCGGTCGGCCAGCAGATATGCCGCCAGCGCCGCCGAGGTGATCAGCGCCGCCGACAGCGCGCCCGCCACCCCGGCCCCGGCGGCGAGCAGCGCGGCGAGGATCGCGGTCTGCACCAGCGCGCGCAGGATCGTCAGCCCGGCGAACAGCCGCACCCGGCCCTCTGCCCGCAGAACCGCCAGCGGCGTCTCGACGAAGGCGGCCAGACAGAACGACCCGGTGACGATCGCCAGTTCCGGCCCGCTGACCGGCACCGGCAGCGCGCCGGGCAGCACCGGCAAGAACGCCAGCCCCGCCGCCAGCGCCGCCAGCGCCAGCACGGCGGCCAGCCCGATCGCCTCCGCCGCCGCGCGGCGACACTCGGCGCGCGGCCCCGCGGCGGCGAAGCGGAACACCACCGCCGCCAGCCCGCCCCCGGCCAGAAGCCCGCCCAGTTCGGCGATCACGGCAAGGTATTCCAGCCGCCCGTAGTCTGCCGGACCCAGCGCATGGGTCAGCAGCGGCAGGGTGACCAGCGGCATCGCGCGGGCCACCAGCGTCGCCAGCGCGTAAAGCGCGGTCTGCCGCAACGCGCCGCTCATGGCGCGACCTCGGCGGCCAGCGCGATCAGCGCGGCGGCCTGGGCATTAAGGCCGAAGGCCCCGGCCCGCGCCCGCGCCCTCCGCGCGACACGCTGCCGCGCCGCGGGTGTCAGTGCCGCCGTGCGGGCGATGGCGAGGGCCAGCGCCGCCGGGTGATCGGCGGGCACCACCTCGCCCGCATCGGCCACGATCCCGGCCGGGCCGGGCAGATCGGTGGTGATCACCGGCAGGCCCAGCGCCAGCGCCTCTTTCAGCACCACCGGCCCGCTGTCGACCTGGCCGTCGCGGCCATGCCGGAACGGGGCGACCAGCGCCATGTAGCCGCCCGCCTCGGCCGCCACCCAGTCGTTCGGTCGCGGGCCAAGGAACCGCACCGCCACGCCCAGCCGGGCGGCGAGCACGGCCAGCCTGCCCTGCTCCGGCCCCGCGCCGACGATGTCGAGGCCGGGGCGGCAGGCGCCGTCGATCCCGGCCAGCGCCGAGATCGCGGTGTCGATGCCCTTGCGGTCGATCAACCGGCCCAGCGCCAGCAGCCGGCCGTTGTGCGCCGCGCCGGCGATCGGGCGGAACCGGTCCAGATCGGCGCCGCAGGCGATCGTCACCGCCCGGCGCGCGCCCTCGGCCCGCGCCGTCGCGGCCAGCGCCTCGGTCGCGCCGACGACGGCGTCGGCCTGCCCGATCAGCAGCCGCGCGGCCGCCGGGGTGTCGAAGTCTCGCGCATAGGCACCGCTGTGCAGCGTCAGGCTGAAGCCGAGCCCGGCCAGCCGCGCGGCCAGAAGGCCATGGAGCGCCGCGCCGCCGCCGAAATGCGCATGCAGATGCGTCGCCCCCGCCGCCAGCGCCGCCCGCGCGATCCGCCCCGCATGCCGGATCAGAGAGGCGCGCCCTCGCAGCGGCAGACCGCGCGTCAGTCACAGCGCCCGGGCCAGGGCGGCCGGCGGCCAGCGCCCCGCCGTGGCAAGGCCGGCCACCGGGCGCAGATGCGCCACCAGCGCGGGATCGGGCGCAAGACCGGCGCGCGGGTCGAACACGAAGACCGGGCCCAGCGCCCCGGCACGGGCGACCTGCGCCACCTCGCCGGAGACGAAGGTCTCCGACAGCACCGGGAAGGCCCCGAGGACGTAGCCGATCCGCACCGCCGGCACCGCCGCGGCAGCGGCGGCCGATACCCGCGCCGGCGCCGTCATGCCAGCGCGTCCAGCGCCCGGCCGAGGGTTTCGGCGCGCCGGCCCCAATCCTGCGCCGCCATTGCCCTGCGCCGGTCGGCCCGGCGCGTCGCCGGTTCGGCGCGCGCCGCCTGCAGCCCGGCGGCGAGAGCGGCGGGCGCACAGACCCGGACCGCCGCCGCAGCGGGCAGCGCGGCCGCGAAGGGAAAGGCCACCACCGGCAGGCCGGCGGCCAGGTATTCGCGCAGCTTCAGCGGATCGCAGGCGCGGGTCATCGGCGTGTCGCGATAGGGCAGGAGCCCGGCTGTCCAGCGCCCGAACAGCGCCGGCACCTCCGCCGCCGGTACCGGGCCGGTCAGCCGCAGGTTCGGCAGCCGGTCCAGCCGCGCCACCCGCCCGGCGACCTCGGACGCCACCGGGCCGGCAAGTTCGAAGACCCAGCCGGGCAGCGCCCGCGCCGCCGCCTCCAGCGCGTCGAAATCCGTCCGTCCGTCGATCAGGCCGAGATAGCCGGCCACCGGCGGGCCGGCGGGCGGCGCGTCGGGCACGGCGGCGAAGCGCGCGCAATCGACGCCATGCGGCAGGTAGAGCACCTTTTCGGCGGGGAATTTCGCGGCCAGACGGGGATGGCTGACCACGATCAGGTCCGCCGCCCCGGCCAGATCCGCCTCCATCCGCGTGACCGGGCCGTGATCGACCCCGTCGAGCGCGGCGAAATCGTCGCCGCAGTAATAGACCAGCGCGCGATGCGGCAGCGCGCGGCGCGCGTCCAGCGCGGTGGGCAGGCTGACCCACAGGATCGGCCGGTCAAATCCCAGCCGCGCCGCCCGTCGCCCCACGCCATGCCGCCACAGCACCGGGTTGAGCCGCCGCGCCAGCCGGCTGCCCGGCAGCGGCACCGCCAGCGGCGCGACCACCTCGGCCGGGCCGGGCCCGGCCACGCGCGCCGCGCCGCCCGGCCCGGCGGCGGCGGCCCGCGCCTTGCCCAGCAACCGGCGCAGATCGCCCGCGTGCGGCCGGCGCAACCCGACCGAGTCGACCCAGAGGATGCGGCGTTCGCGCGCCAGTTCGGCGGCCAGCGCCTGCGTCGCGGTCGGGTGGCGGCCCCAGTCCTCGCCGAAGATGACGATATCGGCCCGGCTCATGCCCCGGCTCCGTCGCGCGGGCCGTCCAGCGGCCGGATCACCCGCGCCGGCACCCCGCCGGCCAGCACACCCGCCGGCAGGTCGCGCGTCACGACGCTGCGGGCCGCCACGACGGTGCCGGCGCCGATGGTCACGCCGGGCGCGACGAAAACCCCGGCGCAAAGCCAGGCGCCGGCGCCGATTTCGATCGCGCCGCGTTCGGCCGGGGGCTCCGGCTCGCCGCGCAAGCGGGCGGCGGGATCCAGCGGGTGGCCGCCATAGCCGGCCAGGTGCACGTCCGACGACAGCAGCGCGCCATCGCCGATCGTCACCCGCGTGCCCACGGCGATGACGTTGCGCCAGCCCAGCGTGACGTCATCGCCCACCACCAGGTCCGGCACGGCGCCGCCGGCCCGGCCCGAGAAGGTCGCCGCGCCGTTCACGCGGCAGCGCGCGCCGAGCCTGATCCGCAGCGGCCCCTGCACCATCGGCATGCCGTTGGCCAGCGACAGGCCCGGCGCCGTCGCCGCCAGCCGGGACTGGAACAGCGGCGTGTACCACAGCGCCTGCATGAGCCAGCGCAGCGCCCCGGCAAGGGCGAGGTGCAGGGCGTAAAGGGCGCGGTGCAGCGGCCGGATCACCGGCACCGGCGGATGGCGCAGGGCCGTCGCCGCCATGCGCGCCGCCCGCGCCGCGGGCCCCTGGTCCGCGCGCAGCCAGTGCCGCAGCCGAAGCGCGGCGGCCGTCATGCCACCGAGGCGCGCACGAGGCCCGCACAGCGGCGCAGCCGGCGCAGGCTGGGGCCACGGGCGGCGGCGCTGAGCGCGCCGGCGATCGCCGCACCGAAAGCGCCGGTCGCCTCCGCCGCCTCGCTTTCGGCCTCGTCCAGCCGGGCGCGGGCGTGGCGCAGGCTCCAGCCCGGCAGGTCGGACTGGCGCGACAGGATCATGCGCATCGCGGCGATCCGCGCGCCGCGCGCGGCGCTGACCGAACCGGGCCGCATCGCGTAGGTCGCGCCCACCTCGCCCAGCACCAGCGCCGGGCCGAGGCGCGCGAGCCTCAGCCACAGATCCCAGTCCGAGGCCGAGGGCAGCGTCGCGTCGAACCCGCCCGCCCGTTCCAGCGCCGCGCGGCGGGCCACCACGGTCGAGGTGCCGACGGCGTTTTCCGCGCAGATCAACGGCGCCGCGTCGGGCAGAAGGCTTGCCGGCCGGTCGCGGAACCGGCGCCACAGCGGCCAGTAGCCGAAGGCCGTGGGCAGAACCTCGCGCGGGCGGGTTTCGTCGACATGGCGATAGTCGGTGAACGACAGCGCCGCCTCGGCCTGCGCCTCCAGCGCCGCGACCTGCCGCGCCAACCGTCCCGCCGCCCAGGCGTCGTCGTCATCGGCGAAAGCGACGTGGCGGCCACGCGCCGCGGCGATGGCGCGGTTGCGCGCCGCGCCGGGGCCGACGCCCTCGGTCCGCAAACCGCGGATCGCCCCGTGGCGCGCCGCCCAGGCCGCGACCAGATCGGGCGTCGCATCCTGCGACCCGTCGTCGATGACGATGATCTCGCCCTCTCCGGGCAGCGCGCGCAGTTCCCCGAGGATCCGCGGCAGCACGGTGCCCAACCGTTCGGCGCCGTTGCGCGTGGGCAATGCGACGGTGACCAGCATCGGATCAGGCCCCCTGGGCCAGGCCGCGCGCGGGCCAGGCCGGGCGCGCCGGCGCGCGGTGCCCCGGCGCGGGGGCGAGAATGGTGTCGAGCCCGGTGGCGCGCAGCAGCGCCAGCGGCTGGCCGCGCAGCCCCACGACGACCAGCCCGCGCCCGCCCTGCGCAAGCCGCCGGTAAAGATGCGACAGCGCGCCAACCCCGGACCCGTCGAGATGCAGCAGGTCGGACAGGTCGGCGATGACGGTCGCCTCGTCGCGGCGCAGCGCCTGCACGGCGGTCGCCACGAACCGGTCGATCGTGCCGGCCTCCAGCGCGCCGCGGCAGGCGATGCGCAATGCGCCGGTTTCGGCGCTCAGTCGAACGTTCAGCATCGTGATGCTCCCCTTTACCCGACCTCCGGGGTAGCCGCGCCGGGGCGACAGGGCGATGGCGCGTTGGCGTGAACCGCCGCCGCTTTGGCGGCCGCACCTATACCGAGGCGGTAGCCGGTGATGCGGCGGGGGCAGGCAGCCTATCCGGGGCGGCAGCGCCGCGGATCAGGGCGACCAGACCGAGGCGAGCAAGGCGAAGGCGAGGATCAGCACGAGGCACAGCCGGCTGACCGGATCCTTGGCGGCGTGAACCACCGGATCGTCATGCATCTCGCCGCGATGCGCGACCATCACCATGTTGGTGATCCAGTAAAGCAGCACGCCGCAGATCGCCCACAGGAAACTGGGCATCCGGTAAAGCTCGGTCACGGCCGGCGCGGTCACGTAAAGCGCCATGACCATGACCGAGACATAGCCCGAGCCGATCGCGATCATCGCGACGATCGGCAGATCGTCGACCACGTAGCCGCGGCCGCTGGCGGTCAGCGCGCCGCGCCGGGCGCTGTCGACAAGCTCGGCCTGCCGCTTCACCGCCGCCAGCGACAGGAACAGGAAGATCGAGAAGGCGACCAGCCAGACCGACAGGTCGATCCCCGTGGCGACCCCGCCGGCGACGATCCGGATCGTGTAGAGGAAGGCCAGTACGCAGATGTCGATCACGATCCGCCGCTTGATGTAGAGCGAATAGGCCGAGGTCAGCGCGAAATAGCACAGCATCACGGTCAGGAAGGCCGGCCCCAGCAGCACCGCGACCAGCCCGCCCAGCCCCAGCAGCGCCGCCGCCATCGCCCCGCCATGCGCGATCGGCACGCTGCCGGCGGCGAAGGGGCGCAGCCGCTTGCGCGGATGCGCCCGGTCGGCCGCGAGATCGAGCAGATCGTTGAGCACATAGACGCCCGAGGCCACGAGGCTGAACGCGACGAAGGCCAGCACCGCCGCACCAAGGCTTGCCGCATCGAAGCGATGCGCGGCCAGCAGCGGCAGGAACACCAGCAGGTTCTTCAGCCACTGGTGCGGCCTCAGCGCCCGCAGATAGGGCAGGACCGATTTCCGCGCGGTGTCCAGGTGCTCGACCCGCCCGGCGACGCGTTCGGCCGCCCGGCGCAGCGATTCGGGCGCGTTCACCGTCACCGCGGTCGCGGCCCCGGCCCAGACCGGCAGATCGGCGGCGGCGTCGCCCATGTAGGAATAGCCCGCGGCGCCGAAGCGGTCGCGCAGGAATTCCGCCTTGCGCATGCCCTTGAGATTGTCGGACCCGTCGGAGCCGTGAACCTCGTCGAACAGGCCCAGATGCCCGGCCACCGCCTGCGCGAAGGCGCCGTCACTGGCCGTGACCAGCGCGGTGCGGCCGCCCGCCGCGCGCCATGCGGCGACATAGGCGATGACCTCGGGATCGTAGGGCAAGGCGGCGACATCGACATCCGCGCGCGCGGCCAGGTCGCGTTTCAGCGCCGCGCGACCCGACCGCAGCGCCATTCCGGCCCGGTAGAGATTGCGCCAGTCGCGGCTGACCGCCGACCAGAAGCTTTCGTGCAGCATGTCTGAGCGCAGGAGAGTCCCGTCGAGATCGACGGCCAGCGTTTCCCGAATCGTGTCGTCCAATCGCCCCTCGCACCGGCTGCGGCAATCCCAGTGGTCGCCGGCCCAACATCGCAGGTGTTTCTGAACGACCGGTATCGCCCGGCCGGCGCGACTCACCCGCCGTCAGGAACCCAAGGCCGGCGCGCCAAGTCAACCGCGCGCGCGATCACTCCGCCGGCACGGCCACCCCGGCGCGGGCGGGCGGGAACGGCACCATCCGGCCCCGATCCTCGTCGTAAAGCTTCCAGCGCAGGCACTTGATACCCTCGACGAAGCCGATCTTCTCCGACTCGATCAGCCCCAGCCGCTCAAGTTCCAGATAGGCGGTCTTGAGCCGGTAGCCGGGGATCTTGGCGATCAGGTGATGCAGGTCGTGATAGCCGATGTTCATCGTCAGCAGGTCGAAGGCCCCGCCCCAGTCCAGCACCGCCGAACCTTCCAAGGCGGCGGTGCGGAAATCGAGCTCCGGTTTCACGCCGCAATGGATGGTCTCGAAATTGTGGACGACATAGGGAATGATCGCGCCGAAGACGCAGGCGATGTAGACCGCGCCCAGCAGCACCGCGATGCCGGGCCAGCCGGCGAGCCACCAGACAAGGCCGAAATAGCCCGCCACCATCGCGTTGTGCAGCACCAGGTCGCCGATCCCGGTTTTCAGCCCGTAGGACGGCACCCGGCGCAGCACGGTATACAGCAGGAACGGGCCGATCAGGATCAGCGTCACCGGGCTGCGATACAGCCGGTAGCGCAGCCGCTGGCCGGGGCTTGCCGCCTCCCACTCCTTCAGCGTCATCGTGTAGATCTCGAAGCTGTCGCGATGGTCGAGATCGCTGACATGGGTGTGGTGCTGGTTGTGGATGTAGCGCGTCGCCTGGTAGGGCGTCATCGCGACCACGGACAGCAGCGTGCCGACCACGTCGTTCAACCTGCGGGAGGTGAAGAACGACCGGTGCATGCAGTCGTGCAGGATCATGTAGGCGCGAAGCCCCATCGCCGCGGCGATCACCATCCCCGGCAGCATCAGCCACCATGTTCCGATCGACGACAGCGCCAGCGCGAGCCCCGCGGCGTACAGCGCCATCGTGAGCCCCAGTTCCAGCCAGGCCCGGCCGTCCAGGGCCTGCGCGTAAGGTCGTGCGACGGTGTGGATGTTCATCGGACCCCCCCGAAGACCAGTCTCGCACAGAAGGTAGCAAAGCCCGGCGCGAAGGCAACCGGGACCGATGCCGCAGGCGGTGCGCCGCCGGGGCTTCTGTCCGGGCGCAGGACACCCTAGGGTGGCGCATCGCAGACCAGCAGGAGACAGCCGATGCCGCGCCCCCAACGCCCCGACACGCCGCGCCTGCCGGCACTCGCGCTGCTTGCCGTTCTGCTGCTGGCAACGCCCGGCGCGGCACAGATGCACGGGCATGGCATGGGCCATGGCCATGGCCACGGCCACGGCGCCGACGGCACCGGCCATGACGAGGTGACGATGCCGGGCCTTCGCGGGCTGAACGCCACGCCGGAGGAAAGCGCGGAAATCGCGATGCTGTTTCGCAACTTCCGCAGCCTCGGCCGCGAGGTCGAGGCGCTGCCGAACGGCATTCGCACCACCACCCGGTCCTCCGACCCGGCGGTGATGGAGGCGCTGGTCAGCCATGTCGTGGGGATGATCGCGCGGGTCGAGGCGCGCGACGATCCGCAGATCTTCATCCAGAGCCCGACGCTCGACATCTTCTTCGCCCGCGGCGACCGGATCGCGACCGAGATCGAGATCACCGAGGCCGGGATCGTCGTCGTGCAAACCTCCGACGATCCCGAACTGGTCGCGGCGATGCAGACCCATGCCGCGGAGGTCACCGACATGGCCGAACGCGGCATGGCGGCGGTGCACGAGGCGATGATGCGCCGCGCGGGGAACTGACCCGCGCTCCCCGGCTCACCTTGGCGTGACGCGGCGGCCATGGCCGTTGTCGCCGGCGCGCCGACGGCCCATGCTGCGCCGCGACCGATACTGCCGCGGGGGCCGCCGATGCCGACGGAACGTTTCACCTTCACCGGCCATGACGGCCATGCCCTCGCCGCCCGGCTCGACCGGCCGGACGGGCCGCATCTGGCGACCGCGCTTTTCGCGCATTGCTTGACCTGCTCCAAGGACATTCCCGCCGCGCGCCGGATCGCCGGCCGGCTGGCGGCGATGGGGATCGCGGTGCTGCGCTTCGATTTCACCGGTCTGGGCCATTCGCAGGGCGAATTCGCCAACACCACCTTCACCTCGAATGTCGGCGACCTCGGGGCCGCGGCGGCGCATCTGGCCGGGCGCGGCATGGCGCCCGACCTGCTGATCGGCCATTCGCTGGGCGGCGCGGCGGTGCTGCGGGCCGCCGCCGGCATCCCCTCGGCGAAGGCGGTGGCCACGATCGGCGCGCCCTTCGACCCCGACCATGTCACGCACAATTTCGCCGGCGCGCTCGACCGGATCGCGGCCGAGGGCACCGCCGAGGTCAACCTCGGCGGCCGCACCGTCACCATCGGGCGCGAATTCGTGGCCGACGTGGCGGCGGAAACCCTCGCCCCGGCCATCGCCGGGTTGCAGCGCGCGCTGCTGATCCTGCACGCCCCGACCGACGCCGTGGTGGGGATCGAGAACGCCGCGAACATCTTCGCCGCCGCGAAACATCCCAAGAGCTTCGTGACGCTGGACACCGCCGATCACCTCGTCACCGACCCCGCCGATGCCGAATACGCCGCCGGGGTGATCGCGGCCTGGGCGGCGCGCTACCTCGGCCTTGCACCGCCGCCGCCGCCGCCCGGCGCGCCCGAAGGCGTTGTCCGGGTGTCCGGGGCCGACCCGGCGGGGTTCCTGCAGGATGTCAACGCCGGCCCCGCCCATCACGTTCTGGCCGACGAACCGGCCGATTTCGGCGGCAGCAACCGCGGGATGACGCCTTACGGCTTCCTCGCCGCCGGCCTCGGCGCCTGTACCTCGATGACGATCCGGATGTATGCGCGGCGCAAGGGCTGGCCGCTCGCCCATGTCTCGGTCGACGTGACCCATGCCAAGCGGCATGCCGAGGATGCCGGCGCCGCGAATGGCGGGCCGGGCGACACCGTCGACCGCTTCGAACGGGTGATCCGGCTGGAGGGCGATCTCGACGCCGCGCAGCGCGAGAAGCTGCTGCAGATCGCCGACAGGTGCCCCGTGCACCGGACGCTGGAGCGCGGCGCGCGGGTCGAGACGCGCCTCGCGTCCGACTGAGCGGCGGCTACGGCCGCCCGCCGTCCCGAACCATCCGCCCCAGGCCGCGCGAACCGGCCCGGCCGGCCTGCGGACAATCTTAACCAATGCCGCCTACCAAGACGCTGTGTTTCGTCGCAGCGAAAGGTCCGGCATGTCGCCCGTTCTCGCCCTGTCCAGCTTCGCCCTGCTGTTTCTCGCGGCCCCGGCCCTCGCCGCCGAAACGGCCCCGCCACCCGCCCTGCAAGCCGATCTCGACCATGTCTGGGTGCTGACGGCCGCGGCGCTGGTGTTCTTCATGCAGGTGGGTTTCCTGCTGCTGGAGGCCGGCACCGTCCGCTCCAAGAACTCGGTCAACGTCGCGCAGAAGAACCTGATGGATTTCCTCGTCTCCACCGCCACCTTCGGCGGCGTCGGCTTCATGCTGATGTTCGGGGCCAGCCAGT
>CAYUXM010000049.1:0-15468 GCA_964448765.1 uncultured Rhodobacterales bacterium
CGACGGCGACGATCAGGCCGAGGATGATGCCGTATTCCACCAGCGCGGCGCCGGCATCGGCCTTCGAGAAGGATTTGATCTTGGTGATGAGCTTGGTCATTGAATCTAACTCCTGAGCGGGTCTTGAAGTAGGTGCCGTTTAACAGCGGCCTCGGGGAACAACGCCCCGTGGACATGACCATATGTATACGCCGCAGGGTTGCCGCACATCGTCCGAACCTGCGAGAAAAACATCGCAAGGTTGTATTGATGTATTTTGGATCAGCCCCAAGGCATTTCGAAATTGCGGCCTTGGTTAAATTAACCGGTTTACGCTGCCCGGCGGGGCCGCGCCGGCCGTCGTGGCGAATCGTGGCGGCCGAATCGTTGCCGGCACGGACGGCCGGTGGGCCGTGGCCATCCCTGGCCGGTCGGCCCGCGTCCGGCCCCGTTCCGGCCCCGCGAGCGGCGCGGATTGCGGGCGACAGCGCGGGATTTCAGGGGGTTGCGGGCCGGTCAGGACGCGCCCGGCCCGGCCGGGCCGCGCCCCCGGCGCCGGCCCGCCCGGAAATCCCCGGCGGCGGGGCCGATCACGATCCCGACAGCGCCGGGCCGGCCGGCGCGCGCCGCCGGCCGCGACCAATTGCCCCGCGACGATCGCCAACTGGTTAAACCTGCAAGCCTTTCTTAACGCGGCCATGCTTGGATCGGTGCAGTCGGGCCCGCACGGGCCAGTCCGAGTTAAGCCTGTTCCGCCGACCGGTCTTCCGTATCCGTGCCGAGACAGGCATAATGACCGGGTTATTTCGGCCGTCCGCCTCGTTCTGGTGCCTTTCGATGTTGCGTGACGCGGGTCGGTCTGCATTTGCAGGGAAGTCATTGGATGGGCGCCCTTCGCGGCACTTCGGGGCATTTCTCCGATCCGGACCAGGCATGGGCCGAGGCGGCCGGCGGGCAACCGTCCGGGCGGTTCGCCCAGGCCATGGTCGCCACGGCACGCTGGGCCCAGACCCTTCAGGGCGAGGGCCATCCGGCCGGCGCGCTGGTGTTGCTGCGCGATGTCTGCGGGGCCGAGGTCGCCTCGCTCCTGCGGCTGACCGCAGGGCGCGGCGCGGCCGAACGGCTGTTGACCGAGGATGCCGCGCGCGACGTCGCCACGCGGCCCAAGCCGGGCGATCTTGCCCCCACGCTGATCGGCGCGCACCGGGCGCGGGCGCGTGTCGGATCGGTCTGGAGCTACAGCGAACTCGCCGGCAGCCTGCTCGTCGCGCCGCAGACCCGGCTCGCGCGCTGGATGGAACTGCGCGGCATCCATGACGTGATCTGCATCGTCCTCGCCGTCGACGACGAGGCGACCGACGTGCTGGAACTGTGTTTCACCCATCGGCCCCGCGGCGCGGACAGCTATCTCGTCGATGCGCTCGCCCCCGCGCTCGCCTCGGCCTGGGAACATCGCGGCGCGCAGCTTCTGGTGTCGTTGCGCCGGGCGGCGATCCGGCCGGTCGGCCCGCAGGCCCGCGACGAAGCGCTTCTCGGCCCCGCGAACCCGGCCGGGCTGACGCGGGCGGAATTCCGCATCTGCGGGCTGTTCGCCGCCGGCAGCAGCACCCGCGAGATCATGGAGCAGTTGCAGATCTCCGAGTCGACGCTGCGCAGCCACCTGCGCAGCATCTACGCCAAGACCGAGACAAGCGGGAAGGCCGGGCTGTTGCACCGCCTGCTTCGGTCCGGCCCGGCGCAGCAGGACCGGGCGGCCAACGGCTGACCGGCGCGCCGGGCCGGCAGGCAACCGGGCGGATTCGTCATGGCCCTGTCATGAAGTTCCCATTATCCATGAATCATGGAAACGGATCAGGCTTCGCTGCTGTTCGGCACTTTGGGAAATGCCGGCCGCCTTCGGGTGTTCCGGCTGTTGATGCGTCGCGCGCCGCAGGGCGTGCGCCCCGGCGAGATCGGCGAGGCGCTCGACATCCGGCCCAGCACCCTGTCGGTCTACCTCTCCGCGCTTGAGGGCGCCGGGCTGATCCAGTCGCGCCGCGAGGGGCGCGCGATCTACTACTCGGTCGATATCGAGGCCGCCGGCGCGCTGACCGACTTCTTCATCGCCGATTGCTGTCGCGGCCGGCCCGACATATACCTGCCGGCCGCCGCCGGAGGCGGTGAGGCGGCGCCCGCCATGCCGCGCCCGCTCAACGTCATGTTCATGTGCACCGGCAACTCGGCACGCTCGATCATCGCCGAGGCGATCCTGGCGGCGGAGGGCGCGGGCCGGTTCCGCGCGCATTCCGCCGGCACCCGGCCCTATGGCGAGGTCAACCCGATGGCGCTCGACGTGTTGCGGCGCAAGGGGCACGACGTCGCCGCGCTGCGGTCGAAATCGGTGGCCGAGTTCCAGGGCGCGGAGGCGCCGGCGATGGATTTCGTCTTCACCATCTGCGACCGGGCGGCGGCGGAGGAATGCCCGCGCTGGCCGGGCCAGCCGATGAACGCGCACTGGGGCGTCGCCTATCCCTGCACGCAGGGGCGCGACGCGGCCGGGGCCGCCGCGGCGCTCGATGCCACCTATGCCGAGTTGCAGGGCCGGGTGCGCGCCTTCATGGCGCTGCCGCTGGCCGACCTGGGCCAGGTGGCCCTGCAGCATCATCTCGACAAGATCGGCCTGAACGGGGGATGAACCGATGACGCGGATCGCACTGAACGGCCTTGGCCGGATCGGAAAACTCGTGCTGCGGGCATTGATCGACGGCGGGATCGACGCCGAGATCGTGCTGCTGAACGATCCCGCGGGAACGCCGGACCAGCATGCCCTGCTGTTGGAATTCGACTCGATCCACGGCCGCTGGGACGCGGGCATCGCGGTCGCGGGCGACGGGCTGACGGTCGCCGGCCGGCAGATGCGGCTGACCGCCGAACGCCGGATCGAGGATCTGCCGCTGGCGGAGCTGGGCGTCGATCTGGTGATCGACTGCACCGGGGTGTTCAAGACCGCGGCGAAGATCGCGCCCTATTTCGAAGCCGGGGTGGCCCGCGTCGTCGTCTCGGCCCCGGTCAAGGACGGCGGCGCGCTGAACCTCGTCTACGGCGTCAACCACCACCTGTTCGACCCGGTGCGGCACCGGATCGTCACCGCCGCCTCCTGCACCACGAACTGCCTCGCGCCGGTGGTCAAGGTGATCCACGAGGGGCTGGGCATCCGCCACGGCTCGATGACCACGATCCACGACGTGACCAATACGCAGACGATCGTCGACCGCCCGGCCAAGGACATGCGCCGCGCGCGCTCGGCGCTGACCAACCTGATCCCGACGACCACCGGGTCCGCCACCGCGATCACGCTGATCTACCCCGAACTCAAGGGCCGGCTGAACGGCCACGCGGTGCGGGTGCCGCTGTTGAACGCCTCGCTGACCGATTGCGTCTTCGAGGTCGAGCGGGCGACGACGGCGGAGGAGGTGAACGCGCTCTTCCGTGCCGCCGCCGAGGGGCCGCTGCAGGGCATCCTGGGCTACGAGGAGCGGCCGCTGGTGTCCTGCGACTATCGCGGTGATCCGCGTTCCTCGATCGTCGATGCGCCATCGACGATGGTGGTGAACGGCACGCAGGTGAAGATCTACGCCTGGTACGACAACGAATGGGGCTATGCCTGCCGGCTGGCGGATGTCGCCCGCCTTGTCGCCGGCGCGTCATGACTGAGGCGTCGCGGCCCGACGGCCTTGCCGCCTATGTCGCGGTGACGGCGGCCTACTGGGCCTTCATGCTCAGCGACGGCGCGTTGCGGATGCTGGTGCTGTTGCATTTCAACACGCTGGGGTTCTCGCCGCTGCAACTGGCCTGGCTGTTCCTGCTGTATGAATTCGCCGGGATCGTCACCAACCTCTCGGCGGGCTGGATCGCGGCGCGGTTCGGCCTGACCGCGACGCTTTATGCCGGGCTCGGCCTTCAGGTCGTGGCGCTGGTCGCGCTCAGCCGGCTCGATCCCGGCTGGTCGATCGCGGCCTCGGTGGTGTTCGTGATGGCGGTGCAGGGGCTGTCGGGCGTGGCCAAGGATCTGGCCAAGATGTCGTCGAAAAGCGCGGTCAAGATCCTCGCGCCCACCGCCGATGGCGGGCTGTTTCGCTGGGTGGCGCTCCTGACCGGGTCGAAGAACGCGGTCAAGGGCGCGGGCTTCTTCATCGGCGCCGCGCTGCTGGGCGGGGTCGGTTTCGTGCCGGCGCTGTGGGCGATGGCGGCGGTTCTGGCCACGATCCTGCTGGCCGTTGCTCTGTTCATGCCGGCGGGGCTTCCCACCGGCAAGAAGGGCGCGAAATTCTCCGAGGTGTTTTCCGGCGACGCCCGGATCAACCGGCTGTCGGCGGCGCGGATGTTCCTGTTCGGCGCGCGCGACGTGTGGTTCGTCGTCGGCATCCCGATCTATTTCAACGCGGTCTTTTCCGACGGCACGGACGAGGGCCGGCGCTGGGCCTTCTTCCTCGTCGGCAGCTTCATGGCGGCCTGGATTATCGGCTATGGCGCGGTGCAGGCCTCGGCGCCGAGGATCCTGCGCGCCGCCGGCCGGCCGGAGGCCGAGATCGTCGGCCTCGCCACCCGCTGGGTCGCCGGGCTGGCGACAATCCCGGTGGTGCTGGCGGCGCTGGCCTGGGCCGCCGGCGGGCCGCAGACCTGGCTGACGGTGGCGCTGATCCTTGGCCTGCTGGTCTTCGGCGCGGTCTTCGCGGTCAATTCCGCCGTCCATTCCTACCTGATCCTCGCCTTCACCAAGGCCGAGCGGGTGACGATGGACGTGGGGTTCTACTACATGTCGAACGCCGCCGGCCGGCTTCTGGGCACGCTGTTGTCGGGGCTGAGCTACCAGGCGGGCGGGCTGCCGCTGTGCCTGGCCACCGCGGCGGCGATGGCGGGGCTGAGCTGGCTGTGGGTGCGGCGGATACCGGCGGCGGGGTAGGCCGCGAACGGCCCCGATGATCCCCCGCCGGTGCTGGCCGGGCGATTGCGGCCCCGGCCTAGCGTGCCACCGCCACGTCGTTCAGCACCGCCCCGCTGTCGGCGTCGAACACCACGATCCGGTCGCCGGCGACCACCGCCACCCAGCCCCGGCCGAAGGTCACCGCCTCCGGCTCGATCCCGTCGGGCAGGTTGATCGCCTCGGGCAGGCGGGGCAGCGGCGGGGCGCCGGGGAAGCGGGTGACAAACACCGCGACGAGCGCTATCAGCCCCACCATCATCGTGGCGGCCAGCCCCGTCACCAGCCACTTCAGGAACCGCAGGTCGGGCGGCAGGCCCGGCCCCTCAGGATCGCCCGTGTCCGACATCGCCGCCCCCCGCATCCTTCGCGTCACCATCGGGCCGAACCCGCCCGACCGCCTTGATAAGGCGCTGGCGCGCGATGTGCCAGCCGAGGCGGAGCTGTCGCGCACCCGGCTTGGCCGGCTGATCGCCGAGGGCGCGGTCAGCGGCCCCGACGGCCCGGTGCGCGAGGCCAAGACCCGGCCGGCGGAGGGCGAGACCTGGCAGATCGCGCTCGGCCCGCCGGAAGACACCGACATGGCCGCCGAAGCGATCCCGCTGGCGATCGTGCACGAGGATGCCGACCTCATCGTGATCGACAAGCCCGCGGGCATGGTCGTGCATCCCGCGCCGGGCACGCCCGCGGGCACGCTGGTCAACGCGCTCTTGGCGCATTGCGGCGACAGCCTGTCGGGCATCGGCGGCGATCGCCGCCCCGGCATCGTGCACCGGATCGACAAGGATACCTCGGGCCTGCTGGTCGTGGCCAAGACCGACCGCGCGCATCACGGCCTTGCCGCGCAGTTCGAGGCGCACAGCGTCACCCGCCACTATCTGGCGCTGGCCCATGGCGCGCCCGATCCCGCCGATCCGCGGCTGAACGGGCTCAGGGGGTGCGGCTTCGAGGCCGGCGGCATCCTGCGGATCGCGACCGGCATCGCCCGGCACCGGACCGACCGGCAGCGCCAGCAGGTGGTGTTCGACGGGGGCCGCCATGCCGTCACCCGCGCCCGCGTCGTCGAACGCTTCGGCGGCGGCGCGGTCGCGCTCGTCGATTGCTGGCTGGAAACCGGCCGCACCCACCAGATCCGGGTTCACATGGCCTATGCCGGCCACGGCCTTGTCGGCGATCCGGTCTATGGCGGCGGCCGCAAGCCCTCGCCGCGCGCGCTGGGAACCGCCGGCGCGGCGGCGGTGGCGGGCTTCCCGCGGCAGGCGCTGCATGCCGCGACGCTGGGCTTCGACCATCCCGCGACCGGCGCGCGGATGGCGTTTTCCGCGCCGCTCCCGGCGGACATGGCGGCGCTGATCGACGCCCTGCGCGGCCCGGATCCGTGCTGAAATGCACCTGACAAGCGCGTGAAAGCACGGTCATTTTCCTCGAAAACCGGCGGAAGCGTCCACATCTGACGTTACAAGACGCAAGGGGCCGGCCTTGCATCCGCGACCGTGCGGAGGTAATTTCACCGGTCCCGTGAGAGGATGAGAGGCCGACAGCCGATGGCGAGCTACACCAACCTTCCCGCACCGAGCCCCGAACAGGGGCTGAACCGCTATCTGCAGGAAATCCGCAAGTTTCCCCTGCTGGAGCCGGAAGAGGAATTCATGCTGGCGAAGGCCTGGGTCGACCGGCAGGATTCCGGCGCCGCGCACAAGCTGGTGACCAGCCATCTGCGGCTCGCCGCGAAGATCGCGATGGGCTATCGCGGCTACGGCCTGCCGCAGGCCGAGGTGATTTCCGAGGCGAACGTGGGCCTGATGCAGGCGGTCAAGCGCTTCGATCCCGACAAGGGCTTCCGGCTGGCGACCTACGCGATGTGGTGGATCCGCGCCGCGATCCAGGAATACATCCTGCGGTCCTGGAGCCTGGTGAAGCTGGGCACCACCTCGGCGCAGAAGAAGCTGTTTTTCAACCTGCGCAAGGCCAAGTCGAAGATCGGCGCGCTGGAAGACGGCGACCTCAGGCCCGAGAACGTGGCCCGCATCGCCGCCGATCTGAACGTGACCGAGGACGAGGTGATCGACATGAACCGCCGCCTGTCGGGTGGCGACGCCTCGCTCAACGCCACCGTCGGATCGGACGGCGACGGCACGACCCAGTGGCTGGACTGGCTGGAGGACACCGACGCCGACCAGGCCGAGGCCTATGCCGAGAAGGACGAGTTCGAGGCCCGGCACGAGATGCTGATGGCGGCGATGGACGTGCTCAACGACCGCGAGAAGGACATCCTCGTGCAGCGCCGGCTGAGCGAGGAACCGGTGACGCTGGAAGACCTGTCGGGCCGCTACGACGTCAGCCGCGAGCGAATCCGCCAGATCGAGGTGCGCGCCTTCGAAAAGCTGCAGGCCCGGATGCGGGACCTGGCGCGCGAACGCGGCATGGCGATCCCGGCCTGAGGCCGGGCCGCCCGGCCCCGGTTGCCTTACCCCCGCCCCGCGCCTAGCCTTGCCCGCGACAGCGGCGCAGGACGGCAACGCGGGGGGCGGCCATGACGATCAACTGGGGCATTCTGGGTGCCGCGAAATTCGCGCGCGAGCACATGGGGCCGGCGATCCATGCCGCGGCGGGCGCGCGGTTGGCGGCGCTGGCCACCGCCGATCCGGCCAAGGCCGCCGGCTTCGCCGGCTTCTGCCCCGATCTGCGGGTCCATGACGGCTACGAGGCGCTGCTGGCCGATCCGGGTATCGACGCGGTCTACATCCCGCTGCCCAACCACATGCATGTCGACTGGGCGATGCGGGCGCTCGCGGCGGGCAAGCACGTGCTGGTCGAAAAGCCCGTGGCGCTGAGCGCCGGGCAGATCGATCCGCTGATCGCGCGGCGCGACGAGACCGGGCTGACCTGCGCCGAGGCCTACATGATCGTCCATCACCCGCAGTGGCAGCGCGCGCGCGCGCTGGTGGCCGAGGGCGCGGTGGGCCGGTTGCGGCGGGTGGACGGCGCGTTCAGCTTCGACAACCGCGATCCGGCCAATATCCGCAACCGGCCGGAGACCGGGGGCGGCGGTATCCCCGATATCGGCGTCTATACCTACGGTTCGGCCCGCTGGGTCACCGGCGCGGAACCGGTCAGCCTGTCGGCCGATGTCGAATGGGAAAACGGCGTCGACGTCTTCGCGCAGGTCACGGCCGAGATGGAGGGACCGGGTGGCCGGTTCAGCTATTCCGCGATGACCTCCACCCGCCTCGCCCCGCGCCAGGAAATGACGTTCCACGGCGACGGCGGGGTGCTGCGCCTGACCGCGCCGTTCAACGCCGGGGTGTTCGGCGAGGCGCAGGTCCACCTGTTCCGGCCCGGAGAGCCGGACCGGATCGAACGCTTCCCCGGCGCGCGGCAATACGTGTTGCAGGTGGAGGCCTTCGGCCGCGCGGTCCGCGGCGAGGCGGCCTTTCCCTGGCGGCTGGAAGATGCCCGCGGCACCCAGGCGATGATCGACCGCGTGTTCGCCGCGGCGGGCCCGCGCCCGCTGGCCTGACCGGCCCCGGCCGGGTCAGTTGAGGCAGGTCAAGGTGCGCGGGCCGGCGGCGCGGCAGGCTCGCGGCATTGACGTTTGCTTTGGGAGGACGCGATGACACCGATCCGCACGCTCGTGGTTCTGGCCGGGGCGGAAGATGCCCGGTTTCTCGTCAACGACGGGGTCGGCAAGGGCCTGACCGAGGTTCTGGCGCTGTCGGCCTCGCAGTTTCCCGAGGTGACGCGCGATTTCGCCGATCAGAAGACCCGCGGCATCGCGCCCGACGGTGTCAGCTTTGGCGTCGATCCGGGGACCGACCCGGCCGATCACGACCGTGCCGGCTTCGCCGACCGGGTGATCGAGGCGCTGGAACAGGAATGGCCGGCGGCGAGGGCCGACCGGCTGGTGATGGCCGCCAATCCGAAGATGCTGGGGCTGTTGCGCGCCCGGCTGAAGGGCGCGCCGAAGGCGGCGCTGGCCGCCGATCTCGACAAGGATCTGGTGCATCTTGCGGTCAGGGACCTTGGCCCCCATCTCGACGGCGTGCTGCTGGTCTGACCCGAAAGGTGCGCCCATGTCCCGCGTCGACGTGACCCGCAAGGCCCCCTGGATCCGGGGGCTTCAGATGCTGATCTTCGCCCTGCTCTTCGCCCTGGCGGAGGTGGTGCTGTGGGTGGCGACGGTGCTGCAGTTCGGCTGGATCCTGTTCACCGGCCGGCGCAACGACCAGATCGCCGGGTTCGGCGAGGATCTGGCCGACTGGCTGGCGCGCTGCGCCCGGTTCCAGACCGGCGCGAGCGAGGACAAGCCGTTTCCCTGGGGCAAGTGGGGGCGCGGCTAGGCCGCGCCGCGCCTCACCCCATCGCCTCCAGTTCGTCGATCATCCCGGCGATCATGCTCAGCCCCTTGTCCCAGAACGCCGGATCGGTCGCGTCGAGGCCGAAGGGCGCCAGAAGCTCCTTGTGATGCTTGGCGCCGCCGGCCTTCAGCATCTCGAAATACTTCTCCTGGAACCCCGGCAGCCCGTCCTCGTAGACCGCGTAAAGCGCGTTCACCAGCCCGTCGCCGAAGGCATAGGCATAGACGTAGAACGGCGAGTGGACGAAATGCGGGATGTAGGACCAGAAGCTTTCGTATCCGTCCATGAAGGTGAAGGCCGGGCCCAGGCTTTCGCCCTGCACGCTCATCCAAAGCGCGCCGATATCCTCGGGGGTGAGTTCACCCTGATCGCGCCGGGCGGCGTGCAGCTTGCATTCGAAATCGTAGAACGCGATCTGCCGGACGACGGTGTTGATCATGTCCTCGACCTTGCCGGCCAGAAGCGTCTTGCGTTCGGCGGGTGACCCGGCGTTCGCCAGCAGCCGCCGGAAGGTCAGCATCTCGCCGAAGACGCTGGCGGTTTCGGCCAGCGTGAGCGGCGTGTGCGACAGAAGCTCGCCCTGCCCCGCCGCCAGCACCTGGTGCACGCCGTGGCCCAGTTCGTGCGCCAGCGTCATCACGTCGCGCGGCTTGCCGAGGTAGTTGAGCATCACGTAGGGGTGCACCTCGGTCACCGTGGGATGGGCGAAGGCGCCGGGCGCCTTGCCGGGCTTCACGCCAGCATCGATCCAGCCCTTGTCGAAGAACGGCTGGGCCAGGTCGGCCATCCGGGGATCGAATTCGCCATAGGCGGTCATCACCATCTCGCGCGCTGCGTCCCAGCCGACGGTGCGCTTTTCGTCCTGCGGCAGCGGCGCGTTTCGGTCCCAGACCTCCAGCTTGTCCAGGCCCATCCACTTCGCCTTGAGCGCGTAGTAGCGGTGCGACAGCTTCGGATAGGCGGCGACGACGGCATCGCGCAGCGCCTGCACCACCTCCGGCTCGACATGGTTGGCAAGGTGGCGGGCATGCTGCGGCGTGGGCAGCTTGCGCCAGCGATCCTCGATCTCCTTTTCCTTGGCCAGCGTGTTGTGGACCCGCGCGAACAGCTTGACGTTGGCGCCGAAGACCTCGGCCAGCGCCCGCGCGCCGGCCTCGCGCCGCGCCCGGTCGGGATCGGACAGAAGGTCCAGCGTGGCTTCGAGGTTCTTCGGCCCGTCCTCGCCCGCGACACGGAATTCCAGCCCCGCCATCGTCTCGTCGAAGAGCCGGTTCCACGCCGCCGCGCCGACGGTGGACTGATCGTGCAGGAAGCGTTCCAGCTCGTCCGACAGCTGGAAGGGCTTCATCGCCCGCATCCGGTCGAAGACGGGCCTGTAGCGCACGAGCCCCGGATCGGCGAAGAGCGCCGCGTAGGCGCCATCCTCGATCCGGTTGAATTCGAGGCTGAAGAACACCAGCGGCGTGGTGAAGGCGGTGATCCTGTCCTGGCAATCGGCGATGAACTTGCCGCGCTGGGCGTCGGTCGTGTTCTGGTAATAGCGCAGGCCGGCATAGGACATGATCCGCCCGGCCGTGGCCTCGATCTTCTCGTAGCGGCGCACGCAATCGAGCATCGCGGCGGCGTCGAGCGTGGCCAGCCTGCCCTCGTAATCCCGCGCGAAGGCGGCGCATTCGGTCTCCAGCCAGTCCATGTCGCGGCCAATCTCGGGCGCGTCGGGCGCGGCGTAAAGATCGGTCAGATCCCATTCGGGCAGGTCGCCCAGGCCCCCCGCGGTGGCATCGGCATCGAAGACGGGGCGGGGCAGGGTGATCGGCATGGGGCGTCCTTTCCTGTGTGTCGGGGTCAGAGATAGGGGGCGCGGGCCGGTGCGTTCAAGGCAGAAGCGCGCGCAGGCTGTCCAGTGTGTCGATCTCGGCCGCAGGCTTGTCGCGCCGCCAGCGCAGCATCCGGGGAAACCGCAGGGCCAGGCCCGACTTGTGCCGCGGGCTTTCCTGCACGCCTTCGAAGCCGATCTCGAACACCAGGTCCGGCGGCACCCGGCGCACCGGGCCGAAGCGTTCCAGCGTGTTCTTGCGCACCCAGGCGCTGATCTCGCGGAACTCGGCGTCCGTGAGGCCGGAATAGGCCTTGGTGAACGGCACCAGATCGTCGCCGTGGCGCAGCGCGAAGGTGAAATCGGTGAAAAGGTTCGCGCGCCGCCCGTGCCCGGCCTGCGCGTAGATCATCACCGCGTCGATCGTCATCGGGTCGAGCTTCCATTTCCACCAGCCGCCGGTTTTCTTCCGGCCCGCGACATAGGGCGCGGCGGCGGATTTCAGCATCAGCCCCTCGGCGCCCCTGTCGCGCGCGGTGTCGCGCAGCGCCGCCAGCGCGGGCCAGTCGGCGAAATCCAGCAGCGGCGGCACCCCGACCGGCAGGCCGGGCGGCAGCGCCGCGACCAGCGCGGCCAGCCGCGCGCGGCGGGCGTCGAAGGGCAGGGCGCGCAGGTCTTCGCCACCGTCCTCGATCAGGTCATAGGCCAGAAGCCGGGCGGGCGCCTCGCGCAGAAGCGCCTTCGGCACCGTCTTGCGCCCGATCCGGCGTTGCAGCGTGGCGAAGGGCAGGGGGCCGTCGCCGCCCCAGGCCACCAGTTCGCCGTCGATCACCGTGCCGTCGGGCAGATGGTCGGCCAGCGGCGCAAGATCGGGGAAGCGCGGCGTCACCAGATCCTCGCCGCGCGACCAGATGTGCAGCGCGCCGGCCCGGCGCACCGCCTGGGCGCGGATGCCGTCCCATTTCCATTCCGCGCGCCACTCGCCCGGCGGGCCCAGCGCCTCGGGCACGCCGTCCAGCGGGTGCGCCAGCGCGAAGGGATAGGGCCGCGCGCCGCTGGCGGCCCGGTCCTCGGCCAGCAGAAGCGCCGCGTAGCCGGTCGTGGCCGGATCCCAGTCGCCCATCAGGCGATGCGCGATCTCGGCGGCGTCGCGGCCCGTCGCCTGGGCCAGGGCGCGGGTCAGCAGACCCTGGCTGACGCCCAGCCGGAACCCGCCGGTGACGAGCTTGTTGAAGACCAGCCGCTCGGTCCCGTCCAGCGCCCCCCACCAGCCGAGTACGGCGGCGCGGCGCGCCTCTTCCGGCCGCCCGGCAAGGCCCCGGATGCGGGCGATCCAGTCCGACAGGTCGGCCTCCTCGCGCGCCGTCGCGGGCGGCAGCAGCAGCGCGATCGTCTCGGCCAGGTCGCCGACGACGGCATAGCTGTCCTCGAACAGCCAGTCGGGCAGGCCCGCGGCCTCGGCCGCCCAGCGCCGCAGTTCCGTCGTCGTCACGCTGCGCCGCGGCCGCCGGCCGGTCAGAAGCGCGATGGTCCAGACCCTGTCGGCCTCCGGCGCGGTGCGGAAATGGGCGGCCAGCGCCGCGACCTTGGCGGTGGTCGAGGTGGTGGCGTCGAGCGCCTCGAAGAGCGCGGCGAAGTCCCTCATGGCGCGGCCCCCGGCGCTTCGGCCGCCGGCGCTTCGGCCTCCGGCGCAGCGTCGATATCCTCGCCGGCGAATTCGGTGGCGACGATCCCGGCCTCCAGCCCCTTTTCGGCCAGCCAGCGCGAGAAGCTGGCGGTGTAGCCATGGGTCGCGAAGACCCGTTCGCAGCCGGTCGCCAGCACCGCCCCGGTCAGCCCGGCGAAATCCGCGTGGTCGGAGACGGCGAAGCCGCGGTCGCCGGCGCGGCGGCGACGGATGCCGCGCAGCGCCATCCAGCCCGAGGCGAAGGCGGTTGAGGCCGGGCCGAACCGCCGCGCCCAGGCGGTGCCGAGCGCGCCGGGCGGCGCGACGACCAGCGCGCCGGGATGGGCCTTCGGATCGGTTTCGGCCGTCACCGGGATGGTGTCGGGCAGGGCGAGGCCGGCGTCGCGCAGCACCTGCGTCACCCCCTCGACCGCGCCATGGGTCAGGACCGGGCCGGGGCCTTCGGGCAGCGCGGCCAGCAGCCGTTGCGCCTTGCCCAGCGAATAGGCGCCCAGCATCGCGACCCGGCCCGCGGCGGCGGTCTGATGCCACCAGTCGCCGACCTCGGCCATCACCTCGGCCTGCGGCCGCCAGCGAAACACCGGCAGGCCGAAGGTGCATTCGGTCACGAAGGCATGGCAGCGCACCGGCGCGAAGGGTTCGGCCAGCCCGTCCGCCTCGGTCTTGTAGTCGCCGGAAACGGCCCAGACCTCGCCGCCGATCTCCACCCGCACCTGCGCCGAGCCCGGAACATGGCCGGCGGGATGGAACGACACCCGCGCGTCGCCGATCTGCCGGGTCTCGCCATAGTCCATCACCTCGATCCGCCGATCGCCCAGCCGATGCCGCAGCACCGCGGCCGTCAGCGGGGTGCACAGATAGGCGCCCATGCCCGGCCGCGCGTGATCGGCATGGGCATGGGTGATCACCGCCCGCGCCACCGGCCGCCACGGATCGATGAAGAACCCGCCGGCCGGGCAGTGGATGCCGGCGGGGTCGAAACGCAGGACGGGGTCACGGCGGGGCATGGGCCGATGATAGGGCCACCTCCGCCACGGGCCAGAGGGCGATCTGCACGGAAAACAGGCGGTTGCCTGCCGGATTGGCGCTTCTCGCGCCGTTCGGCGCGGCATTCGCGCAACCCGGCCTTCCGCCCCCCGGCGCCGCGCCGCATACTGGCCGCAACGGGGCCGGAATCGGCGGGACATCGGGGCACGGGTGCAGGACTACTTCAACGAGATGTTCGACGGTGGCGCGGTTCGCGCGCCCTATGCCGGGCTGGAAAGCTGGGTGCGCGAGATGCCCGCCGAACTGCGGCAGATGAAACAGGCCGAGGCCGAGGCGCTGTTTCGCCGGATCGGCATCACCTTCGCGGTCTACGGCGAGGGCGGCGATCCCGACCGGCTGATCCCGTTCGACATGTTCCCCCGGGTCTTCACCGCCGCGGAATGGCGGCGGCTGGAACGCGGGATCAAGCAGCGCGCCCGCGCGCTCAACGCCTTTCTCGTCGACGTCTACGGCCGCGGCGAGATCGTGCGCGCCGGCCGGATTCCGGCGGCGCTGGTCTACCAGAACGAGGCCTACGAGACGGCGGTGGCCGGTTTCGTGCCGCCGCGCGGGGTCTATTCGCATATCGTGGGCATCGATCTCGTGCGCACCGGGCGCGACGAGTTCTTCGTGCTGGAGGACAATTGCCGCACCCCCTCGGGCGTGTCCTACATGCTGGAGAACCGCGAGATCATGATGCGGATGTTTCCCGAGATCTTCCGCGAGAACCGGATCGAGCCGGTCGAGGGCTACCCGGAACTTCTGCGCCGGACGCTGGCCTCGGTCGCGCCGGAGAAATGCGAGGGCGAGCCCACGGTGGTGATCCTGACGCCGGGGCATTTCAACTCTGCCTATTACGAACACTCCTTCCTCGCCGACATGATGGGGGTGGAACTGGTCGAAGGGCCGGACCTGTTCTGCGAGGGCGGCTTCGTCTGGATGCGCACCACGCGCGGGCCGCGGAAGGTCGACGTGATCTATCGCCGGATCGACGACGCCTTTCTCGACCCGCTGTGCTTCCGCCCGGATTCGATGCTGGGTGTGCCGGGGCTGATGGATTGCTACCGCTCCGGCGGGGTGACGATCGCCTCCGCCCCCGGCGCCGGGGTGGCCGACGACAAGGCGGTCTATACCTACGTGCCCGAGATGATCCGCTTCTACCTCGGCGAGGAACCGATCCTGCGCAACGTGCCGACCTGGCAATGCGCCAGGCCCGACGATCTGGCCCATGTGCTGGACAACCTCGGCGATCTCGTCGTCAAGGAAGTGCACGGCTCCGGCGGCTACGGCATGCTCGTCGGCCCCAAGGCCACGAAGGAGCAGATCGCCGCCTTCGCCGAGAAGCTGCGCGAGGCGCCCGAGCACTACATCGCCCAGCCGACCCTGTCGCTGTCGACCTGCCCGACCTTCGTGGAGGAAGGCATCGCGCCGCGCCATGTCGACCTCAGGCCCTATTGTCTTGTCGGCGAACGCATCGAACTGGTGCCCGGCGGCCTGACCCGCGTGGCGCTGACCGAAGGCAGCCTTGTCGTGAACTCCTCCCAGGGCGGCGGGGTGAAGGACACATGGGTTCTGGCGGAGTGACGGGATGCTGAGCCGGACCGCCGACAACCTGTTCTGGATCGGCCGCTACGTCGAGCGG
>CAYUXM010000050.1:0-8473 GCA_964448765.1 uncultured Rhodobacterales bacterium
CCTCGGCCACGTGCAGGACATTGGCCGCCTTCGCGGCGGCGGCAAGGGCCGCGGTGTCGCCCGCCTCCGCCTCGGCCATCGGATCACGATCCAGCATCGTGCCGCCGTCGAGGCCCAGCGCCGCGCGCAATTCCGCCTCGGCCTCGGCGGGCGTCAGCGCGGTGTCGGTCCCCGCGCGCGCCGCCACCATCTCCTGCACCAGCGTCGTCAGCGGGGTGATCACCGTCGCCCCGTCCGGCGCCGAAAGCCGCCCGGCGAAAGGCAGGCCCGTGGTCAGGTCATAACCGCCCTCGGCCACCACCGGCCCGTCGCCGGGCAGCAGCGCGAAATCGAACGATCCGTCACCGGCGGTGCGGGTGAAGGGTTCCACGCCTGCGTCCCAGACGCCGTCGAGATCGAGGTCGCGGAACACGCGGGCATCGACGACATAGCCATCGACGACATAGCCGGTGCCGGTTTGCGGATCGCCGCCGCCATCGCCGCCGCCGTCACCGCCGCCATCGCCGCCGTCCCCGCCATCGCCGCCGTCACCGTCCCCGCCATCGCCATCGCCATCGCCGCCGCCCGCGCCGGCCGCCGCCGCCCCCGCCGCCAGAGCGCCCAGGCCGCCGGCCGCGCCCAGCCCGGCGCCGGCGGCCACCGGCAGCGCCGCGACCGCGTCGTCGAAGGACGACAGCGACACAAGGATCTCGCCATCCTCCGTGACCCGCACGTTCTCGGGCGCGACTGTGATCTCCTCGCCGCTGGCCAGTTCCAGCCGGGCGGAGCCGTCATCCAGCAGCACCACGCGGTCGATCCCCGCGATCGAGGAGACCGGCACGAAATCCGTCGCCTGCGCAAGGGCCGCGACCGGCAGCACCAGGATCGCCGTGGCCAGCCCGCCCAGCAGCCGCGCCGACCGGGCGGCGACCGCCCCCGCCCCGCCGGTCAGGTCAAGCCGCAGCCGCCGCGCGCCGGGCAAGGCCGCCAGCCGCGCCGTGGCGCCCACGTTCGTCACGAAGACGCGCTGAAGCGGTTGGCCATTGAGCACAGCAGGCAGAACGGGCCGACCCTGCGGAAGCGAAGACATGCGCAGCGGTCTGGAACATCCGGTGAGTCTCATGAAACACCTCGAATCGCCAATCGAACAAGTGCGAAGAGAGTGGTGATCGTTGTGTCGCGAACCAACCTGTCCAAAGTGCTCTATCAAGAACCCCGAAAAATTCTCTTCAAAGTTGAACGGATGTAATTCGATCGCACAGGTTTGGATAGCTTGCGGCGCCCCGTCGCTTCGGCGATGCTGACTCCGCCGCCTCGGGGCGTGGCCCGCCGCGCCCTGACGCCGCCTGTCGCGTTCGTGTGTTGCGAGTATCCATGGGTCCCGATTCGCCTGCCCCCCTTGTCCTGACCGATCCGGCCGGCGCGACCGCGCGCGGCACGTCTGCCCAGCCCGGCGCGGACTGGCCGCCACCCGCCGCCGCACGGGCCTTCAACGCCGCGAACGCGGCGTTTCGCACCGGGAACTGGCCGGACGCCTGCGAGGCCGCCGAAGCCGCGCTCGACATCGCGCCCGATCTTGTCGTGGCGGCCATTCTCCTGGGCCGCGCGCGCGACCGGCTGGGCGAGACCGAGGCGGCGCTAACGGCCTATCAGCATGCCATCGCCCGCGACCCGGCCAGTTTCGACGCGCAGCTGGAATGCGGCAACCTGCTGCGCCAGGTCGGCCGGGCCGAGGCGGCGCGCGCCGCCTACCGCGCCGCGATCCGGGCCCGGCCGGCGGACAGCCGCGGGTATCTCGCGCTCGCCCGGCTGGAAGAGGAACAGGGCGACGGCGCGGCCCGCGAACGCGCCGCCGTGGCCTTCGCCGAGGCGCTGGAACGGGCCGGCGACGCGGCGGCGCGGGCCGGGCTGCATCGCGCCCTCGCCCGGTTCCGCCGTGACCGTGGCGACCTGCCCGGCGCGCTGGACGCGCTGCGGCAGGCCGATCTCACCTTCGCCGCCGCCGGCCTCGCGGAAACCGGTGCGGCCTGCGCGCTGGCCGTCGACCGGGCCGAGGTGCTGCTGCGGCTCGGCCTCGTCGTGCAGGCCGAAACGGCGATGCAGCAGGGCTCCGCCGCGACCGACGAGGCGGTGCTGCGGCAACTGGCCGATCTCGCCTATCGCTTCAACTACTGGCAGGAGGCGATCGCGGTGCTGCGCCGCAACGCCGATCTGCGGCCCGAGAGTTCCGCCGCGCAACTCGCGTTGGCCGAGATCCTGGAACGGTCGTGGCGGCCCGGCGAGGCGCTCGTCGCGCTCGAACGCGCCGAAGCCCTTGGCCCGGTGCCCGAGGAAACCGGCCAGCGCCTGCGCGCGCAGATCGCCAAGGCGCTGGGCGACAGCGAAACCGCGCGGCTGATCTACACCCGCCTCGCGGAGCAATCGCCGGAACGCTACGCGCCGGGGCTGGCGATGCTGTCGCTCTATTCCGACAGGCTGACCCCCGGCGAGGTCGCCGCCCTGCACCGGCGGCTCTTTGCCCCGCTCGGCCCGGATCGGCCCCGGCGTCGGCGCAAGCGCGGGGCCGGCGCGCCGCTGCGCGTCGGCATGGTCACGCCCGACCTGCACCGCCAGCACCCGGTCGCGCTGCTGATGGAACCGCTGCTGGCGCACTGGGATCGGGACCGCCTGCCCCTGACGCTTTATTTCACCGGCACGATGGTCGACGCGGTGACGCGACGGGCGCGCGCGCGTGTCAGCGACTGGCGCATGGTGACGCCGGCCCGGTTGCCCGAAACCGTGGCCGCCGACGAGATCGACATCCTGATCGACCTGTCGGGCCATACCGCCGGCAACGCGATGGCCGCCTTCGCCCGCCGCCTTGCGCCCGTGCAGATCGGCTTTCTGGGCTATCCCGGTTCCACCGGGGTGCCCAATATCGACTGGCTGGTGGGCGATCCGGTGGTGACCCCGCCGGACAACGACGCGCTGTGCAGCGAACGGGTGCTGCGGCTGCCCGACACGGTGTTCTGCTATACCCCGACCGAGGAATACCCGCTGCCGGATTTCGCGGCGCGGATGCGCGACCGGCCGCTGACCTTCGGCTCGTTCAACAACCTGCCCAAGCTCAGCGGGCACACGGTGCGGCTGTGGTCGGCGGTGCTGCGCGATCAGCCGGAGGCGCGGCTGCTGCTCAAGGCGCCCAGCCTTGGCGATCCCGCGGCGGCGGCCTGGGTCCGCGGCCTGTTCGCCGCCGAGGGGGTGGAAACCCGCCGGATCGAATGCCGCGGCCCAAGCGGGCTGGCCGAGATGATGGCCGAATATGCCGATATCGACATCGCGCTCGACCCGGTGCCCTACAACGGCGGCATGACCAGCCTGCAGGCGATGTGGATGGGGGTGCCGGTGCTGACGCTCGCGGGCGGCAGTTTCGTGGCGCGGATGGGGGCCAGCTTCATGTCCGGCGCCGGGCTGGCGGACTGGGTGGCGGCCGACGAGGCCGGTTTCGTCACGCGCGCCCGCAGCCACGCGGCCGACCGCGCGGCGCTCGTCGCGCTCAAGACCGGGCTGCGCGACCGGCTTCGGGCCAGCCCGGCCTGGGACGGCGCGCGCTACGCCAGAAGCTTCGCCGAGGCGCTTGAAACCGCCTGGGAGGAGACCTGACGCCGCGCGGCGCCCGGCCCGTCACTCGGGCAGCGCCGCGCAATGCGCCCCGCCGGCGGCCAGACCGGAACCGAGCGCGAAGGGCGGCGGCGCGGCGAAGGGATCGGGCGGCGCGCCTTGCACCCGGTCCAGCGCCAGCACCCCGGCCACGAGGGCCAGCGCCAGAGCCGCGGTCAGCCGCCGTGTGGCCATCACCGCGCCTCCAGCCCCAGAAACGGGCGCAGCCGCACCCCGACGATCGACCCCGCGAAGGCCATCGCGAACCAGGCCCAGCCGTGCAGGCTGCCGGTCGAGATGCCGCTGAAGAACGCGCCGACATTGCAGCCGAAGGCCAGCCGCGAGGAATAGCCCAGGGCCAGCCCGGCCAGCACCGTCGCCACCCAGGCCCGCGCCGGCAGCCGCGGCAGGGGCTGCGCCAGCCCGCCGCGCCAGGCCGCGACGCCGAAGGCCCCGGCGATGATCCCCAGATTGGTGAGCGAGGTGACATCGGTCAGCAGGCTGGCGCGCAGCCGCTCGGCATGGCCGGGCGCGCCCCAGAAGGCCGACCCGGCCAGGTCCGCGCCCAGCAGGCTTGCACCCTTCGCCGCCCACAGTCCAAGACCGTAGACCACGCCCCAGGGCTGGCCAGCCACCACCAGGTTGGCCAGCGCCAGCGCCGCGACCAGCCCGGCGGCCAGCCACAGCCGGCGCGGCAGCCGCCTTGTGCCCGGCGCGGCCCGCCACAGCGCCCAGCCCGCGACCGCCGCCAGCCCGGCAAGCGTGAGCGCCAGCCCCCCGGCCCCCGCCAGCACGACCACCGGCGCGGCGCCCAGCCCGGTCCACCACGACAGATGCGTGGCCCCGGCGAAACTGCCGATCGCGAAGAACGGCAGCGCCAGAAGGCCCACGGGATTGCCGCTGCCGGCATTGACCAGCGTGCCCGAACCGCAGCCCAGCACCACCTGCATCGCCACCCCGAAGACGAAGGCGCCGCCCAGCATCGCGATGCCCACCGGGGCATGTGCCCCCGACAGTTCCGCGCCATTGCCGGCCAGCAGCGGGAAGGCCGCCACCGCCACCAGCGCGATCGCCAGCAGCTGCGCCAGAAGCCCGGCGGGCTCGCGCCGCAGGATCATCGCGCGCCAGGGGCCCGCGAAGCCGAAGCGCAGCCCCTCCAGCACCATGCCGAAGCCCAGCCCGATCGCCAGCAGCAGCCCGTAGCGCAGCCCGGCCAGCGCCGCGACCGCCAGCACCGCCGCCAGCGCCGCCGCGACCAGGCCGGCACGCGGCAGGACGGCAGGCCAGCGCGCCGGGCGCGCGGCGGCAAGGGTGTTGCCGACCATCCCCGCGCTCTTCAGAAGATGCCGCGGATCTGGTTCCACAGGTTGCGCACCGGCCCCGGCACGTTCGCCATTTCGTGCCCGGCGTTCGACCAGTCGACCATCGACTCGGGGTAAAGCCTCACGTTCTCGATCCCGGCCAGTTCGCTCAGCGCGAACCAGTTGGTCGCGGCCCAGTGGCCGGTGTTGCAAAACGACACCAGCCCCTCGGCCCCGGTGAAGCCCTGTTCCCGCGCCAGCGCCCGGGCGGCGGCGGCATCGACGATCGCCGGGCCGGTGCCGAACCAGTTGGCATGTTCGAAATACTGCGACTGCGGCAGGGTGCCGGGCCGGGCCGCCGCCGGGTGGCTGGCGTTGCCGGCCCAGAACTCCTCGGGCCGGGCATCCAGAAGCAACCCGGCCTCCTCGCCGGCGATCACCGCCTGCACGTCCTCGGCCGTCGCCCGCCACTGGTCGGAGAACGAGACCTCGATGGTGCCGGGTTCCGGCGTGACCGGCGCGGTCGACAGGTCGAACCCGGCCTGTACCCAGCCGCGCACCCCGCCGTTGAGGATCGACAACTCCTCCAGCCCGCTGGACTTCAGCGTCCAGTAGACCCGCGCGGCGGCGCCGAAATCGCTGGCGTCGCGGCCGTCATGCACCACCACGACCGGGCGGTCGGCATGCACCCCCAGCCCTTGCAGAAGCGCGGTCAGCGCCGCGTCACCGGGCAACCGGCCGGGGTTGTCCTTTGGCCCGCGAAACGCGCCATAGGGGGCGTTGACCGCGCCGGGGATGTGGCCGGCGCTATAGGTATCTTCGTTCGCCTGGCCCTCGGGCGCGCGCGGCGCGCGGATGTCGAGGACGAGCGGCGCATCGGCCTTCAGCGCCTCGGCCAGTTCCGCCGGCGTGACCAGCGGGCCAAGATCGGCAAGCGCCGGGCCGGCGAGCGCGGCGGCGGCGGTGGTGGCAAGCAACAGCGTCTTCATGGCAATCTCCCTGGGTCCGTTTCCGCGCAACTCGGGGCTTTGCCGGCGCTTGGCAAGGCCGGCGGCGGTGCCGCGGCGGCCGACCGCGAAACCGCCCGTTCCGACCCCTGCGGGCCCGCCGGAACGCCGTTTCGCGACCGGCCCGGCCCCCGCATCCGCCGTTCCCGGCGGGCGCGGCGTGGCGGGCCGGGCATCCTTTTTCACCGCGCCCGGCCCGATCGCCGCGCAAGGTGGGCGGGGGCCCGGCCCGTGGCGCCACGCCCGCGCCGGCGATTCGCCCCCGCCTTCCGGGGTGGCGGATTGCCGCGCCGCAGGTCCGAACCGCGCCCCGGCGCGTATCGGACACGGCAAACAAGGAGGCCGCGCAGATGCCAGATCCCCAGGGCGACCCCGCCGCCGCGCCGGCCGGACGCACCGACCTGACCGTGTATTTCGACGGCTCCTGCCCGCTTTGCACCGTCGAGATCGCGCATTACGCGCGCCAGCCGGGGGCCGGGCGGATCGATTTCGTCGATGTCTCCACCGACGGCGCGGCGCCGGGCCCGGACCTGACGCGCGAGGCCGCGATGCGCCGCTTCCATGTCCGGCGCGGCGACGGGCGGCTGGTGTCGGGCGCGCGGGCCTTCGCGGCGATCTGGCAGGTTCTGCCGCGCTGGCGCCTCGCCGCGCGGCTGGCCGCCCTGCCCGGCGTGGCGCCGCTGATGGAAGGCGCCTATCGCCTGGTCCTGCCGATCCGCCCGGCGCTGTCGCGGCTGGCCGGCGCGCTGGGCGCCCGCGCCGCCAACCCGCATCCCGGCGGCAGGCCGGACCGGTGACGATGGACGGGTTCGGAAACAGGACTGCCCGTCCGGTGCCGGTGCCCTCGGGCCGGGTGGCATGGTACTTGTTACAAGCCGTGATCAGAAAACCCGACGAAACCCGACACGGAGATCACCGGACCGGTGGCTGAACGCCTCGATTCCGCTCTTCAGATAGCGGGCCTCCAGTTCCAGGAAGGGCGAGAAACCATTGCCGAGGATCAAGTCGGTCTTCTCGATCCGTACCCGCCCGGTGAGTTCACGTTCATCGGGGTTTCCGACATACAGCGGATTCGGTTCTCGGAAGCCCTTGCGTGCAAAGGTCAGGGATGGCCGGATCGACAGGCCCAGGTTCGTCTCCACGCTTCCGAACAGCATCAGGCCGAACCGATCGTAGGATTCGAAATCCTGTTCGGTGCCGCGCGCCTCTCCAAACAGCGACGCGCCGAGCATCGCGCGCCCGGCGACGGATCGGCGCAGGCCGACTTCGCCGAAAACGGAACTGCCGTCGAGCCCATCGCTGCGAACATTATCCACCCGTGCGAACCGGGTGGTGCCATAGAATGACAGGCCGGTCTCGGTGCGGCGTTCCAAGGCAAGGGTCAATCCGGTTCGATCCTCGAAGTGCGCGCCCGCATCGTCCCGGCGTGTTGCCGACAGCGTGGCGGAAGCGGTCGTTCGCGCCGCGGCGAGTTGCAGGCCACCGCGAAGGCCGTAGCTGACATCGCGTAGCGCTTCGGTCCGCGCGTGGTCGCCATGGGCGAAGACCCCGCCGAAGACGCTGGACGACAGCCCCCGCCGGCTGAGCGCCGACAAGTCCCGACGCCAGGTCGCAGAGGCCGAAAAGCTCAACCCGAGTTCGCTCTGGTCGGCGCGATCCAGCGTGAATGGCAAAGCGACGCCGCCGAAGAGCAGATCGATCGTGTCGGTTCGGTAGTCCGGGTTGCTGCGCAGTTCGGCCAGCGACACGCTGAGGTTCCAGTCGAACCCGCGGCGCGTGTCGATGGCGCGGATGAACGGCAACACGTTGCCACGGACGCTGTCGGGCAGATCGCCCGAGAGCACCAGCAGGAATTCGCGCCGCGCGTTGGACCATTGTTCATCGACGAAATAGGCGCGGGCCAGTTCCAGACGGACGCGCAGCAGGTCGGGATGAGCGGCCAGAATGGACAGGAACACCGGGATCGCGCGTTTCGGCGACCCGGCGTCGAGCGCGTCGAGGCCCGAGACGAAGGCGGCATCCACCGCCCGCGCCTCGGCGATGGTGCGCGGGGTGGCCTGCACCCCGGCAGGCAGGGCGAGACAGGCCAGAACCACAAGCAGTCGCGCCAGCATGAAGCCTCCAAAGAAGAGGAACGCGCCCTGTCGAGCGCGTTCCGTTGAGGTTCGATCCGCTGCGATCTACTGCTTTGCGCCGAAGGCCCCGCCGTAGTTCGAGCCGCCCACCGTGCCGTGGAACACGCCGCCGGTTTCCTCGGCGTTGGGTCCGTGGAACGCGCCGTTGACCTGCATGTCGTCGGCGGTCGCGGCATAGCCGGTGCCCGTCACGCTGCCGGTCGCGGTGAAATCGAGGTCGGCGGCGGAGACGACAGGGGCGTTGTCGATGTCATCGACGGATTGCGCGAGGGTGCCGCTGGAGGTCACGGTGATATCGCTGAAATCCGTCGTGATCGAGATATCCGACGTGGTCAGGCGGATATCGGTGCCGTCGCTTTCGACCCCGACAGATTGGCCGCTATAGGTTGCGCTGCCGCCGGGCAGGGTTTCG
>CAYUXM010000050.1:8573-15395 GCA_964448765.1 uncultured Rhodobacterales bacterium
CCCGCCCTGCCGCCGGGTGCGGCAGGCCGCGGACCGCCGCCGCGCCCGGTCCGGCGGGGGCCGCCGGGCCGGGCGGACCGGGTCAGATCGCGAGGTACTGGGTGCGCAGATCCTCGCTTTTCAGCACGTCGTCGGCATCGCCGTCGAAAACGATGCTGCCGGTGTCGAGGATGATCGCGCGGTCGGCCAGTTCCAGCGCCGCGATGGCGTTCTGTTCGACGATGATGCAGGTCATGCCCTGCTGCTTGATCAGCCGCAGCGTCTTCTCGATCTCCTCGACGATGACCGGGGCGAGCCCCTCGTAGGGTTCGTCGAGCAACAGCACCTTGATGTCGCGCGCCAGCGCCCGGGCGATGGCCAGCATCTGCTGTTCGCCGCCCGACAGCGTCACGCCTTCCTGGTTGCGGCGTTCGCCCAGCCGCGGAAACAGGTCGTAAAGCCGTTCAATCGACCAGCCGATCGGCGGGGTAATCTGCGCCAGTTGCAGGTTTTCCTCGACCGTCAGGCCGGGGATGATCCGCCGGTCCTCGGGCACCAGGCCAAGGCCGGCCTGCGCCGCCTCGTGCGAGGCCATCAGGTGCAGCGGCTTGTGATCGAGCCAGATCTCGCCATGCGTCACCAGCGGCGAGCCGGTGCGCGCGACCGAGCGCAGGGTCGATGTCTTGCCGGCGCCGTTGCGGCCCAGGAGCGCGAGGATCTCGCCCTCGTGGACGTTGAAGGATACGCCCTGCACGATGTAGCTTTCGCCGTAATAGGCGTGCATGTCCCAGACCGAGAAGAAGGCCGGCGCCGTCGCCGCCTTGTTCGCGTTCTTCGAAAAGTCCGGCTTGCCGTTCATCTCCGCCCCCCTGTCAGTGGTTCTGCCCGAGATACGCTTCGCGCACCAGCGGGTTGCCACGGATGTTGTCGGGCGTGTCCTCGACCAGCGGCGTGCCCTGGGCCAGCACGGTGATCCGCTGGGCGAGGCTGAACACCACGTGCATGTCGTGCTCGATGATCACCAGCGTGATGTCGCGCGTCCGCGAGATCTCCTTCAGGAGCGCGATGGTGTTGTTGGTGTCGGCCCGCGCCATGCCCGCCGTCGGCTCGTCAAGCAGCAAGAGCCGCGGCTCCTGCGCGAGGCACATCGCGATCTCCAGCCGCCGCTTGTCGCCGCGCGACAGCGCCGCCGCGTGCATGTCGCGCTTGTCCAGCATGTTGACATCGGCCAGCATCGTGGTCGCCTTGTCGATGATCTCGACCTCGTCGTGCACGCCCTCGTAGGCATGCATCCGGAACGCCCCGTCGCGCCGGGCGAAACAGGGGATCATCATGTTCTCCATCACCGTCAGGTCACCGAAGATCTCGGGCGTCTGGAACACCCGGCTGATGCCCATCTGGTTGATCTGGTGCGGCGCGCGGCCCAGCACCGACTGGCCCTGGAACGCGACCGAGCCGGTATCGGGGATCAGCTTGCCCACGAGGCAGTTGAGCAGCGTGGACTTGCCCGCGCCGTTGGGCCCGATGATCGCGTGAACGCTGTTCTCGACGATGTCGAGATTGACGTTGCTGAGCGCCTGCAACCCGCCGAAACGCTTGCCGACACCCTGGACTTCAAGAATTCCCATGCGTGCGGTTCCTCATTCAGCCACGTGCGGGGCGGGCTTGGGGTGGTGTTCGGGATCGTTGCCGCCGCCGCCGGTCTTCTTCCTGCGCCGGAACAGCCGCGCGATGCGCTGGCCGGCCTCGACCAGACCGCCGGGCAGGAAGATCACCACCGCCATGAACATCAGCCCCAGCGTCAGGTGCCAGCCCTTGCCGATGAACGGGTAGATCACCGCCACCACGAAATCCTCCAGCCCGTCGGGCAGGAAGGCGAACCAGCCGTGCAGGATGTCGGAATTGATCTTCGACAGGATGTTTTCCATGTACTTGATCAGCCCCGCGCCCAGCACCGGCCCGATCAGGGTGCCGACGCCGCCGAGGATCGTCATCAGCACGACCTCGCCCGAGGCGGTCCAGAACATCCGCTCGGCCCCCGCAAGCGGATCCATCGAGGCCATCAGCCCGCCCGCGAGGCCGGCGTACATGCCCGAGATCACGAAGGCCGCCAGCGTGTAGGGCCGCGGATTGACGCCGGTGTAGTTCAGCCGCTGCTGGTTCGACTTGATCGCGCGCAGCATGATCCCGAAGGGCGAGCGGAAAATCCGGATCGCAAGGTAGAACGAGGCCAGCATCACCGCGGCGCAGAAATAGTAGCCGGCGTTGAAGGTGAATTCCCAGCCGCCCAGCACCAGCTGCGTGGAAGACCGCATCTCCAGCCCGAACAGGCTCGGCACCGGGATGTTGCCGCCGGCCGTCGCCGCGCCGTCGAGGATCCGCGGATCGTCGAGCGCCAGTTGCAGCCCGGTCTCGCCGCCGGTGATCGGGGTCAGCACGGAATAGGCCAGCGCGAAGGACATCTGCGCGAAGGCGAGCGTCAGGATCGAGAAATAGATCCCCGCGCGGCGCAGGCTGATGAAGCCGATCAGCAGCGCGAAGACGCCCGAGACGATGACAGCGAGGATGATCGCCGGGATCACGTTCATCGACAGCAGCTTGAACATCCACACCGCCGAATAGCTGCCGACGCCGAGGAAGGCGGCGTGGCCGAACGACAGGTAGCCGGTGAGGCCGAACAGGATGTTGAAGCCGATCGCGAAGACCCCGAAGATCACGAAACGCTGCATCAGGTCCGGGTAGCCGGCGTTGAACTGCGCCATCGCGCTGTCCGCGGGAAACGGGTTGAGCAGGAACGGCGCGCATAGCGCCAGGATCGCCACGAGGATCAGCAGCCCGGCGTCCTTCTTGTTCAGTCCGAACATCGGTCAGTCCTCCATCACGCCCTTGCGGCCCATCAGGCCGCGCGGCCGGGTGAGCAGAATGATGATCGCGACCAGATAGATGATCACCTGGTTGATGCCGGGGATCAGGTCGATCACCGCGCCCATCGAGGCGAAGCTTTCAAGGATGCCCAGCAGGAAGCCGGCCAGCACCGCGCCGCCCAGGCTGCCCATGCCGCCGACGACCACGACGACGAAGCTGAGCACCAGGAAATCCATCCCCATGTGGTAGTTCGGCGAGTTGATCGGCGTGTACATCACCCCCGCGAGGCCGGCGACCGCCGCGGCAAGGCCGAACATGATGGTGAACCGGCGGTCGATGTTGATCCCCAGCAGGCCGACCGTCTCGCGGTCGGCCATCCCGGCGCGCACCACCATGCCGAAGGTGGTGAACTGCAGGAAGGCGAAGACGCCGCCGATGATCAGCGCGGCGAAGGCGAAATAGACCAGCCGCCAGTAGGGATAGATGATCGAATTCGCGTCGAAGCCGATCAGCGCGCCGAAATCGAACGACCCGGTGAAGGCCGCCGGCGCCGGCATCGGGATCGGGTTGGCGCCGTAGTAGTACTTGACGATCTCCTGCAGCACGATCGCGAGGCCGAAGGTCACGAGGATCTGGTCGGCATGCGGGCGCTTGTAGAAATGCTTGATCAGCCCGCGTTCCATCGCGATGCCGACGCCGATCATCACCGGGATCGCGAAGATCAGCGCCAGTGGCACCGACCAGTCGATGATCACGTTGCCCGTCGCCTCGCCGAAGAAGTCGTGCACATAGGGCACCTCGACCTTCAGCGGGTTGCCGAGAAAGTCCTTCTGGGTCTCGTCCACCACCGTGTGCGAGAGCGTCAGGATCCGGTTCAGCGTCACCGCGCAGAACGCGCCGATCATGAACAGCGCGCCATGGGCGAAGTTCACGACACCGAGCGTGCCGAAGATCAGCGTCAGCCCCAGCGCGATCAGCGCATAGGCCGAGCCCTTGTCGAGCCCGTTCAGGATCTGCAGGATTATGGCGTCCATTGCCCCACCGCTTTCGGTCGCATGTCAGTCTTGGTTCCGTGACCGGGGCCGCGACGTGGCCCCACCCGTCCCGCCCGCCCGCCGCGCGGCAGGCGTCCCGGGTCGGCCATCGGTCACCGGCTGGCACCGAAACGGGGCGGGCCCGTCAGGCCCGCCCCGCCGGCACGATCAGGCCCCGTTGTTGCAGGTACCCAGGGCGCCGCCCTGGAACTGCGGGTGATCGGGCGCGTAGGTCACCTGCGCGACCGGCGTGACCTCGACGATTTCCAGAAGGTCGAACTCGGAGGTCGGGTTTTCCTTGCCCTTCACCACGAGAACGTCCTTGAAGCACTGGTGATCGTCGCCGCGATACAGCGTGGCGCCGTTGCCCAGGCCGTCGAACTCGAAATCCTCGAGCGCGGCGACCACGGCGCAGGGCTGGAACGAGCCCGCGCGCTCGACCGCATCGGCGTAAAGCAGCGTCTGCACGTAGCAGGTATGCGCCGCCTGGCTCGGCGGGAAGCCGTACTTGGTGCCGAAGGACTGCACGAAGGCCTTCGAGGCGTCATCCTGCAGCGACCAGTGCCAGTTGGTGGACCCGAAGATGCCCTTGACGTTGGCGCCGGCGCCCTTGGCCATCAGCCGCGAGTAAAGCGGCACGATGATCTGGAAGTCCTTGCCGTTCACCTGCTTGTCGCGCAGGCCGAACTGCACGGCGTTGGTCAGCGAGTTGACCATGTTGCCGCCGTAGTGGTTCAGGACCAGCGTGTCCGCGCCCGACTGCAACACCGGCGCGATGTAGGAGGAGAAGTCGGTCTGGGTCAGCGGCGTCTTCACGGCGGCGACGGTTTCCCAGCCCAGCGCCTCGGTCGAGGAGCGCACGGCCTCCTCGGTGGTGTAGCCCCAGTTGTAGTCGGCCGTCAGGTGATAGGCCTTGCGGTCGGTGCCGTAATTCGCCGCCAGCACCGGCGCCAGCGCCGCGCCCGACATGTAGGAGTTGAAGAAGTGGCGGAAACCGTTGGCCCGCTTGTCCTTGCCGGTGGTGTCGTTCGAATGGGTCAGACCGGCCATGAAGATCACGCCGGCTTCCTGGCACAGCGCCTGCACCGCCACGGCCACGCCCGAGGACGAGCCGCCGGTGATCATGATCGCGCCGTCCTTCTCGATCATCGACTTGGCCGAAGCGCGCGCGGCGTCGGATTTCGTCTGGGTGTCGCCGGTGACGTATTCGACCTTCTTGCCCAGCACGCCGTTGCCGGTCAGCGCGGTGCGCGAGCCGTCCTTGTAGACGAAGGTCTCCATCATGCCGTTGTCGGCGCCGGTGCCGTTGAGATGCTCGACGGCCAGTTCGTAGGCGCGCAGTTCGTCGGCACCCTCATCGGCATAGGGGCCGGTCTGCGGCACGTTGAAGCCCAGCGTGACGGTCGCGCCCGTGGGTTCGTTGGTGAAACCCCAGGCCGCGCCCGTGAAGATCGTCGGCATGGCCAGGCCGGCCCCGGCGACAGCCGAAGTCCTCAGCAGCCCACGCCGCGTGAAATGCGATTTCGTCATGTTACTCCTCCCTTGCAACGTCCTGACGTCTGCAACCCCCGGAATACATCCCATCGGATCGCACCGGCCAAACGACTACAGTCCAGCCGAAAACAAGTCAAAAGCAAAGCGGCCCTGAACGGAAAGAAAGTTGCGCGCCCCCCTTTCTGGCCGGCGGGCCGGGCGCTCTTCGGCCCGGCGCACCGGCCGGCCGGCGGGGCGCTTTCGAGGACGGCGGGCACGTGCTAGGCGTCCTGCATGCCGGCACGGCGGATCGCGTCACGGCCGGCGCGGCCCGGCAGGGCGACGCCGTCGGATCGTCGGCGCCGGCCGGGAGAGGAGGAACGCATGGGGCGGAACGGGACCGGGCCGGGACCGGCCGCAGGGCCGGCGCGGGGGCGCATCCTTGCCGTCGACATCGCCCGCAGCGTGGCGCTTGCGGGCATGGTCCTGTTTCACACCGTCACCGATCTGGAACTGTTCGGCCACCTGCCGCCGGGCACCTCGACCTCGGGCGGCTGGGCGGTGTTCGCCCGCGTCGTGGCCGGCAGCTTCCTGTTCCTCGTCGGCGTCAGCCTCGTCCTTGCCCATCGCGACGCCATCCGCTGGCCCGCCGTCGCCGGGCGCGCGGCGCGGATCGCCGCCGCCGCGGCGCTGATCACCCTCGTGACCTGGGCGGCGATGCCGGACCGCTTCGTGTTCTTCGGCATCCTGCATTCGATCGCGCTTGCCAGCCTTCTGGGGCTGGCCTTCCTGCGCCTGCCCTGGCCGGCCGTCCTGGCCGCGGGGCTGGCGGTGGCCGCGCTGCCGCGGGTCGCGCGCAGCCCGCTGTTCGATCCGCCCTGGCTGGTCTGGACCGGGCTGGCGGACCGGGTGCCGGTCTCGATGGATTTCGTGCCGGTGTTTCCGTGGTTCGGCGCCACGCTTGCCGGCATCGCCGCCGCCGGCCTCGCCGGGCGCGCGGGGCTGTGGGACCGGCTGCGCCGTGACCCGGCCGGACAGGGCGCGCTGCTGCGGCGCCTCGCCTGGCCCGGTCGGCACAGCCTGGCGATCTACCTGCTGCATCAGCCGGTGCTGATCGGCCTGATCTGGGCGGCGGGGCGGATCCTGCCGATCTAGCCGGCGCCCGGCCGCGATCCGGTCAGACAGTCGGCGGCAAGACCACATGCTCCGCCGCCAGCAGGTCCGGCGCGAAATCCTCCAGCACCAGTGTGGTGTCATCGCCCAGCTGCAGCCGCGCGTCGTGGCCGCCCGGGCCGTGGGCCGAGAGCACGTCTTGCACCGCATCGAAATCGGCAAACCCGAAAACCGACAGGTCCAGCCGGTCGCCCTCGCCCGGATCGAAATCGAGGATCGTGGTCGTGCCCGCCACATCCTCGATCCCGAACATATCGGCCCCCGCGCCGCCCGACAGCCGGTCGGCCCCGCCGCCGCC
>CAYUXM010000051.1:0-15369 GCA_964448765.1 uncultured Rhodobacterales bacterium
GGCCATGGCAAGGATGCCGGGCAGGTGGATCGTTTTCATCTCTGGGTCCGTTTTGACAAGGTTGCGGAGACTTGGTTCCGCATCCGGCGGAACGGCGCGCACCTACGCCGCCCCCGCCGCCCCGTCAAGCCCGCGTCACTCGGCGGCCAGCACCGCCCGGCACCCCGCCGGCAGGTCGGCCAGCGTGAAGGTCCGCGCGGTCTTCGGCGGCGGGCCGGTCGGTTCCTTGCGCTTCTTCGGCGGGTTTCTCAGCGCCTCCAGATAGTCGGTCACCCACCAGTCCAGCGTCTCGTCGCAGCCATCGCCGTTCTTCGACAGGTCCGCCACCGTCGGCCTCTGGCGCTGGCAGTCGGGCGAGCCCTTCGGGCATTTCAGGCGAACGTGAAAATGGGTGTTGTGGCCGTAAAGCGGCCGGATCTTCTGCAGCCACTTGCGATCCGCCCGCGTCGCGGTCTTGCACAGGTCCAGCTTCACCGCCGCGGCCACGAACAGCCGATCCAGCCGCGGGTCCAGCGCCGCCGCCTTCAGAAGCGCCGCATGGGCCGGCGTCCAGTTGCCGTTCACCCGCGTCTGGTCCTCCGTCCGCACCGAGATCGACGACAGGTTCTCGCGCTCCGCCCGGCTCAGGTTCAGCCGGTCGGGCGGCAGCATCCAGATATCGGCGTCCAGCCCGACCTGGTGGCTGGAATGGCCCGAGGTCATCGGCCCGCCGCGCGGCTGGCTGATGTCGCCGATGTAAAGCCCGGCCCAGCCAAGGCCGCGCGCCACCTCGGACAGCTCGATCAGGTAGTCGATGGTTTCGGGATGGCCCCAGTGGCGATTGCGCGACAGCCGCATCGCCTGCCATGTCGGACCGGATTCGGGCAATTGCACCAGCCCGGCGGCACAGCCCTTGGCATAGCTGCCGATCACCGCAGGCGCGCCCCGCGCGGCGGCCCGGTGGGCGCCGAACAGGTCTTTCGCCAAGGGTTCCGCCGCCGCCGGCGCCGCGAGGATCGCAAGGGCCAGAGTCAGGGTCCGGATCATGTCTCTCCCTCCGCGCGCACCCAGTAAAGCAGGACGAGGCCCAGCAGGAACAGCCCCACCAGCGGCAGGATACCCGCCTGCTGGCTGCCCGTCAGGTCCGTCGTGATCCCGATGGCGAGGGGCGCGAGGAACGAGGTCGCCTTGCCCGCCAGCGCATACAGCCCGAAGCCCTCGGTCATCCGGCCGGGGATCGCCTGCCGCACCATCATCGTCCGGCTGGCCGATTGCAGCACCCCGCCGGCCGCGCCGATCGTCGCGCCGAGGATGTAGAAGGCGATGTCGGGCAGCCGGCTTTCGGGGCCGGCGGCGATACCGAACACCGCCGCGCGGTCCACCTGGGTGACGGCCAGCGCCACCAGCGCCAGCACCGCGACGGCCGCCGCGATCACCCGCTTCGGGCCGAACCGGTCGTCGGCGAAACCGCCCGCCCAGGCGAAGATCGCGCCGGTGATCACGGCGAGGATGCCGAACACGCCCACATCGGTCACCGACCAGCCCAGCACCCCGGCGGCGTAGATGCCGCCGAACACGTACATCCCGTTCAGCGCGTCGCGGTAAAGCATGGACGAGGCCAGATAGGCCGTCAGGCTGGGATGCCGGGCGGGCAGGCCGCGCAGCGTCGCCAGCAGATCGGGCAGCGCCCGCCGCGCGGCCTGCGCCACCGGCAGTGGCGCGGCCGGCCGCACCTCGCGCACCCACAGGAAGAACGGCACCATGAACAGCGCATACCACGCCGCCGTCAGCGGCCCGACCGCGCGGGTGCCCTCGCGCGCCGCCGGATCGAGGCCGAGCACCGGCTCGATCCCGATCACCGTGCGCCCGGTCGCCGCGCTTTCGGCAAAGAGCGCCAGCATCGCCACCAGCGCCACCAGCCCGCCGAGATAGCCGAAGGCCCAGCCGGTGCCGGAAATCCGCCCCAGCCGTTCGCGCGGGCCCAGATCTGGCAGCATCGCGTTGGTGAAGATCGTGGCGAATTCCATCCCGATCAGCCCCAGCGCGAAGAACGCCAGCACCGTGACCAGCGGGAAATCCCCCGGCGCGGCCAGCCACAGCCCGGCCGCGCCGATCACGTAGAACAGCGAAAACAGCGCGACGAAGCGCATCCGCCCGCCCGACCGGTCCGCCACCGCGCCCAGCACCGGGGCGCACAGCGCGATCAAGAGCCCGGCCGCGCCCACGCCGTAGCCCCAGGCCGCCTGCGCGGCGCTGCCGTCGCCCAGAAGCTCGGTGACATAGGGGCCGAAGATGAAGGTCAGCAGCAGCGTGTTGTAGGGCTGGCTGGCCCAGTCGAAGAAATACCAGCCCCACAGCCTGCGCCGTTCCGCCGTCATCGCGCGCGCCTCCGTTCCCGCCGGGGCGATCAAGCCCGAAACCGGGCCGTCAGGCAAGCGCGGGCGGCCAGGGGCGCGCGGCCTCCGCCGTGATCCACGCCGTGACCCAGCCGGGCAGCGGCGGGCTTTCCGCCGGCTGGCCCATCGCGGCCAGAACCTCCGCCGGCGGCACGATGCCCCGGGCCGAGGTCACGGCGGAGCGGATCAGGATATGGCTTGTGCACTCATCCCCGCGCCACATCGACTGTTCGATGTAGAGAAACCGCGCGTCCCAGCCGATGCAGCTGCTGTGCAGCCGCAGCCGGTCGAAGGCCCGCACCCGGCGACGGTAGCGCGTGGTGTTGCCGGCCACCGTGATCCCCCAGCCCATGCGCCCCGCCGCCGCGACCAGCCCGCTGCGCTGCGCCATCGGGATCCGGCCGAGATCATAAAGCGTCAGCGTCCGGCCGTTGTTGAGTTCGCGCCACGGATCGAGATCCCAGGGCCAGCAGGTCACCGTGGTGACATGTGGCTCGGTCAGGCCAAGGCGCGGCGCGGCGCGAAACCGCAGCGACTGCAGGGCAAGGCGAAAGAACGGATACAAGGGCGGCACCTCCGGGCCGCGGGGTGGCCCGCCGGGCGGCGAAGGTCAACCGCAGACGTTGCGTCGCCCCGGCGCTGCCACGCAACCGCGCTTTCCGCCCTTCGGCTGTTGCGCGCGGCGCGCGCCCGGCCTACCTCTGTGCCAACCGAGGAACGGAGACCCGCATGACCACCCTCTACCAGGCCCTGATGCTGATCCTCGACGTGATCTGGTTCATCATGATCGCGCATATCATCCTGTCGTGGCTGATCAGCTTCCAGGTTCTGAACATGCGCCAGCCTGTCGTCGCGCAGATCTGGGACGGGCTCAGCCGGCTGCTGGAGCCGGTCTACGCGCCGATCCGGCGGATCCTGCCCAATACCGGCCCGCTGGATCTTGCGCCGCTGGTCGCCTTCATCGCGCTGATCATCCTTCAGCAGGCGCTGCGCAACAACGCGGGCTTCTTCTACGGTTACTGAGCCGGGCGGCGCGGCCTTGCCCGCGCCGCGGCCCTGTGGAATGGTCGGGCAAAACGAGCAGCCTGACAGAACCCATGCAATCCAGCCCCGACGAGCTTCTTGCCCGCGTCTTCGGCTTCGCCGAGTTCCGGCCGGGCCAGCGCGAGATCGTCGAGGCGGTGACGGCGGGGCGCAACACGCTGGCGATCATGCCCACCGGTGGCGGCAAGTCGCTGTGCTACCAGTTGCCGGCACTGTGCCGCGACGGGGTGACGGTGGTGATCTCGCCGCTGATCGCGCTGATGCGCGACCAGGTGCGGGCGCTGCGCGAGGCGGGGGTGGAGGCCGGTGCGCTGACCTCGGGCAATACCGCCGAGGAAACCGAAGAGGTTTTCGCCGCGCTCGACGACGGGCGGCTCAAGCTTCTCTACATGGCGCCGGAACGGCTGGCCTCGGCCGCGACGCTGGGCCTGCTGCGGCGGATCGGCACCGGGCTGATCGCGGTGGACGAGGCGCATTGCGTCAGCCAGTGGGGCCATGATTTCCGCCCCGACTACCTGCGCATCGGCGAGTTGCGCCGGGCGCTCGACCTGCCGCTTGCCGCCTTCACCGCCACCGCGGATGCCGAAACGCGCGAGGAAATCACCCGGCGCCTGTTCGACGGGGTCGCGCCGGAAACCTATCTGCGTGGCTTCGACCGGCCGAACATCCACCTCGCCTTCGCCGCCAAGGACGAACCGCGCCGCCAGATCCTGTCTTTCGCCGCGGCGCGCAAGGGCCAGTCCGGCATCGTCTATTGCGGCACGCGGGCCAAGACCGAAACCCTGGCCCGCGCGCTGGCCGAGGCCGGCCACGCCGCCTGCCACTACCATGGCGGCATGGAGGCCGAGGACCGGCGGCTGGTGGAAACCCGCTTCCAGCGCGAGGACGGGCTGATCGTGGTCGCCACGGTGGCCTTCGGCATGGGGATCGACAAGCCCGACATCCGCTGGGTCGCCCATGCCGACCTGCCGAAATCGATCGAGGCCTATTACCAGGAGATCGGCCGCGCCGGCCGCGACGGCGCGCCGGCCGAAACGCTTACGCTCTACGGCGCCGACGACATCCGCCTGCGCCGCAGCCAGATCGACGAAGGCCTCGCGCCGCCCGAACGCAAGGCCGCCGATCATGCGCGGCTGAACGCGCTTCTGGGGCTGGCCGAGGCGATTTCCTGCCGCCGCCAGCGGTTGCTGGCCTATTTCGGCGAAGACAGCGCGCCCTGCGGCGCCTGCGACCTGTGCGACGCGCCGCCCGACACCTTCGATGCGACCGAACCGGTGCGCAAGGCGCTGTCGGCGATCCTGCGCACCGGCGAAAGCTTCGGCGTCGGGCATCTGACCGACGTTCTCACCGGCACCGTCACCGACAAGGTCCGCGCCCGGCGGCACGACGATCTGCCCACTTTCGGCGTCGGCCGCGATCTGACCCGCACGGAATGGGCGGCGGTGTTCAGGCAGATGATGGGCCATGACCTCGTGCGCCCAGATCCCGAACGCCATGGCGCGCTCAGGATGACCGGGGCCGCGCGCCCGGTCCTGCGCGGCGAGGCGGGCGTGACGCTGCGCCGCGACAGCGTGCGAAAGGCCGCCCGCACCCCGGCGGTGCGCACGCTGGTGGCGGAAGAGGACGCGCCGCTGCTGTCCGCGCTCAAGGCCCGGCGCCGGGCGCTGGCCGAGGCGGCGGGGGTGCCGGCCTACGTGATCTTCCCCGATCGCACGCTGATAGAGATGGCCGAACGCCGGCCCGCCACGCTGGACCAGATGGCCGCGATCACCGGCGTCGGCGCCAAGAAACTCGAACGCTACGGCGCCGATTTCCTCGCCGTCGTCGCCGGCGAGACGGCCGCGGCGCCGGTCCATCCGGCGCGCCGCAGCCTGGCCGGCCAGCCCGCCGGCGCGCTTTACGACCGGCTGGCCGAGGCGGAGGCGCGGCTGGCCCGCGGCGCCGACGGCACCCACCGGCCGCTGTCGTGTTCGCCCGCCGCGCTCAGGCGGATCGCGCGGGCCCGGCCCCGGTCGATGGAAGAGCTCGACCGCGCCGGCAACCTCGGCCCGGCCCGGCTCGACCGGTTCGGCGCGGCGTTCCTGGCCGTGATCGACGAGGCGTAGCCCGGCGTCGTCGCTACTGCGCGGCGGTGACGGTCTCGGGCGCCGGCGGCCGGCAATCTTCCGTCGCGGCAGCGCAGATCCGTTCGGCGATGGCGGCCTTCTTCAGCGGCTTGGTCAGGTAGTGGTCGACCCCGGCCTCGAAGATCGACGCGCTGTCGCCATCCATCGCATGCGCGGTCAGCGCCACGATCGGGGTGCGGGCAAGGCCGCCCGTCGCCTCGATCCCGCGGATCGTGCGTGTCGCCTCGCGCCCGTCCATCTCGGGCATCGAGATGTCCATGAACACGAGGTCCGGCCGGAAGCTCTGGTAAAGCTCCACCGCCTCGCGGCCGTTGTTGGCGAATTCCAGCTCGATGTCGAACTCCTTGATCATCTTGCGGAAGACAAGCTGGTTGGTGCGGTTGTCCTCGGCGGCCAGAACCCGCATCTGGCGCCGCTCGACCGGCGCGGGTGCGGCCGGCGGTTCGGCCTGCTGCGGCGGTGCCGGTTCCTCCGGCGCGGCGCCGGAGATTTCCTGCAGCACCCGGAACAGGTCGGACCGCAGGATCGGCTTTTTCAGCAGCGCCGCGACCGCCGCCTTGCCCGCCGACTCCTGCGCCCGGTCGGGGTTCGAGGACAACAGCAGGATCGGTTTCTCCAGCCCGCGTTCGCGCAGTTTCTCGGCCAGTTCCAGCCCGTCCATGTCGGGCATCTCGTGATCGGTGAGCACGATGTCGAAGCCGGTTCCCGTCTCGTCGACCGCGCGCAACGCCTCGTCACCGGACCGGCACAACGTGACCTGCATGCCGTAGGTCTGAAGCTGGCGTTCGAGGATCACGCGGTTGATCAGCAGGTCGTCGACCACAAGCGCGCAACGCAGGTTGAGCGGCGCGGCCGGGGTTTCGACCAGCGGTTCCTCGGCGACCGGCAGCGGCAGCTTGAAGCCGAAGCACGATCCCTCGCCCAACTCGCTTTCCACCCAGACCGACCCGCCCATCATCTCGATCAGTTGCCGGGTGATCGCGAGGCCGAGGCCGGTGCCCTCGTACTTGCGGTTCGACTGGCTTTCGACCTGGTTGAACTCGCCGAAGATGTGATCGATGTGCTCGGGCGCGATGCCGATGCCGGTATCCTCGACGGTGATGTGCAATTCCTGCGTGCCGTCGGCGGTGCCGGCGCCGACGACCCGGACGAGGACGTGGCCCTCCTGCGTGAACTTGACCGCGTTGCCGATCAGGTTGGTCAGCACCTGCCGCATCCGGCCCGGATCGGCGACGTAGCGGGTGGGCAGGAACATGTCGAAATCGACAAGCAGCTTGACGCCCCGGTCCCGCGCCGAGGGTTGCAGCAGCACCAGCACCTCGTGGATGCAGCGTTCGAGGTCGAAGGGCTCGGGGTAGAGCTTCATCTTCTCCGCCTCGATCTTCGAATAGTCGAGCACGTCGTTGATGATGACCAGCAGCGCCTCGCCCGAGGACTTGATGGTTTCCGCGTAAAGCCGCTGTTCCTCCGACAGGTCGGATTCGCACATCAGCTCGGCCATGCCGACGACGCCGTTCATCGGCGTGCGGATCTCGTGGCTCATGTTGGCCAGGAAGGCCGACTTGGCGCGGTTCGCGGCCTCGGCGGCGTCGCGGGCCTCGCGCAGTTCGGCCTCGCGCTGGATCATCGGCGTGATGTCCTGCACGAGGCAGACAAGGTCGCCATCCTCGCCGCGCCGGTCGATCAGCTTGACGTACTGGCCGTTGTACAGCCGCATCGTCTTGGCCGGGATCTGCTGCAACGAGACCCGCGCGACCATCTCGTGATGCCAGTCGACCGGTTCCATCCCCTCGAGGTCGACGATCCCCTCGGTCGCGAAGATCTTGAGGATCATGTCGTAGGTCATCCCCGGCTCGATCCCCTCGACGCCGTCGAAGAGTTGCAGGTAGGCGCGGTTCGCCACCACCAGCCGCATCTTGCCGTCGAAGACGGCGAAGCCGTCGGGCACGGTTTCAAGGGCCTGCCACAGCCGGCGCTGGGCGCTTTGCGCGGCCGATTGCGCCGCCACCACCTCGCCCTGGGCGCGGACGTTCTCGCCCTTCAGCGTCTCGGCCTCGCCGATCGCGCGTTGCAGGCCCTCGCGCTGCGCCACGACCTGGTCCGACAGGGCGCGCGCATGCACGGCGAGCTGCTGGTTCGCCTTGAACAGCTCGCGTTTCTTCTGTTCGAGCAGGCGCTCCGCGGCCAGCCGGGCGCGGCGCTCGTTGGCAAGCTTTTCTACAAGGTCCATACCGTTCTCCGCCCGCGCCGGACCCGCCGGGCAGGGGCTCGGCTCACTCTTGTCCAAAGACGGTGAACATCATCTTAAGCGGGCCGGGTCGGACGCACCGCTGCCTTGCCAGCCGGGTGGCGCGGTGCGAGCATTGCCAGAACCGACGACCCCGGGGAGGGTAAGACCATGCTGGCAGGCGTCTTTTCGCGATTTCCGATTCTGCTGCTCGCGGTTCTGGCCGGCGTGGCGCCGGGGCTGGCGCAGGAACAGCGGTTGCTGCCGGAACGGCGGGCGGTGCTGGCCGAGGATGTCGATCTGCCCGGCAACGATCTGGCGCAGATCCTCGACACGACGCTGGCGGGCTGCGAGGCCGCCTGCCTTGCCGATCCGGGGTGCCTTGCCTTCACCTTCAACCGTCCGGCGCGGGCCTGTTTCCCGAAGTCGGCGGCCGCCGCGGCCGTGGCCTTCGCCGGCGCGGTTTCCGGCCGGGTGCTGGCACCGCCGGCCGGGGCCGAGGCCGTGGCCCGCGACCGCGCCGCCGCGCTCGACATGCTCGGCCCGGCCGACCGCGCCGCCGCGCTGGACCAGGCGCGGGAGATCGGCCGCGTCGCGCCGCCCGCCGGCCTTGACCCCGGCGCACTGGCCGGGTCCGCGCGCCGCGCGGAAGCCGCCGGAAACCTCGCCGCCGCCGCGCGCTTCATGGCCGGGGCGGCGGCGCTGTCGGACGCCGCCGATCTCTGGGCCGATTACGCGCGGCTGACCCTTGCGCAGCCGATCGCGGCACGATCCGACCGCGCCGCCGCCGATGGCCGCGCGGTGTCGGCTGCCGTCAACGCCTATCTGCGCGCCCGGGATGACCGGGTGGCGGCGGCGTCGCTGCTGGTGCTGGCCGATGCGCTGGAGGCCGTCGGCCGTGGCGACGACACGGTGGCCGCCCTGCGCCTTGCCGATGCGCTGTCGCCCCGCGCCGACATCGCCGAGCGGCTGGCCGACGCACGGGCGCGATTCGGGTTCCGGATCGTCGATCACGCGGTCGAAAGCGATGCGGCCCTGCCCCGGATCTGCGCGGAGCTCAGCGCGCCGCTGGCCGCGGGTGTGGATTTCGCGCCCTTCGTGGCGCTGCCCGAGGCCGGGCTGGCCGTGGAGCCTGAGGGGACGCGGTTGTGCGTCTCCGGTGTCGAACACGGCAAGCGTTACCGGCTGGTGTTCCGCGACGGGCTGCCCGCCGCCTCGGGCGAGGTTACGGCCCGTGACGTGGAGATCACCGCCTATGTGCGCGACCGGGCGCCCGCCGTCCGGTTCCCCGGCCGCGCCTACGTGCTGCCGCAGACGCCTGATGCCGGGCTGCCGGTGGTCACCGTCAATGCCGACGAGATCGCGCTGGTGCTGCGCCGGGTATCGGATCGCAACCTCGTGCGCGCGCTGCGCGAGGGCTGGTTCGCCCGCCCGCTCGACGCCTGGCAGACCGAGGTCTTCGCCACCGACGTGGCCGAGGAGATCTGGCGCGGCGCGGCCGAGGTGCCGATGCAGGTCAACCGCGAGATGACCGCGCGGCTGCCGGTGGCGGGGCTTGCCGGCGCGCTGGCGCCCGGCGTCTACGCGCTGGAGGCGCAGGTGCCCGGCCAGGATACCTGGGACCGGCCGGCGGCGACGCAATGGTTCGTCGTCTCCGACCTCGGGATGACGGTCTTGCAGGGCACCGACGGGCTGCATGTCTTCGTGCGCGGCCTGTCGGATGCCGCGGCGCGCGCCGGGCTGACCGTGCGGCTGGTTTCCAACGCCAACGCGGTGCTGGCCGAGGCCGAGACCGACGCGGCGGGCCATGCCGTTTTCGGCGCGGCGCTGGCAGCGGGCCGCGATGGTGCGGCCCCGGCGCTGGTCACCGTGTCCGCGGGCGAGGCGGATTTCGCCTTCCTGCCGCTGACCGATCCGGAATTCGACCTCTCCGACCGGGGGGTGGCCGGCCGCGCGCCCGCGCCGCCGATCGACCTGTTCCTCGCCACCGACCGGGGCGCCTACCGGCCCGGCGAGGTGCTGCGGGCCACCGCGCTGGCCCGTGATCCTGCCGCGCGCGCGATTCCCGGCCTGCCGCTGACCGCGCGGCTGATCCGCCCCGACGGGGTGGAGCATGCGCGCCAGGCCGTCACCGCCGGGCCGGCCGGCGGCCTTGCGCTGGCCTTCGATCTCGCGCCCGCGGTGCCGCGCGGCGCCTGGCGGCTGGAGGTGCTGGCCGATCCGAAGGCCCCGCCGCTTGCCGCCGCGCGGCTGCTGGTGGAAGATTTCCTGCCCGAACGGATCGACGCGGAACTGACCTTGGCGGAGGGGCCGCTGGAACTGGGCGGCAGCGCCGGAATCGACATCGCGGCGCGCTACCTCTACGGCGCGCCGGGCGCCGGGCTGGCGGTGGAAGGCGACCTGCGGCTGGCGCCCGCCGATGCCGTGCCGGGCTGGGAGGGCTACCGCTTCGGCCGGCATGACGAGACCGGCCCGCGCTGGGGCGATGCGACGCCCGGCGCGGTGACCGATGCCGGGGGCCGGGCCCGGATCGTGCTGGACCTGCCCGACCTGCCCGAGGTGACGCAGCCGATGACGGCGCGGATCGCGCTCAGGCTCAGCGAGGGTTCGGGCCGCCCGGTCGAACGCCGGGTGGACCGGCTGGCGCTGCCCGACCGGCCGCTGCCGGCAATCCGCCCGCTGTTCGAGGGCGGCGCGGTGCCCGATGGCGGCGAGGCGCGGTTCCGGCTGGCGGCGATCGGCCCGGACGGGGCCGGGGCCGCGCTGGCGGCGCGTTGGGTGCTGAACCGGGTGGAGCGGCGCTACCAGTGGTATTCGCTCTACGGCCAGTGGAACTGGGAGGTCACGACCCGCCGCAGCCGCGTCGCCGGCGCCGAGATCGACCTTGCGCCGGGCGCGGCGCAGGACATCGCGGTGCCGGTCGGGCGCGGCGAATACGAACTGGTGCTGGAAACCCGCGGCGGGGCCGCCGCCGCCTCGGTCCCGTTCACCGCGGGCTGGTACGTGGCCGAGGGCGCGGCGGCCGACACGCCCGATGCGCTGACCGTGGGGCTGGACCGGCCGGCCTACCGCCCCGGCGACACGGCAGTGGCCCGGATCGAGGCGCCGGCCGATGGCGTGGCGCTGGTCACCGTTCTGGGCAGCCGGCTGATCGACACGGTCGCGGTGCCGGTGACGGCGGGCGAGAACACCGTCGACCTGCCGGTGACGGAGGACTGGGGCGCGGGCGCCTATGTCGCGGCCTCCGTGATCCGGCCGCTGGCGGCCGAGGCCGGCCGCGCGCCCGTCCGGGCGCTGGGCATCGCCCATGCCGCCGTCGATCCCGGCGACCGCGCGCTGCGGGCGGCTTTCGAGGTGCCGGCCGAGGCCGACCCGCGCGGCCCGCTGCCGGTGGCGCTGACCGTCGAGGGTATCGCCGAGGGCGAGGCGGCCTTTGCCACCATCGCCGCGGTCGATCTGGGCATCCTCAACCTTACCGGCCACGACGCGCCGGACCCGCAGGGGCACTATTTCGGGCAGCGCCGGCTTGGCGTGGCGATCCGCGACCTGTACGGCCGGCTGATCGACGGGCAGGCCGGCGCGATGGGCCGGATCCGGCAGGGCGGTGATGCCGGCAGCGCCGCGCGGAGCGAGGCGCCGCCGCCGACCGAAGACCTGGTCGCTTTCTTCGCCGGCCCCCTGCCGGTCGGGCCCGACGGCCGGGTGGAAACGACGTTCGACCTGCCCGCCTTCAACGGCACGGTGCGGCTGATGGCGGTGGTGTGGTCGGACAGCGGGGTGGGGCAGGCCGGTGCCGACGTGCTGGTGCGCGATCCCGTCGTCGTCACCGCCTCGGCGCCACGGTTCCTTGCGCCGGGCGACGAAAGCCGGCTTCTGCTGGAATTCGCCCATGCCTCCGGCCCGGCCGGGCGCATGGGGCTGGATGTCACGGCGCAGGGTGTGGCGCTGGGCCCGGTGCCGTCCGGCCTTGACCTCGCCGAGGGCGGCCGCGCGGCGCTGGACCTGCCGCTGGTCGCGCCCGGGGCGACGGGGACCGGGGCGATCCGCGTCACCCTCACGACACCGGCGGGGCGGGTGCTGACCCGCGAAGTGCCGCTGGAGATTCGCGCGACCGATCCGCCGGTGCTGCGGCAAAGCCGCTTCACGCTGGCCGCGGGGCAGGCGTTCACCGTCACCCCGGATATCTTCGCGGGCTTCCGGCCCGGCACCGGGCAGGCGGTGCTGGCGATCGGGCCGGTGGCGCGGTTCGACGCGCCGGGCCTTCTGGCCGCGCTTGACCGTTATCCCTACGGCTGCACCGAACAGGTGACATCGCGCGCGCTGCCGCTGCTTTACCTGTCGTCGGTGGCCCGGGCGATGGGGCTGGGCACCGAGGCGGACATCGACCGCCGGATCGACGAGGCGATCGGCGCGGTGCTGCTGAACCAGTCCGCCGCCGGCGGTTTCGGCCTGTGGCGACCCGAGTCGGGGGATTTCTGGCTGGATGCCTATGTCACCGATTTCCTCAGCCGGGCGCGGGCCGAAGGGCACGCGGTGCCCGAGGCCGCGTTCCGCATGGCGCTCGACAACCTGCGCAACCGGGTGAACTACGCGCCCGATTTTGACAGGGGCGGGGCCGATCTGGCCTATGCGCTGATGGTGCTGGCGCGCGAGGGGGCGGCGGCGGTGGGTGATCTGCGCTACTATGCCGATGTGAAGGCCGAGGCCTTCGACAGCCCGCTGGCGCTGGCGCAACTGGGCGCGGCGCTGGCCGCCTATGGCGATCCGACGCGGGCCGAGGCGATGTTCGCCCGCGCCCTTCGGATGGCCGAGGGCGCGGAGGAGGCGACGGTCTGGCGGGCCGACTACGGCAGCGCGCTGCGCGACGCGGCCGGGGTTCTGGCGCTGGCGGCCGAGGCCGGTTCCGCCGCCGCCGGGGCGCCGGCGCTGGAGGCCGCGCTGGCCGAGGGGCTGGGCGAAGGTCGGCTGTCGACGCAGGAACAGGTCTGGGCGCTGCTGGCCAGCCGCGCGCTGATCGACGCGCCGGGCGCGGAGGGCTTCACGCTGAACGGCGCGCCGGTCACCGGCCCGCTGGTGCGGATGCTGGAGGCCGAAACGCTGGACGGCCCGATCGTGGCCGGCAACGGCACCGCGCGCGACGAGGTGCTGACGCTGACCACGTTCGGGGTGCCCGAAACCCCGGACCCGGCGGGCGGGCGCGGCTACGCGATCCGGCGTGACCATTTCACCACCGAGGGCGAGCCGGTGGACCCGGCGCTTGTGCCGCGCGGCACACGGATGGTCACGGTCATCGAGGTCACGCCCTTCGAGCCGGCCGAGGGCCGGCTGATCGTGGACGCCCCGCTGCCGGCGGGATTCGAGATCGACAATCCCGCGCTGATCGCGGGCGGCGAGACCGGCGGCTTCGCCTGGCTCGGCGCGACGGCGGGGACACGCATGGCGGAGTTCCGCGCCGACCGGTTCCGCGCGGCGGTGGACTGGGGCGGCACCGCGCCGTTCCGCCTGGCCTATGTCGTGCGCGCCGTGTCGCCCGGTTCGTTCCACCATCCGGCGGCAAGCGTGGAGGACATGTATCGCCCCGACCGCCGCGCCTGGACCGATGCGGGCCGGGTGACCGTGACGCCGTGATCCGGGCGCGGGCGGTCTTCGCGCTGGCCGCGGCGCTGGCGCTGGCGGCGGGGCTGCGCGATGCCGCCGACCTGTGGATCGCGCGCACCGACCTGCCGGCGCTGGCGGTGGAAACCTCGGTCGAGGTCACGGCGCGCGACGGCAGCCTGATGCGCGCCTATACCGTGGCCGACGGGCGCTGGCGGATGCGGCCCGGGCCGGTCGATCCGCTGTTTCTGGAGATGCTGATCGGCTGGGAGGACCGGCGCTTTCGCGATCACGCCGGGGTGGACCCGCGCGCGGTGCTGCGCGCCGGCTGGCAGGCGCTGCGGGCGGGGCGGATCGTCTCGGGTGGATCGACGCTGACGATGCAGGTCGCGCGGCTTTTGGAAGACGGCGGAACCGGGCGGCTTGCGGGCAAGCTGCGGCAGGTGCGGGTGGCGCTGGCGCTGGAACGGCGGCTGACGAAGGACGAGATCCTCGGCCTTTACCTGCGGCTGGCGCCCTACGGCGGCAACCTGGAAGGGCTGCGCGCCGCGACCCTGGCCTGGCTGGGCAAGGAACCGGCCCGGCTGACCCCGGCGGAGGCGGCGCTGATGGTCGCGCTGCCGCAGGCGCCCGAGGCGCGGCGGCCCGACCGGGCGCCGGGCGCGGCAGAAGCGGCGCGCGACCGGGTGCTGGACCGGATGGCGAAGCTGGGCGTGATCGGCGCCGGCGCCGCCGCGGCGGCGCGAACCGAACCGGTGCCGCGGGCGCGCCGGCCGTTCCCGGCGCTGGCCCCGCATCTGGCCGACCGGCTGCGCGCCGCCGATCCGCTGGCCGGCCGCCATGCCACCACGATCGACGCGCGGTTGCAGGCGGCGCTGGAACGGGTGGCGGCCGAGGCGGTGCGCGGCCGGGGCGCGCGGCTGTCGGCGGCGATCGTGCTGGCCGATCACCGGAGCGGCGAGATTCTCGCCTCGGTCGGCGGGGCGGCGTGGGGCGATCCGGCGCGCGGCGGCTATGTCGATCTCACCCGGGCGGTCCGCTCGCCCGGGTCCACGCTGAAGCCGTTCGTCTACGCGCTGGCCTTCGACGACGGGCTCGCCCATCCCGAAACGCTGATCGAGGATCGGCCGATGGAGTTTGGCGGCTACGCGCCGCAGAATTTCGACGGCGCGTTTCGCGGCACGGTGCGGCTGGCCGAGGCGCTGGAGGCCTCGCTCAACCTGCCGGTGGTGGCGCTGACCGAGGCGCTGGGCCCGGCGCGGCTGGTCGCGACGCTGAAGCGCGCGGGCGTGACGCCGGAGATTCCGGGCCGGGCGCCGCCGGGGCTGGCGGTGGCGCTGGGCGGGCTGGGGATGAGCCTTGAGGATCTGGTGCAGGCCTATGCCGCGCTGGCCCGGCTGGGCGATCCGGTGGCGCTGCATGTCACCCCAGGCGCGCCGCCGCCGCCCGGCGCGCGGCTGTTCGGGCCCGAGGCGGCCTGGCAGGTCGGCCATGTGCTGGCCGGGATCGCGCCGCCCGGCGGCGGGGCGGAGGGCCGGGTGGCCTGGAAGACCGGCACCAGCTACGGCCATCGCGATGCCTGGGCGCTGGGCTTCGACGGCGGCCATGTCGCCGGGGTCTGGCTGGGCCGGGCGGATGGCACGCCGGTGCCAGGCGCCTTCGGCGCGGACCTGGCCGCGCCGGTTCTGTTCGAGGTTTTCGCGCGGGCGAAGCCGGCGGCCGAACCGCTGCCGGCGCCGCCGCCCGGCGCGCTGCTGCTGCCCAACCGGCTGCTGCCTGCGCCGCTGCGGCAGTTCCACCCGCGCGGGGCGGCGGCGGCGGCGGGTGGGCCGGACCTGGCCTTTCCGCCCGAGGGTGCGGTTGTGGAACTGCTCGACGGCGCGCTGGCGGCGCGGGTGCGGGGCGGCGCGGCGCCCTATACCTGGCTGGCCAACGGCGTGCCGCTGGCGGTGGCCGAGCGCGCGCGCGAGGTGGCGCTGCCGATGCCGGGGCCGGGCTTCGT
>CAYUXM010000052.1:0-15288 GCA_964448765.1 uncultured Rhodobacterales bacterium
GGAGACCCGTCATGCACTAACAATCAAACCGGACCACTCGGTGGGGGCAGTCCATCAGCACACTCATTCGATAATTTTCGAAGCGGTATGGGCCGAGGCAGCGGAGCGGTCTGCGCCCGCCGGGGAATGCACAAGAGAATTTTTTAGGCACGGGCGCGCGTCTGGAAAGGGGGGCGGGTGGGGGGCTGCGCGTTTGCGGGATTGCAGCAATATGGACGGGCCGGGCCCGGCTCAGCAGCCGTGCAGGTCGGTGGGCAGGCGACTCAGCAGCTCGGGCGGACCCGCCTCGGCGATGGCGAAGGTCTGCCCGATCCCGGCCACCAGCCCGGTCCGGGTGTCGGGGATCATGATGTGCACGAAGAACACCATGCCCGGCGCCATGATCAGCGGGTTGCCGGAATAGATCATCGGCGGCACGTCCATCCAGGTCGGGCGATAGGTGCAGCCGAGCGCATAGCCGCAGGCCGCGAAGCGCTCTGAGCCGAAGCCAGCCGCATCCAGCACCCGGCGGTGGATGTCGTCCAGCTCCCCCAGCGCGCGGCCGGGCCGGGCGGCGTCCAGGATGCCCTCGAGCGCCTCGTTGGCGACCTTCATCATGTCCGACTGGCGCGGGTCGACCGGGCCCACCGCCAGGGTATGCTCGGTGCAGACGTGGTAGCGGCAGAACGAGGCCGCGAGCTCCACCAGCACCTGGTCCTGCGCCTCGATCCGGCGCGGCGCCCCGATGCCGCGGCCGAACAGCGCCCGCGGGCCGGAGTTGACCAGCGGCCCGCCCGAGGGCACCTCGCCCCCGCCGCGCAGCATCGCGCCCAGCGCCGCCGCCGACAGCGCGCTTTCGTAGACGCCGGCCCGGGTCTCGGCGATTGCCGCCTCCACCGCGGCATCGGCCAGTTCCCCGGCGCGACGCACATGGGCCAGCTCCGCCGGGCTCTTCACCAGCCGCTGGCCGCGCACGATGTCCGAGGCGTCCTCGATCGCGCAGAAGCCGTCGAGCGCCGCCTCTATCAGCCGGGCGTTCGCCCCGGTCAGCCCGTAGGTGCCGAACTCCACACCCACGCGCTCGCCCCGCAGCCCAAGCTCCTCCAGGATCGCGCGCAGGTCCTGCGCCGGGTTCGCGTCCTCCGCGTTCAGCCAGATCCGGATGTCGTCGTAGAGCGAGGCCACCGTGGCCTGCCGCAGGTCGGGCCGGCGGGTCAGCAGCACCGTGGGCCGGTCGTCGGCCGTCATCACGCCGGCCTGGAAGAACACATAGCCCGCGGTGTCGTAGCCGGTCAGGTAGTAATGGCTCTCCTGCGCGAAGACGATCAGCGCCGCCAGCCCCCGCCGGTTCAGCTCGGCCCGGATCGCCGCCAGCCGCGCGGCGTGCTCCTCGGCGGGAAACCGCAGCGAGACCGCGCGCCCCCCGGCGGTGGTGCCCGCGATCTCGTGAAACTCCCCGCTCACGTCAGCTCGCAGATGTCGCACATGGTCATCAGGTAGATGCGGATCATATCCAGGTAGTCCGGCACGTCCACCCGCTCGTCCGGCATGGTGTTGAAGCGCCCTCCCGGCCCGCAGACCACGCCCTCCATGCCCCCCTCCACGTAAAGATGCCCAGCGTCCGTGCCGTAGAAGCCCGGCGGCGTGATCGCGCCTGTGGGCTGGGGCGCGCCGCGCACCGCCTCGTAGGCGGCGTTGATGGCCCGCACGATGCGCGCGTCCTTCGCAACCTCGAAGGCGGGCATCGAGGGCTTGCCCTCCCGCGTCTCGGTCCAGACCTTGGCCTTCAGCCCCGGCCACTCCGCCTCCAGCTCGTCGAGCACGGCGCGGATGTTGGCCACCGCCTGCGCCTCTTTCTGGCCGGGCCCGTAGCGCCCCGAGCCCGACAGGTGCACGAAGTCCGCCACCTGCGGCGCGCGCCAGGTGTGAAACTCGCGGCTCAGCGCGCCGCGGATCGTGCCCACGTGGACCCGGTTGATCGAGCGGTGCTCCTCGGTCGGCGCGTCGGAAAAGGTCAGGTCGGTCAGCCGCGGGATCAGCGCGCAGGCAGCGCGGATCGCATCCACCGCCTCCTCGCGCTTCGACATGTGCCGGGTGACGCCCTCTAGCTCGATGTGAAACACGAAGGCGGCCGCGTGCATCGTCACCGCCTGCAGGTCCGTGGGCTCGGAGTTGACGAAGTAATCCGCCCGCGTGCCCGCCTTCACCGCCGCCAGCGTGCCCACGCCGCCCTGCAGCTCGCCCACGACATAGGTTAGGATCACGTCGCCCTTCAGCCGCTGGCCCGCGTCGATCAGCGTCTTGACCGCGCACAGGGATGCCGCGTCGCCCGCCTTCATGTTCGACACGCCGATGCCGTAGATGAAGTTCTCGTCCACCAACCCGCCCCAGGGGTCGACCGTCCAGCCCCCGGTCACCGGGTTGGTGTCGAGGTGCCCGTTGAACAGCAGGCTCTTGCCCCCGCCGGTGCCGCGCCAGATGCCGATGGCGTTGAACCGGTCGCCCTCCACCGGCTGCAGGAAGGCCTCCAGCCCCATGGCCTGCATCACCTCGACCATTCGCTCGGCCAGCCTCCGCTCGCCCTCGGTCTCGGAATAGCTCTTTTGGCGGGCCATGTCGACCACGACCTCTAGGCAGGCCTGCTCGTCGATGTTGCGGGCCAATAACAGCGCGTCAGTCATGGCAGGGATCGCTCCTTGAGTGGGTCCGTCGTCTCCGGCGCGGCGGGGACCGGCATGGCCCCCAGCAGCGCCCGGGTATAGGGATGCCGCTCCGGCGCGTCAGCCTCGGCGGTGTCGAACATGTCGACCAGCTCGCCCCGGTTCATCACGCCGATCCGGTGCGCCAGCTGGCGTACCAGATTCAGGTCGTGGGTGATGAAGACGCAGGCGGTGCCGGTCTCGCGCTGCAGGTCCACCAGGAGCCGCGCCACTGAGGCCTGCACCGAGACGTCCAGCGCGGCGGTGATCTCGTCGCAGATCACCACGGCCGGCTCCGCGGCGAAGGCCCGCGCGATCGCCACCCTCTGCTTCTCGCCCCCCGAAAGCTGGTGCGGATAGCGCCCGGCGAAGTCCGCGGGCAGACGCACCTGCTCCAGCAGCTCGCCCACCCGCGCCGCCCGCCGCTCAGGCGGAACAATGTCATATAGCTTCAGCGGCCGCGACAGGATCTCGCTTATCCTCTGGCGCGGGTTCAGCGAGGCGTCGGGATGCTGGAACACGATCTGCACCGCCCGCCGATAGGCCCGGTCGAAGGCCCGGCGCCGCTGGAAGCCGCGCCCCTCGAAGCCCACGCGCCCGTCGAAATCCTGCAGCCCAGACAGCACCTTCGCCATGGTCGACTTACCCGAGCCGGACTCGCCCACGATCCCGAGCAGTTCCCCCGGGCGCACCGCGAAGCCCACGTCCTTCGCGCCCAGAAAGGCCTCCGCCGGCGGGTTCAAGAGCCGCCCCAGCCACGAGCGCGCGCCGTATTCCACGCGGATGCCCTCGGCCGTCAGCAGCGCCGGCGCGGCCGGGTCGGGCGGCGCGGTGCCCAGCCATTGGTCGGGCCGCGGCACCGCCTCCAGCAGCGCGCGGGTATAGGGCCGGCGCGGGGCGCGGAACACCTCCGCGCAGGGCCCGCTCTCCACGATCTCGCCCCGGTTGATCACCGCCACGTCCTGCGCCACCCGCGAAACCAACCCGAGGTCGTGCGAGATGTAGAGCGCCGCCACCCCCGTCTCCTCGCGCAGCCGCCCGAACAACTCCAAGATCTGCTGCGCGGTGATCGTGTCCAGTGCCGTGGTCGGCTCGTCGAACACGATCAACTCCGGGTTGCAGGCGAAGGCGGTGGCGATCACCACCCGCTGCTTCTCGCCGCCCGAGGCCTCGTGCGGGAAGCGCCGCATCATGTCCGCCGGCCGGGCGATACCGGTACGCGCCAGCGCCGCCTCACCCTCGGCCCAGGCCTGCTGCTGGGTCAGCCCCTGGTGGCGCATTAGCACCTCCGCCAGCTGCTCGCCCAGCCGCAGCGTCGGGTTGAGCGAGGTGCCGGGGTCCTGGAACACCATGGCGATGCGGCTGCCCCGGATCTCCAGGATCTCGGCGGGGCTGCACGCGCGCAGGTCCTCTCCCAACAGCGACAGCCGGCCGTCGTTCTCAACCGCGTTGTCGGGCAGGTAGCGCATGATCGACCAGGCCAGCGAGGACTTGCCCGAGCCGGACTCCCCCACTAGCCCCAGCGTATGGCCACGCTCGACCGTCAGGTCGACGTCCTTCAGCGCCTCCAAGGGGCCCGAAGGCGTGCGGTAGCTCAGCGAATAGCTCGCGACCTCGAGCACGGGGGTGCCCGGTTCACCCGCCCCGCTCATCCGCGCACGCTCCGGCGCGGGTCCAGGCTGTCGCGCAGCGCGTCGCCGAACAGGTTGAACCCGAGCGCCGCCAGCGCGATCGCCACACCCGGCACCGCCACAACCCAGGGGTTGCGGAACATGAACTGCCGCCCCTCGGCGACCATCAGCCCCCACTCGGTCGAGGGCGGCTGCGCGCCGAGCCCGAGAAAGCCAAGCGTCGCTCCGATCATGATGGCGAAGGAGACGCGGATCGTCGCCTCCACGATGATCGGGCCCAGCGCGTTGGGCAGCACCTCGCGCAGCACGATGTAGCAGCCCGGCTCGCCCCGCGCGACCGCGGCCAGCACGTATTCCCGGGTGCGGATCGACAGCACCGAGCTGCGCGCGATTCGCGCCATGCCGGGGGTGAAGGCCAGCGCCACCGCCAGCATCGCCTGCCCCATGCCGCCACCCAGGATGGTGACGATCAGCAGCGTGAACAGCAGCTCCGGCACCGCCAGCAGCCCGTCGAGGACGCGCATGATCACGCTGTCCACCCAGCCCCCGGCGGTCCCCGCGATCACCCCGATCACCGTGCCCGCGCCGACCCCGAGCAGCGTCGCGCCCAGCCCGAACCCGATGGTCGAGGGCGCGCCGTTCAGCAGCCGCGAGAGCAGATCGCGCCCGAACTGGTCGGTGCCCAGCCAGTGCGCCGCGCTCGGGCCGGTCAGCCGCGTGGCAGGGTGGAACGCCTGCGGGTCGTAGGGCGCGACGAAGGAGCCAGCCAGCACCGCCACCGCCACCAGCGACAGCAGGACCGCCCCGGCGATCCCCGTCGGGCTGCGCAGGATCTCAGGCATAGCGCACCCGCGGGTCGAGCAGCGCAATCACGATGTCCGCGATCAGGTTCGACAGGGCATAGACCGTGGCCAGCAGCAGCGTCACCGCCTGGATCACCGGCAGGTCGCGGTTCTCCAGCGCGTAGATCAGCAGCCGGCCGAGCCCGGGCCAGGCAAAGATCTCCTCGACCACGATGATCCCGCCCAGCAGGTAGCCGATGTCGAGCGAGATCACCGCCACCGCGGGGGCCAGCGAGTTGGGCAGGGCATGGCGCCGGATCACCCGGCGCTCGCGCAGCCCCTTAAGCCGGGCGGCGCGGATGTAGTCGCTCGCCAGCACGTCCGACATCTCCGAGCGCACCTGCCGCGAGATATGCGCCGTCAGGATCAGCCCCAGGGTGCCCGCCGGCAGGAGAACGTGCGAGACGAAGCCGGCGAAGCTCTCTCCCGGGGCGACGAAGCCGCCCGCCGGCAGCAGCCCCGTCGCCGGCCCGGCGAGGAAAACGAGGAGCAAGGTGGCGGTCACGAATTCCGGCATCGAGGCGCCGATGTAGGCGAAGAGGCCGATCACAAGATCGGCCGCCGTCCCGCGCCGGATCGCGGCGACGACGCCGAGCGGGATTGCGATGACCGTGACCGCGACGAGCGCGGTCACGGCGAGCACGGCGGAGTTCCAGAACGCCTGGCCCACCACCTCCGACACCGGCAGCGACAGTCGCAGGGACTGGCCAAGGTCGCCCCGCAGCACGCCGCCGACCCAGTCGGCATATTGCACGTACCACGGCCGGTCGAGCCCGAGCTGCCGCTCGAGCGCAGCCACCGACTCGGGCGTCCCGTATTCGCCGAGGATCATGATCGCGGCGTTGCCCGGCAGGATCATCGTGATCGCGAAGACCGCGAAGGTCACGATGAACAGCACCAGCAAGACGGCCGCGAGCCGCCGGAGGAGGTAGCCGAAGGTCAAGGCGTCATGCCCGGTCGAGCCAAGCGTTCTCCATGTAGAAATACCGCGAGATCGGGTGCACGGTCCAGTCGGCCACGTCGTCCCGGCTGGCGGTCACCACGTCCTCGAAGAACGGGATGATGTAGGGCGTGTCGCGCAGGATCAGCTCCTGCGCCGCGGCATAGGCCGCCGCCCGCTCCGCCTCGTCCGTGGTCGACCGGCCCTTTTCGACCAGCGCGTCGAACTCCGTGTTCATCCAGGCGCTGTCCTCGTAGGAAGCGTTCGAGGTCAGCAGCAGGTTGAACGTGGCGTCCTCGGTGGGCTGCATGCCCCAGTAGGCCATGTAGAAGTTGCCCTTGCGCCAGACGTTGGCCAGGTAGGTGTCGTGCGGCATCGTCTCGACCTCGATGTCGAAGCCCGCCGGCAACGCCATCTGCTTGATCGCGATCGCCACCTGCGCCCGGATCGCCGGCCGGTTCGAGGCCACGAGGGTCAGCTTGATGCCGTCCGGATGGCCCGCCTCGGCCAGCAGCGCCTTGGCCTGCTCCGGGTCATAGGGAATCTCGGGGGTGTCGATGCGATACTTGAACTCCGGCGAAAGAATGTTGTCGTAGGCCGGCCGCCCGAGCCCCTCCAGCACGATGTCCACCAGCAGTTGCCGGTCGACCGCCAGCGCCAGCGCCTTGCGCACCCGCAGGTCGTCGAACGGCGGTTGGTCCTGCCGCATCACCACGTTCACGTAGCGCCCCGAGGGCACCCGCTTGGCCGCGATCCCCGGCGAGGACGAGATCCGCTCGTAATCCGCCTGCTGCACCGTCAGCATCGCGTCCACGTCGCCCGACAGGAAGTTGGTGGTCTCCGCCGCGAGGTCGGGGAACAGGTGCATCTCCACCGCGTCGAGATAGGGCCGTCCCTCCATGTAGTAGTTCTCGTTGCGCACCAGCCGGGTGATGCGCGCGCTGTCGTAGCTCTCCAGCCTGAACGGGCCGGTGCCGTTCACCTGGGTGTCGAGCGCCGCAAGATCCCCCGACAGCGCCGCCCGCGACAGGATGCGCGCGTTGGTATGGGCGGTCGAGGTCGGCAGGTCCGCATAGGGGGTCTTCAGGGTGAAGCGAACGGTTGTGTCGTCCACCGCCTCCACCGTGTCCACCATGTTGAGCACCGACAGGGCCGAGGCCGGGATGTCCGGGTTCAGGATCGCCTCGTAGGTGGCCACCACGTCGTCGGCAGTGCAGGGCGTGCCGTCGTGGAACGTCAGCCCCGAACGCAGCTTGAACGTGAACTCGGTGGCGTCCGCGTTGCCCTCCCAGCTCTCGGCCAGGTCGGCCATCGGCTGGTTGTCCGGGCCGATCCGGGTCAGCCCGGAATAGACCATGTCCATCACCGGGTATTCCGCCGGGCCCGAGTTGGTCAGCACGTTCAGCGTGGCGATCCGGGTGGAATGGCTGATCTTCAGCGTGCCTCCGGTCTTCGGCGTGCCCTGCGCCCAGCCCAGCCCCGGCAGGGTGGACGCCGCCGCCATGCCGATCATCACGCCCCGGCGCGTCACCATGAAGTTGGTCATCTCTTACCTCCTTGTCGTTCGCCCGGCATCAGGCCGGGTCTGGTTCTCAATCCCCGTTCGTTCACGCGACCACGGTCAACTCGTCCGGCAGCGCCGTCAGCACCTCCGGCGCGCCCTCGGTCACCAGCAGCGTATGGCCCACACCCATGGCGTGGCCCGTGTCGCTGTCGCCGATCATCACGTGGTAGAACAGCGTCATCCCCGGGGCGCAGACGGTGCGGTTGCCGGAATAGATCATCGGCGGCACGTCCATGCTCGTGGGGGCATAGGTGCAGCCCACCGAGTAGCCCGTCGCGCCGTAGCGATGGGCCCGGTAGCCCCCGGCATCCAGCCCCGCCGCATGGACGTCGAAGATCTCGCCCAGCGTCGTGCCAGGCCGGGCGATCTCGGTCATGTCGCGCAGCGTGGCCCGGGCCACGTCGTACATCCGGCGCTGCGCGTCGGGCAGCTTGCCGAACACGATGGTCCACTCGGTCTTCACGCAGTAGCGGCGAAAGGCCACCGGGTACTCCACCAGGATCTGGTCCTGCTCCCCGATCACCCGCGGCCCCGACACGCCGCGGCCATAGACCGCCCGGTCGCCCGAGTTGAAGAGCGGCGCATTGGGCGGCATGTCGGCGCCGCGCTCCAGGCTCGAGGTCAGGTAGACTGCCTTCAGCGCGGCCTCCGAAATGCCTGGCCGCGCCGCCGCGATCACGTCCTCCAGCGACCGGTCGATGATCTCTGCCGCCTTTCGCATGTAATCCATCTCGGCCGGCGACTTGATCAGCCGCAGCTGCCGAATCAGGTGATCGTCGTCCTCAAGCTTGCAAAAATCGCCCAGCGCCCCCTGCAGGCGCCACAGGTTCCAGCCGGTCAGCCCGTGGGTGTTCAGCTCGACCGCGACGCGCTTTCCGCGCAGGCCCAGCTCCTCCAGGATCGCGCGCAGGTCGACCGCCGGGTTCGCGTCATCTGCGTCCCACCAGATCCGGATGTCCTCGATGGTGCTGGTCTGGCGCGCCTGGATCAGGTCCGGCCGCCGAGTCAGCAGCACGATCGGCCGGTCGTCGGCGGTGACGACCGCGCATTGGAAAAAGACGTAGCCGCCGGTGTCGTAGCCCGTCAGCCAGAAATGGCTCTCCTGGGCGAAGACCAGCATCGCGTCGAGACCGCGGTCGGCCAGTTCCGCGCGCAGCCGCGCCTGGCGCGCCATGTGCTCGTCGCGCGAGAACGGCAGGGAAGATCCGGGAACGATCGCCAAGGCCGGCCCTCATGATTTGCGACAGCGCCATTGAATTCACTCTAGTAAGTGGTATACCAATCGTCAACCATCGGAATACCCGTAGGGAGGAGCGGTGTGCAGCCCGAGCGGAGACGAGCGGCCGATGTCCGCCCCTCGACAATCCGGACCCGCGCGGACAAAAGCGCACAGCCCGACGCTGGAACAAAGACGAGACGATGCTCAACGTCCCCGACAAGCGCCTCGCCCTTCAGGCCTACGAAAAGGTCCTCGACCTGATCCTCTCCGGACAGGCCCGCCCCGGCGATCTGCTCAATGAACGCAGGATTGCCGAGATGCTGGACATGTCACGCACACCGATCCGCGACGCGCTCCTGATGCTAGAGGGCGAGGGCCTGCTCGTGCGCCAGGGCAAGCGCGGCCTGCAGATCAAGCAGATGCGCATTGAGGACTTCATGGACGCGCTGCAGATCCGCTTGCTGCTGGAACCGGCGGTCTCGCGCATGGCCGCGGGCAAGGTCGCCGCCGCGCCGCTCGACGAACTCGCCGAAACGCTCGAGTCGCTCCTCTCCCACGCCGCCGAGGGCCCCGCCGACCGCGAGCAGGTCCGCTCAATCGACGACCGCCTGCACGGGCTGATCTCGGACGCCGCGGGCAACGCGCAGCTCTCCTCGATCATCCGCACCCTGCGCCGCCAGACCCAGATCTTCGACCTGCGCAGCCTGCCCGAACGCTTCCACGACACCTGCCGCGAGCACCTGGCGATCATCGCCGCCGTGCGCGGGGGCGACGCGGAGGAGGCCGCCGCCGCCATGACCCGCCATCTCGAGCAGGTCCGCGCCAGCATCATCGCGCGGCTGACCCGCTCATGAGCGCGCGCGCGGTCCCCGCCGGCCGGGCCGGCGCCGCGCCGGACATCGCGCTCGCCGAGCGCCTGTTCGCCGAGCTCGCCCACCGCACCGGCACGGGCCGCGGGGTGACCCGGGCCTCCTACGGCCTCGGCGAGCAGATCGCCCACGACATGCTCCGCCGCGAGGCCCGAGCCCTCGGCCTGACGGTCGCGACCGACGCCGCCTGCAACCTCTATGCCACCCTCCCCGGCGCCTCCGACGCGCCCGGGGTGGTGATCGGCTCGCACCTCGATTCTGTGCCCATGGGCGGAAATTACGACGGCGCCGCCGGCGTGCTCATGGGCCTCGGCGTGGTCGCAGGCTTCGTGCGCGCCGGCATCGTGCCGCCCCGCGACGTCACCGTGATGGCGATCCGCGCCGAGGAAAGCACCTGGTTCGGCAGCTCCTACATCGGCAGCCGCGGCGCCCTGGGCCTCCTAAGGGCCGACGAGCTCGACGGCGTGCTGCGCCACGGCGACCGCGTCGCCCTCGGCCAGGCCATCGACGCCGCGGGCGGCGACACCGCGGCCCTGCGCCGGGGCGAGGCCCATCTCGACCCCGCCCGCATCGGCCTCTTCGTCGAGCCCCATATCGAGCAGGGCCCGGTCCTTCTCGCCAAGGGGCTGCCCCTCGGCATCGTCACCGGCATCCGCGGCAGCTTCCGGCACCGCCACGCTAGCTGCACCGGCGCCTACGCCCATTCCGGCGCCACCCCGCGCGCCGGCCGCCAGGACGCGGTGCGCGCCGTGGCCACCCTGATCGTCGAGATGGACGCGCTCTGGCAGGCCCGCGCCGATGCCGGCTGCGACCTGACCGTCACCTTCGGCCAGGTCTCGACCGACCCCGACGAGGCCGCCTTCTCCAAGGTGGCCGGCCGCGTCGGCTTCACCGTCGACGTGCGCAGCGCCTCGCCCGACACCCTCGCCGAAGTCGCCGCCGAGCTGGAGGCACGGGTCGCTGCCATCGCCGCCGCGCAGGACGTGAGCTTCGATCTCGGCCCACGCACCGGCAGCACGCCGGCTGCGATGCTCCCTGGCGTGGTCGCCGCCATGGAACGGGCGGCCCACGACCTCGGCCTGCCCGCCCGCACCATGCCCTGCGGCGCCGGCCACGACGCGGCGGTCTTCGCCGGGCTCGGCGTGCCCACGGGGATGCTGTTCCTGCGCAACGCCCACGGCAGCCACAACCCCGACGAGCACATGGACATGGCCGACTTCGCCGCCGGCGCCGCCGTCCTGTCCCGGCTCTGCCTGGACCCGCCGGCGCTCGCCGCGCCATGACCGACTGCATCGTCATGCAGCCGATCTGCGCGGCGGGGATCGCGCTCCTGCGCCGGGCCGGGCTCTCCGTGTACGAGGCCGCCTCGCCCCACCTCGCCGATCTCGCCCCGCACCTGACGAAGGCCCGCGCCGTGATCACCCGCAACCACGGCTTCCCGGCCGAGGCCATCGCCGCCGCCCCGCGCCTGCAGGTCATCGCCGCCCACGGCACCGGCACCGACCGGATCGACCGCGCTGCCGCCGAGGCCCGCGGCATCCAGGTGCTGAACACGCCCGGCGCCAACGCCCGCTCCGTGGCCGAGCACGCCCTAGGGCTGATGCTGGCCTGCGCCCGGACGATCCCCGCGTCCGAGCGCGCCCTGCGCCAGGGCGACTTCGCCTTCCGCGACCGTCACCGCCCGGTCGAGCTCGGCGGGCGCGTGCTCGGGCTGGTGGGCTACGGCCACGTGGCCCGCGCCCTCGCCGGCCTCGCCCGGGGCATCGGGATGCGGGTGCAGGCCTTCTCCGCCCACGCGATCCCGCAGGAGATAGTCGCCGACGGCGTCGCCCCCGCCGCCAATCTCGACGCCCTCTGCGCCTCAGCCGACGTGATCTCGCTCCACGGCGTGCCGGCCCGGGCGCCACTGTTCGACGCCGCCCGCCTCGCGCGCCTCCGCCCAGGCGCGATCCTGGTGAACACCGCCCGCGGCGCGCTGGTGGACGAGGCCGCCCTGGTCCACGCCCTGCGCACCGGACCCCTCGCCGCCGCCGCGCTTGACGTCTTCGCGACCGAGCCCCTGCCGCCCGACAGCCCGCTCCTCGACTGCCCCAACCTGATCCTGACCCCGCACATGGGCGGCCTCGCCGCCGAGGCGCTGGAGCGCACCGGGATCGAGGTCGCGCGCAAGGTGATCGCGGCGCTGGGCCTGCCCCAGCCGGACTGACAGGATGGCGCCTTGACCGCCCCACCCGAGACCGCAGACGTCGCAATCCGCCCATGCGGCGACACCGCCCTCAGCGTCGAGTTCGGCGACCGGCTCGACCCCGCCCTCAATCGCCGCGTCATGGCGCTAGACGCCGCGCTGCGCGCCCTCGCCCCGCCGGGCGTGGTCGAGACCGTGCCCACTTATCGCGCGCTCACCTTGCATCTAGACCCCCTCGTCGCCGACCTGCCCCGCCTGTGCGCCACCCTGGCAGAGCTCGCCGCCCGCCCAGCGCCCGCCACCGCGCCCGGCCGCCTCTGGCGGGTGCCCGTGGTCTATGGCGGCACCTTCGGCGAAGACCTCAACTCCGTCGCCGCCCATTGCGGCCTCACACCCGAGGCCTGCATCGAGGCCCATGCCGCCGGCCGCTACACCGTGGCCATGGTCGGCTTCCTTCCCGGCTTCAGCTACCTCGCCGGACTCGACCCGCGGCTCGAGGTGACCCGCCGGCCCGAGCCACGGCTGCGCATCCCGGCCTCCTCCATCTCCATCGGCGGCGCCCAGACAGCCATCGGCAGCGTCGAGGGCCCGAGCGGCTGGCACCTGATCGGCCGCACCCCCGTGCGCCCCTTTCAGCCCGGCCGCGAGCCCGCGTTCCTGTTCGCCCCCGGCGATCGGATCCGCTTCGCCCCTGTCCCCGCCGCCGACTGGCACGCGCTCGACGCCGCCGCGGCCGCCGGCGCCCCCGTGGCCGAGGCCATCGCCCCATGAGCGCGCTCGAGGTCATCGCCTGCGGCACCGGCGCCTCGGTGCAGGATCTCGGGCGCACCGGATTCCGCCGCTTCGGCGTCTCCACCGCCGGGGCGATGGACCGGCACGCGCTGGCCCGCGCCAACGCGCTCGTGGGCAACGCCCCCGGCACAGCCGCGGTCGAGCTCACCCTCGCCGGCGCCCGCTTCCGCGTGCAGGCCGCGCCCCTGCTCGTCGCCACCGCCGGCCCCGGCGTCACGCTCGAGATCGACGGCCGCCGCATCCCAGCTGACACCTCGGTCCGGGCCGAGTCCGGCACCACCCTCACCGTCGGGCCCGCCCGCGGCGGCGTCTACGGCTACCTCGCCGTCGCGGGCGGCATCCGCACCGCACCCGACCTCGGCAGCCGCGCCCTGCACCTGCGCTCGGGCATCGGCGGGCGCCCCCTCGCCCCCGGCACGGTGCTGCCCTGCGTCCCCGCAGGTCCCGACACGCCGTCGCGCCGCCTGCCCCCGGCCGCGCCGCCCGACCCGGGCCCGATCCGCGTCGTCCCCGGCCCGCAAGAAGACGCCTTCACCGCCGATGGCCTCGCCACGTTCCTCTCGGCCGCCTACACCGTGCACCCAAAGTCCGACCGCATGGGCCTGCGCCTCACTGGCCCCTCGCCCGCCCATGCCGCCGGCTACAACATCGTCTCCGACGGGATCGTGCCCGGCAGCGTGCAGGTCCCCGGCGACGGCCAGCCCATCGTGCTGATGCGCGACTGCCAGACCACCGGCGGCTATCCCAAGATCGCCACGGTCATCTCCGCCGATCTCGACCGCCTCGCCCAGTTGTCCCCCGGCGCCAGCCTGCGCTTCGCCGCCGTCACGCCGGAGAAGGCCATCGCCGCCGCCCGCGCCGCAGCGCAGGCGATCGCCGCGCTGAGCGCCAACGCCCGCCCGCTCCCACCGCTCGACGACACCGGCCACCTGCTGTCGCACAACCTGATCGGAGGCGTGGTCGACGGCTCGGGCGAGGCGCCTTAGCCCCCCACAGCCGCCGCCACGGTCCAGCCCGCCGCCTCCAGCCCCTGCCGCAACGCGCGCGCCATGGCCACAGCCTCGGGTGTGTCCCCGTGCACGCAGACCGAATCGATCGCCACCGCCAGCTGCTTCCCGCCGGTGGACTCGATCCGCCCCTCGCCCACCATCCGCATGACCCGCGCCAGCGCCTCCGCCGGGTCGTGGATCACCGCGCCCGGCTCCCGCCGCGGCGTCAGGTTGAACCCGTCACCATAGGTGCGGTCGGCATAGATCTCGCGGATCAGCCGCAGCCCGGCCCTCTCCGCCGCCCGCTCCGTCGCCGTGCCCGGCATCACCGTGAAGGCCAGCCCCGGGTCCGCCGCGCGGATGCCGCGGGCCACCGCGTCCGCGAGGGCGTCGTCGTCGGCGCAGGCATTGCCGAGCGCCCCATGGGTCTTCACATGGGTCGCCGGGTGGCCGGCGAGTTCCGCCATCGCCAGGAACGCCCCGGCCTGGTAGGCCACCAGGTTCTCGATCTCGCGCGCGGTCACGCCCGCCTGCGGCCGCCGCCCGAAGCCCAGCAGGTCGCCGTATCCCGGGTGCGCACCCACCGCCACGCCGCGCTCCCGCGCCAGCTCCATGGTGCGCCGCATCGTCTCCGGATCGCCCGCATGGAACCCGCAGGCGATGTTGGCGGTGGTGACCAGATCCAGCATCGCCGCGTCGTCGCCCATCGTCCAGGGGCCGAAGCCCTCGCCCAGGTCGGCGTTTATGTCGATCCGCATGGCCCTCGCCCCCCTCGTTCCGCCCCCGACCGCAGGCCGGGCATTGCGCCCGCGATTCGCGATGGTATACCAGTGGTGTTCAAACGTGGAGACCCCCCATGGCGGACCCGCGCCTCCTCTATCTCGGCAACGGACGCAAGATGCAGTCCGTCGCCCGCCTCGACGACCGGTTCGAAAGCTGGGGCCTGGCGGTGGACCGCTACTGGGCCTACGACGGCGCTTTTCCCGACAGCCTCGACGGCTACGACGGCATCTTCCTCTCCGGCAGCCCCCACGGCGCCTACGAGGACATCCCGTTCATCCACCGCGAGCACGGCCTGATCCGCGAGGCCGCCGACCGCGCGATCCCGATGCTCGGCATCTGCTTCGGCAGCCAGATCCTCGCCTCCGCGCTGTGTGGCCGCGACCAGGTCTTCCGCCGCGACTTCTGCGAGATCGGCTACAAGGACCTTCCCGTCACCGACGCCGCCCGAAGCGACCCGGTAGCCGGCGACCTCTCCGGGACCGTGCACATGTTCGTCTGGCACAACGACGAGGTGCGCGCCGATCACCCGGACATGACGATCCTCGCCAGCTCCGATCTCTGCCCCAACCAGGTCTGGCGCCACGCCGAGGCCCCGGCTTGGGGCATCCAGGGCCACCCCGAGATCACCCGCGACCAAGCGCCCGTCTGGTTCGAGGAAAACCGCGCCCGCATGGAGGCCGACGGCGCCGACGTCGATGACCTCAAGGCCGCCGCCCACGAGGCGACCGAGGCCAAGACCATGCTCACCCGCTTCGCCGATCTCGTGAAGGCCCGCGCATGACCGCCCCCCTGATCT
>CAYUXM010000053.1:0-15078 GCA_964448765.1 uncultured Rhodobacterales bacterium
CGTTCGGCGGGCCGGCCGGGCAGATCGCGCTGATGCATCGCGAGGTGGTCGAAACGCGCGGCTGGCTGAGCGAGGAGCAATATCTCAACGCGCTGTCGTTCTGCATGCTGTTGCCGGGGCCCGAGGCGATGCAACTGGCCACCTATTCCGGCTGGCGGTTGCACGGCGTCGCGGGCGGGCTGGTCGCGGGGCTTTTGTTCGTGCTGCCCGGCGCGGCGGTGGTGCTGGCGCTGGCCGCGCTTTACGCGGCGCTGGGCGAGGTGCCGCTGGTGCAGGCGCTGTTCGACGGCGTGAAGGCCGCGGTGGTGGTGATCGTGATCGACGCGCTGGTGAAGCTTGCGCGCCGGGCGCTGAAGGGGGCGGATCGCTGGGCGCTGGCCGGGCTGGCCTTCGTGGCGATCTTCTTCCTCGGCGCGCCGTTTCCGCTGATCGTGCTGCTGGCGGGGCTTTACGGCTTTCTCGTCGCCCGGCCGGGCGCGACGGCGGAACCGGCCGGGGTGGCGGCGGGCCGGACCGCGCGCACCGTGGCGGTCTGGCTGGCGATCTGGTGGGCGCCGCTGGGCCTGATCTGGCTGGCCGCGCCCGACAGTCTGCTGATCGACATCGGGCTGTTCTTCGCGAAGCTTGCAGTGGTGACCTTCGGCGGCGCCTACGCGGTTCTGGCCTACATGACGCAGGCGGTGGTGGAGGGCTACGGCTGGCTGACCACCGGCGAGATGATGGACGGGCTGGGCCTGGCCGAAACCACGCCGGGCCCGCTGATCCTGGTGACCGAATTCGTGGGGTACCTTGCCGCGCATCGCGCGGGCGGGGCGTGGTTCGGCCTGGCCGGGGCGGCGATAACGCTGTGGATGACCTTCGCGCCCTGTTTCCTGTGGATCTTCGCCGGCGCGCCCTATGTCGACTGGATCGCGACGCGGCCGCGGTTGAAATCGGCGCTGTCGGGGATCTCGGCGGCGGTGGTCGGCGTGATCCTGAACCTGTCGGTCTGGTTCGCGCTGCATGTGCTTTTCGCCAGCGTCGCCCGGGCCACCGCCGGGCCGTTCACGCTGCCGGTGCCCGATCCGGCCAGCCTGCAGCCTCAGGTTCTGCTGTTCGCCGCGGTCAGCGCGGCGCTGTTGCTGTGGCGGGGCATGGGGCTGATCGCGGTGCTCGGCGTCGCGGCGGCGATGGGCCTGGGCTGGGGCCTTGTCGCCGGGCCCGCGCCGATTCCCGGTTGACTCGGGCCGCCGGCCGGGTAAAAGGCGGCGCTCAGGGATTTTCCGGCCGGCCGCCAGGGCCGTCCGGCGCGAAGGAGTAAGGGCTATGGCGAAGCCGACGACGATCAAGATCCGTCTGAACTCGACGGCGGGCACCGGGCATTTCTACGTCACCAAGAAGAACGCCCGCACCATGACCGAGAAGATGACCGTGCGGAAATACGACCCGGTCGTGCGCCAGCATGTCGAGTACAAGGAAGGCAAGATCAAGTAAGGCCACCGCCGCGCTTGACCTGCCAAGGGCCGCCCCCGGGGCGGCCTTTTCGTTTGCCGCGGCGCCCGAAAAGAAGAAGGCCGGGGCGAACCCCGGCCTTCGCGCATCGCCATTGGGCGATTGCTATTCCTGTTGGCCCATGAACATCAGCAGGAACTGGAACATGTTCAGGAACGAGATGTAAAGGCTCAGCGCGCCGTCGTAGGCGGCCTTGTCCATCCACTCCTGATCGCCATGCGCGGCATGGGCGATGTAGGTGTTCTTGATCTCCTGCGTGTGGAACGCGGTCAGACCGGCGAAGATCAGCAGGCCGATGGCCGAGATCGCGAACATCATCGCCGGCGACTGCAGGAAGATGTTGATCACCATCGCCACGATCAGGCCGATCACGCCCATGATCAGGAACGAGCCCCAGCCCGAGATGTTCCTCTTGGTGGTGTAGCCCCACAGCGACAGGCCGGCGAAGGCGATCGCCGTCACCAGAAAGGTCTGCACGATCGAGTAGTCGGTGAAGACCAGGAAGATCGAGCTCAGCGACAGGCCGATCGCGGTGGCGAAGGCGAAGAAGCCCAGCTGCACCGTGGCGGCCGACCCGCGGCGCATCAGCGCGCCCCAGCCGAAGAAGATGAACGCCAGCGGCGCCAGCATGATCACCCAGCGCAAGGGCGACAGGTAGATCGCCGCGCCGAGGCCGGTGAGATACTTGTCAGGGCCGATCTGCGCGGCCGCCGCGGACGGGTCGGTGGTGACCGCGAGCCCCGCGATCGCCCAGGCCGCCGCGGCCGTGATCAGCATGCCCACGGACATCGTGCCGTAGACCTTGTTCATGTGGGCGCGAAGCCCCTCGTCGATCCGCGCGCCAATACCGGCAGCCTGGCCGGCGCGGATCGTGTTGTAGTCAGCCATCAAAGCCTCCCGAAGCGTTTCCTGCGGGCCATGCCGAACACGGCCCTTGCGTGGAGAATATCGTGCCTCCGGCCCCGCGTTTCAAGCTTTTGACGCGGCGAATTGCACGGTTTCGATGTGTCTTTTGCCGGGGCCGGGGCGCCTGGCCGTCACGCCAGCGTGACGACGACCTTGCCGGTGGACTTGCGGTCGCGCAGCAGGTCCAGCGCCTCGCCCGCCCGGTCGAGCGGCAGGACATGGCTGACATGGGGCTTCAGGCGGCCCTCCGCGTACCATTCCAGCAGTTGCGCGAGGCTGTCGGTCAGCACCGCGGGCCGGAACGAAAGATAGCCGCCCCAGTAGCAGCCGATCACGGTCAGGTTCTTGACCAGCAGCAGATTGGCCGGGATCTGCGGCACCGTGCCGCTGGCGAAGCCGATCGGCACGATCCGGCCCTCGGGCCGCAGCGACCGCAGCGCGGCGGTGAACTGCGCGCCGCCGACCGGATCATAGGCCACGTCGGCCCCGCCCAGGGCCCTGATCGCGCCGCGCAGGTCGTCGGTGGCGGCGCTGTCGATCAGGTGATCGGCGCCGGCGGCGCGTGCCGCCTCCAGCTTGCCGGCCCCGCGCGCGACCGCGATGACCGTGGCGCCCATCAGCTTGCCGATCTCGACCGCGGTCAGCCCGACGCCGCCTGCCGCGCCGAGCACCAGAAGCACCTCGCCCGGTTGCAGCCTCGCGCGATGGGCGAGGGCCAGGTGGCTGGTGCCATAGGCGACCTGGAAGGCCGCGGCCTCGACGAAGCCCATCGCGTCGGGCAGCGTCAGGCAGCGCCCGGCCGGAAAGCAGCCGTAGTCCGCCAGCCCGCCGTGGCCCGCGAACACCGCGACCCGGGCGCCGATGCCGGGCGACGTGACGCCGGCGCCCAGCGCGGTGACGGTGCCCGCCAGTTCCATTCCCGGCGTGTAGGGCAGCGCCGGGCGTTCCTGGTAGGTGCCGTCGATCATCAGCAGATCGGCGAAGTTGAGCCCGCAGGCCGCGATCCTGATCTGCACCTGCCCGGCGCCGGGGGCCGGCACCGGGGCCGTGACCGGTTTCGGGGCCTGTCCGATTTCCGCGACCTGAACTGCGCGCATCCGGTCCTCCGCTGTCCGGCGCGACGGTAGCCGGGGCGCGCGGGCTTGACCAGATCGTCCGGACATCCCCGCGCCGTCGCGATTTGCAAATCTCCCGCAGCGTGTGCGTTGCAATTCGCATCCCGTTTTGCAATACACGCGGCGCGCGATCCGTATCGTGGCCGTGCCACCTGTGGATTTATGTCAGGCGAGCGGGTCCGCCGGTGCGCAACTCAGGGTGAAACCCTGTCGAAATGGTTAAGACCGGCGAAAACCGCGATGCCCAGGGCCCGGTTGGCACGGAAATTGCTTTGTTGGTGATGCAGGAATTTGGAGGACCAAAATGAAACACCCCGTTGACGCCCATGTCGGCAAGCGCATTCGTCATCGCCGCTGGATGGTGGGCATGACCCAGCAGCAGCTGGCGGACAAGGTCGGCATCAAGTTCCAGCAGATCCAGAAATACGAAACCGGCATGAACCGCGTCTCGGCCTCCCGGCTGTGGGACATTTCCGACGCGCTCGGCGTGCAGATCAGCTTCTTCTTCGAGGGGCTCGATCCCGCGAGCCAGTCGACCGAGGAGTTCGAGGGCGACATCCTCGCCGACAAGGAGGCCCTGCAACTCCTGCGCTCCTATTACGCGATCCCCGAGGCGCAGCGCCGGCGGCTGTTCGAACTCGCCCGCGTCCTGTCGGACGTGGCCTGAGCGATCCGGCGGGGCCGGCGGCCCGGATGCGCCGCCCCCGCCCCGTCGCGCTTGACCTCCGCCGCCCGTGCTTCTAGCGCTGGCTTGCACCGCGGAGGCGCCGATGCCATCGATCGATCCCGTCCTGCGCGACGATCTCGTCGCGACAGCCGAAGCCCTCGCCGATGCGGCGCGGGATGAGACGCTGCGCCATTTCCGCAGCGGCGGGCTGCAGGCCGACACCAAGGAGACGCGCCGCTTCGACCCGGTGACGGAAGGCGACCGCGCCGCCGAACGGGCGATGCGCGCCGTTCTGGCGCGGCGACGGCCGATGGATGCGCTGCTGGGCGAGGAATTCGGCGCGGTGGCCGGCAGCAGCGGGTTGACCTGGGTCATCGACCCGATCGACGGGACGCGGGCCTATCTTGCCGGCACGCCGACATGGGGCGTGCTGATCGCGGTGTCCGACGCCTCGGGCCCGATCTACGGCGTGATCGACCAGCCCTATATCGGCGAGCGGTTCCGTGGCGGCCTGGGCCGGGCCGAGCTTTCCGGGCCGATGGGAGCCGCGCCGCTGCGGGCGCGGTCGCCGCGCCCGCTGGCCGAGGCGATCCTGTTCACGACCTTTCCCGAGGTCGGTACCCCGGCCGAGGCGGCGGCGTTCCGGCGGCTGGCGGCCCAGGTCCGGCTGACCCGTTACGGAATGGATTGCTACGCCTACGCACTCGTCGCCGCCGGAACCGTCGATCTGGTCGTCGAGGCCGGGTTGCAGGCCTATGACGTGCAGGCCCCGATCGCGGTGATCGAGGCCGCGGGCGGCATCGTGACCGACTGGCGCGGCCGCCCGGCCCATGCCGGGGGCCGGGTTCTGGCCGCCGCCAACCGCGAGGTTCATGCCGCGGCGCTGGCGGTTCTCGAAACCGCGCCGGAGGGTTAGGCGCATGGCCGATGTTCTGATCCGTCGCGCCGCGGCCGTCGTCACGATGGATGACGAGGGCCGGGAACTGGCCGGGGCCGACGTACTGATCCGGGGCGGCGCGGTGGCGGCGGTGGGCGTGAACCTCGCCGCGCCGGGCGCGGAGGTGGTGGAGGCCAAGGGCTGCGTGGTGACGCCGGGGCTGGTGAACACCCATCACCACCTCTACCAGACCATGACCCGCGCGGTGCCGGGCGCGCAGGACGCGCTGCTGTTCGGCTGGCTGCGCCGGCTCTATCCGATCTGGGCGCGTATGGGGCCCGAGGAGATCCGGGTTTCGGCCCTTGTCGGGCTTGCCGAACTGGCGCTGAGCGGGTGCGCGCTGACCTCCGATCACCTGTATCTCTATCCCAACGGCGCGCGGCTGGACGATACGATCGATGCCGCGCGCGAGATCGGCCTGCGGTTCCACGCGACCCGCGGCGCGATGTCGATCGGCGAAAGCGCGGGTGGGTTGCCGCCGGACAGCCTTGTGGAAAACGAACATTCCATCTTGTCCGATTGCATAAGAGTGATCGATTCCTTTCACGATTCCGACAAAGGCGCGATGATCCGCATCGGCGTCGCACCCTGTTCGCCGTTCTCCGTCAGCCGCGAGTTGATGCGCGACGCGGCGCTCTTGGCGCGCGACAAGGGGGTGATGCTGCACACCCATCTGGCCGAGAACGACGAGGACGTGGCCTATTCGCTGGCGAATTTCGGCTGCCGGCCGGGTCAGTATGCCGAGGATCTGGGCTGGACGGGCCCCGATGTCTGGCACGCCCATTGCGTGAAACTCGACGCGGCCGAGATCGGGCTTTTCGCGCAGAGCCGGACGGGTGTGGCGCATTGCCCATGTTCGAACTGCCGGCTGGGATCGGGCATCGCGCCGGTCAGGGCGCTGCGCGATGCCGGCGTGCCGGTCGGGCTGGGGGTCGACGGGTCGGCCTCGAACGACGCGGGCAGCCTGATCGGCGAGGCGCGGCAGGCGATGCTCTTGCAACGGGTCGCGCTGGGCGCCGACGCGATGAGCCCGCGCGAGGCGCTGCGGCTGGCCACCCGCGGCGGCGCCGAGGTTCTGGGCCGCGACGATTGCGGCCGGATCGCGCCGGGGATGCGCGCCGACCTTGCGATCTGGGACATGACCGGGGTGGAGGCCGCGGGGGCCTGGGATCCGGTCGCGGCGCTTGTCCTGTGCGGCCCCGGCCGGGTGCGCGACCTGTTCGTCGAGGGCCGGCAGGTGGTGCGCGACGGGCAGGTGACATCGATCGACCTGCCGCGCGTGATCGCGATGCAGACCCGCCTCGCGCGGCGGCTGGCGGACGCCGGCTAGGCCTTCGCCACCTCGCGCCCGGCGATCCAGGTCGCGCGCACCGCGCGGTCGTCGCCCATCATGATCGTCGGGAACAGCGCCTCCCAGATGTCGTCGGCCCGCGCCGCCCGCTGCGCGATGGCGGGGGTGGAGGCAAGGTCGATCACCACGAGGTCGGCCTCCATCCCCACGGCGAGGTTGCCGACCCGGTCGTCGATCCGCAGCGTCCGCGCCGCGCCCTGGGTGGCCAGCCACCACAATGCCGAAGGATGCAAGGCGGCATGGCGCAACTGCGCCACCTCGTAGGCCGCCGCCATCGTGCGCAGCATCGAGAACGACGATCCGCCGCCGGTATCGGTGGCCAGCCCGATCCGCTGGCCTTCCGCCGCCAGCCCCGCCATGTCGAACAGGCCCGAGCCGATGAAGGTGTTCGAGGTCGGACAATGCACCAGCGCCGCGCCGACCTCGGCCAGCCGGGCACGCTCGCGCGGTTCGAGGTGAATCGCATGGCCGTAGACGGCGCCCGCACCCAGCAGCCCATGCGCCTCGTAGACATCCAGGTAGTCGCGCGCCTGCGGGTAAAGCGACTTGACCCAGGCGATCTCGTCGATCTGTTCGCTCAGATGGGTCTGCATCAGGCAATCGGGATGTTCGGCCCAGAGCGCGCCCAGCGCCGCCAGCTGCTCGGCGCTGGAGGTCGGCGCGAAGCGCGGCGTGATCACGTAGCCCGCGCGCCCGCGGCCATGCCAGCGCTGCAACAGCGCCTTGCTGTCGTCATGGGCCGATTGCGCGGTGTCGCGCAGCCCCTCGGGCGCGTTGCGGTCCATGCAGGTCTTGCCGGCCAGCACCCGCATCCCGCGCGCCTCGGCCGCCGCGAAGAACGCCTCCACGCTTTCGGGATGGATCGTGCAATAGCTCGCCACCGTCGTCGTGCCATGTGCGATCAGCAGGTCGAGGTATCGGCCGGCGATCTCTTCGGCATGGGCCGGGTCGGCGAAGCGCATCTCCTCGGGGAAGGTGTAGCTGTTCAGCCAGTCGATCAGCCGCTTTCCCCAGGAGGCGATGATCGCGGTCTGCGGATAATGCGCATGGGCATCGACGAAACCGGCCGAGATCAGCGCGTCGCCGTAATCCGTCACCCGCGCCTCGGGATGGGCGGAGCGCAGCGCCGCGGCCTCGCCCAGCGCCGCGATCCGGCCGTCGCGCAGCAGCACGCCGCCCTGTGCCGAATGCCGCGCCGCCCCCGGCCCGTCCCGCAGCGCGTCGCCGGCAAAGCACAGGGTCTGGCCCAGGATCAGGTCGGTCATCGCGGTCTCCATTCACACCGGGAGGGTAAGCCAAAACACGGCGGGCGAAAGCCGGCTTTCGCCCTGTTTTCCAAAAACACCTTCCGCTATGGTCCGGCCAATCCGTGACATCGGGGTGGAACATGGCCGAGGGTCAGGCGCAACAGACCGAGCGCGAGGACGAGGACTGGGGCCTCGACAGCCGCGTCGTCGCGGCGATCCTCGAGGCTGTCGAGGCGGCGGAGTCCCCCCGCCTGGCCGGCCTGCTCGAAGGTCTGCACGCCGCCGACATCGCCGACCTTCTCGAACAGATCGGCGGTGCGGACCGGCGCGCGCTTTTGCAGCTGTGGTCGGGCGAGATCGACGGCGACACGCTGTCGGAGCTTGACGAGGCGCTGCGCGAGGAGGTGATCGAATACCTCCCGCGCGACGTGCTGGCCGACGCGGTGCGCGAGCTGGACAGCGACGACGTCGTCGACCTGATCGAGGATCTCGACCGGCCGCAGCAGGACATCATCCTCGACGCGCTGGAGGAAAGCGACCGGGTGGCGGTGCAGCAGTCGCTGACCTACCCGGAATACTCCGCCGGCCGCCTGATGCAGCGCGAGGTGGTGACCGCGCCGGAACACTGGACGGTCGGCGAGACGATCGATTTCCTGCGCGCCGAAGACTGGCTGCCCGACCAGTTCTACCATGTCGTGCTGGTCGATCCGCGGCACCGGCCGGTGGCCTATGTCACGCTGGGCCGGCTGCTGTCCTCGGCCCGCGCGGTCAGGCTCAGGGACATCGTCGAGGACAGTTTCCGCAGCGTCAAGGTGACCGACGAGGAGGGCGATGTCGCCTATGCGTTCAACCAGTATCACCTGATCTCGATGCCCGTGGTCGACGAGACCGAGCGGCTGGTCGGCGTGATCACGATCGACGACGCGATGGCGGTGCTCGACGAGGAACACGAGGAGGACATCCTGCGCCTCGCCGGGGTCGGCGACGAAAGCCTCGCCGACCGGGTGCTGGAAACCGCGCGGCTGCGCTTCGTGTGGCTGTTCGTCAACCTGATCACGGCGATCCTCGCCTCGGTCGTGATCGCGCAGTTCGCCGACGAGATCGACAGGCTGGTGGCGCTGGCCGTGCTGATGCCGATCGTCGCCTCGATGGGCGGCAACGCCGGCACCCAGTCGATGACCGTCGCGGTGCGCTCGATCGCGACGCGCGACCTGACGGTGCGCAACGCCTGGCGGGTGATCCGGCGGGAACTGGCGGTGGGCGCGATCAACGGCCTCGGCTTCGGGGTGATCATGGCCGGGGTGGCGGCGGTCTGGTTCGGGGTGCCGATGCTGGCGGCGGTGATCGCGCTGGCGATGCTGCTGACGCTGGTCGCGGCGGCGCTGGGCGGCATCGTGATCCCGATCCTGCTGGACCGCGTGGGGGTGGACCCGGCGCTGGCTTCTGGCCCGTTCGTCACCACCGTGACCGACGTGGTGGGCTTTTTCGCCTTTCTCGGCCTCGCCTCGGTGGTGCTGCTGTGAGCGATGCGGCGCTCGCCGCGCGCAAGGCAGAGGCCCGCAAGGCCGCCTTCGCGGCGCGCAAGGCCGCCTTCGCCGCCGGCCAGGGCCGGGCGGCCGAACTGCTGGCCGGCGTGCTGGCCGATCATGCCGGGCAGGTGCTGGCGGGCTACATGCCGATGCGGACCGAGATCGACCCGCTGCCGGCGATGGCCGGCCATGCCGGGGCCGGCGGGCGCGTCTGCGTCCCGGTGATCCCCGGCCCGGCGCAGCCGCTGAGGTTTCGCGAATGGACGCCGGGCTGCGCGCTGGAAGACGGCGCCTTCGGCGCGCGAATCCCCGTCGCCGGCGACTGGCTGGTGCCCGCGGTGCTGATCGTGCCGCTTCTGGCGTTCGATCGGCGGCTTTTCCGGCTGGGCTACGGCGGCGGGTTCTACGACCGCACGCTGGAGGGCTTGCGCGCCCGCGGCCCGGTCACCGCCATCGGCTTCGCCTTCGCCGCGCAACAGGTCGCCAAGGTGCCGATCGAGGCCACGGACCAGCCGCTCGACCTCGTCGTGACCGAGGCCGGGGTGATCCGCGGTTAATCGCGTTTCACCAATATCGCTTGCCGAACGGCCCACCGGCCCCTAAGCCCAACCCCATGAGGATCCTGTTTCTGGGCGATGTCATGGGCCGGGCCGGCCGCGCCGCGATCACCGCGCGGCTGCCCGGCCTGCGCGACGCGTGGAAGCTCGATTTTGTCGTCGTGAACGGCGAGAACGCGACCTCCGGCGCCGGGCTGTCGCCCGATCATGCCCGCGCGATCCTCGCCGCCGGGGCCGATTGCATCACGCTGGGCGACCATGCCTTCGACCAGAAGGACATGCTGTCCTTCATCGAGACCGAGACGCGCATCCTGCGGCCGCTGAACTACGCGCGCGGCGCGCCCGGCCACGGTGCGCGGCTGTTCGACGCGGCCGGCGGGCGCAAGATCCTCGTCGCGCAGGTGCTGGGCCAGGTGTTCATGAAGCGGCCCTTCGACGATCCGTTCTCGGCGATCGACGGCGCGCTGAAAAGCTACCCGCTGGGCGGGCTGGCGCAGGCGGTGCTGGTCGACATCCATTGCGAGGCGACGAGCGAGAAGATGGCGATGGGCCACTGGTGCGACGGCCGCGCCAGTCTTGTCGTCGGCACCCATACCCATGTGCCCACCGCCGACGCGATGATCCTGCCGGGCGGCGCGGGCTACCTCACCGATGCCGGGATGTGCGGCGACTACAACTCGGTCATCGGGATGGACAAGCTCGAACCGATGCGCCGCTTCGTGACCGGCATGGGCAAGGAACGCTTCACCCCGGCCAAGGGCGAGGCGACGCTGGCGGGCGTCTTCGTGGAAACCGACGATCGCACCGGCAAGGCGCGGCGGATCGTCCCGGTCCGCGCCGGCGGGCTGCTGCAGGGGGCCGGGCCATGACCGGACGCGGGGGCCTCGTCGCTGCGCTCCTGGTTACCGGCATCGCCTGGGGCGCGACCTCGCCGCTGAGCAAGATCGCGGTGTCCACCGGACACGGGCATTTCGGCCTGATCTTCTGGCAGCTGGTGATCGGCTTCGTGCTGCTGGGCGGGCTGACCGCGCTGCGCCGCCGCCGCGTGCCGGTCACGGCCGCGACGCTGCGTTTCGGCCTTGTCATCGCCCTGATCGGCACGGTGATGCCGAATTCCGCCTCCTACATCGCGGTGGCGCATCTGCCGGCCGGCGTGATGTCGATCCTGATCTCCACCGTGCCGATGCTGGCCTTCCCGATCGCGCTCTGGCTCGGGATGGACCGGTTCGGCCTTGCGCGGCTCGCGGGCCTGCTGTGCGGCATCGCCGGGGTGGCGCTGATCGCCCTGCCCGAGGCCAGCCTGCCAGCCGGGGCCGCGCCCTGGATCGCGCTGGCCCTGGTCGCGCCGCTGCTCTACGCGGTGGAGGGCAACTACGTCGCCCTGAACGGCACCGCCGGGCTCGACCCGATCGCGGCGCTGGCGCTGGCCTCGGGCATCGGCGCGATCGTGGCGCTGCCGCTGGCGCTGGGCTCGGGCCAGTTCATCGATCCCCTCGCGGCCTGGGGCGCGCCGGAACGGGCGCTCGTCGCCTCGTCGCTGCTGCACGCGCTGGCCTATTCGCTTTACGTCTGGATCGCGCGCCAGGCCGGCGCGGTCTTCGCCGCGCAGGTCTCCTACATCGTCACCGGCTCGGGCGTGGTCTGGGCGATGCTGATCCTGGGCGAACGGTTCCCGCCGACGGTCTGGGCCGCGCTGGCGGTGATGATGGCCGGGCTGGCGCTGGTGCAGCCGCGGCCGCGGCAGGCGGCCGGGCCGGCCCCGGCCGCCGCGCCCGCGGCGCCGCTGCCGGGCCTGAGCGGGAGGGGCGCGGAGTGATCGACCTCGGGTTCGGCGCCACCGGCGAGGCGGTTGTGGTGCTGGTCCTCGTGATCGGCATGTTCATCCTCTTCGTGCGCGAGACCTACCCGGCAGAGGTCGTGGCGCTGGGCACCGCGGCGCTGTTCCTCGTCCTCGGGCTCCTGCCCTACGAGGCCGCGGTCGCAAGCCTCGCCAACCCCGCGCCCTGGACGATCCTGGCGATGTTCCTGCTGATGGGCGGGCTGGTGCGGACCGGCGCGCTGGACTGGCTGACGCGGCAGGCCGAGGCGCATCTCGATGCCCGCCCGCTGGTGACGCTGGCGATGATCTTCGGCCTCGTCGCGGCGGCCTCGGCCGTTCTCAACAACACGCCGGTCGTGGTGATGATGATCCCGGTGATGATGGGCGTGGCGCGCAAGCTCGGCCTGAACGTCTCGAAACTGCTGATCCCGCTCAGCTACGCCGCGATCCTCGGCGGCACGCTGACGCTGATCGGCACGTCCACGAACCTGCTGGTCGACGGCGTGGCGCGCACCAGGGGGATGGAGCCGTTCTCGATCTTCGAGATCACGCCGCTGGGCCTCGTGCAGGTCTCTGTCGGCCTCGTCTATCTCGCGCTCGTCGGCCGCAGGCTGCTGCCGGAACGGCAGTCGATGGGCTACCTGCTGGGCGACCGGCGGCGGCTGAAATACTTCACCGAGGTCGCCCTGCCCGAGGACAGCGGGCTGATCGGGCAGCGGGTGCTCGACATCGACCTGTTCAAGCGCGAGGGCGTGCGGGTGATCGACGTGCTGCGCGGCGATGCCTCGCTGCGCCGCGACCTCGCGCCGGTGGTGCTGGAGCCGGGCGACCGGGTGGTCCTGCGCACCGAGATGGCCGAACTGCTGGGCCTGCAGCAGAACCGCGACGTTCGGATGGTCGACAAGCTCAGCTCGGTTCAGACCGAGACGGTCGAGGTGCTGATCTCGCCCGGCTGCCGGATGATCGGCCGCCGGCTGGGCGACCTGCGGCTCCGGCGGCGCTACGGCGTCTATCCGCTCGCCGTGCACCGCCGCGACCAGAACATCGGCCGCCAGCTCGACGATATCACGGTGCTGGTCGGCGACACCCTGCTGCTGGAAGGCGCACCGGAAGACATCGGCCGCCTCGCGGCCGACATGGACCTGATCGACATCTCCAAGCCGACGGAACGGGCCTACCGGCGCGACCGCGCGCCGGTGGCGGTCGCGGCGATGATCGGCGTGGTGGCGCTGGCGGCGCTCGATGTCGCGCCGATCCTGCTGCTGGCCGGGGTCGCGGTGGCGGTGATCCTGGTGGCGCGCTGCATCGACAGCGAAGAGGCGTTTTCCTATGTCGAGGCCAAGGTCATGGCGATGATCTTCGCCATGCTGATGGTCGGCGCGGCGCTCGATGCCTCGGGTGCGGTGCGGCTTCTTGTCGAGGCGGTCAGCCCGGCGCTGTCCGGCCTGCCGCCCTGGGCGGTGATCTTCGCGGTCTATTTCCTGTCCTCGGCGCTGACCGAACTGGTGTCGAACAACGCGGTGGCGGTGATCGTCACCCCGATCGCGATCGAACTGGCGCTGGTGCTGGGGCTCGATCCGCGGCCCTTCGCGGTGGCGGTGATGTTCGCCGCCTCGGCCAGTTTCGCCACCCCGATCGGCTACCAGACCAACATGATGGTCTACGGGCCGGGCGGCTACAGGTTCACCGATTTCATGCGCGTCGGCATCCCGATGAACATCATCCTGGGCATTTCCGCCAGCCTGATGATCCCGCTGATCTGGAAGGTCTGAGCGCCCGGCACCGGTTTTGGTCTTCAAATATCCCGGGGGGAGCCGTCGCCGGAGCCGTCGAGGCTCCGGCGACGGCCGGGGGGCAGGGCCCCCCGCGGCCCGGCCTCACAGCGGCCAGAACAGCAGGATCAGCGGCACGCCGGTCGCCACCACGAGGATCTCCAGCGGCAGGCCCAGCCGCCAGTAGTCGCCGAACCGGTAGCCGCCTGGGCCCAGGATCAGCGTGTTGTTCTTGTGCCCGATCGGGGTCAGGAAGGCGCAGGAGGCCGCCACCGCCACCGCCATCAGGAACGGATCGGGCGACACGCCCATCGCCTGCGCCATCGACAGGCCCACCGGCGCGGCGACGATCGCGGTGGCGGTGTTGTTGAGCACGTCCGACAGCGTCATCGTCACCGCCATCAGCGCGGTCAGCGCGACCCAGGCCGGCAGCCCGGCCGTCATCCCGACGAGGGCCTGCGCGATCAGTTCGGTGCCGCCGGCCTCCTCCAGCGCCGCGCCCAGCGGGATCATCGAGCCCAGCAGCACGATGACCGGCCATTCGACATGGTCGTAGATCTCCGACAGCGGCAGGATCCGGGCCAGCACATAGGCCACCACCACGCAGCCCAGCGCGATCGGCAGGTAAAGCCAGCCGAGGCTCGCCGCGACGACCGCGGCGGCGAAGATGCCCGCGGCCAGCCCGGCCTTGGCCTGTTTCGTCACCGCCAGCCCGCGTTCGGCCAGCGGCAGCACGCCCAGCCAGGCCGCGACCTCGTCGGTATGGCCCTCGGGCACCAGCAGCAGCAGGATGTCGCCGGGCCGCACCGTCTCGCGCCGGACCTCGCGGGTGATCCGCTTGCCCTGCCGCGCGATGCCCAGCAGGATCGTGCGCTGCCGCCAGCCCAGCCCGATCCGCGCCGCCGACCGGCCCGCGATCCGGGCGCCGACGGGCACCACGACCTCGACCACCGAAAGCCCCTGGTCGGCCGCGGGCTGGCGGCCGTTCTCGGCCAGGGACAGGCCCAGTTCGGTCCGGAACGCCTCGATCGCCTCGGCACCGGCCTCGATCACCAGCAGGTCGGCGGCCGCGATCTTCGTGCGCCGGGCGCCGCCCAGCCGGCGCTTGCCGTCGCGCACGATCCCGATCAGCCCGACCTCGGCGGGATCGGCCACGGCTTCGAGTTCCGCCAGCGTCTTGCCGATGATGTCGGAGCCCTCCGGCACGACGAGTTCGGCGATATAGGGCGCCATCCCGTCGGCCGGATCGGCCGCCGCGGCGGTGTCGCGTTGCGGGATCAGCCGCCAGCCGCCCGCGGCGACGAAGGCCAGCCCGATCAGCGCCACCAGCCCGCCGACGGGGGCGAAATCGAACATCTGGTAGGGTTCGCCCAGCGCCTCGCCGCGCCAGGTCGCGATGATGATGTTCGGCGGCGTGCCGATCAGCGTCGCCATGCCGCCAAGGATGGTGGCGAAGGACAGCGGCATCAGCGTCAGCCCCGGCGCCCGGCCGGCGCGGCGCGCGGTTTCCACGTCGACCGGCATCAGCAGCGCCAGCGCGGCCACGTTGTTCATGAAGGCCGACAGCACGCCGCCCACCGCGCCCATCAGCGCGACATGCGCGCCAAGGCCGCGGCCGGCATCCGCGACCTGCCGGGTGATCCAGCCGACCGCGCCCGACCGGGTCAGCCCGGCCGAGACGATCAGC